>CAYVXD010000038.1:0-31652 GCA_964454265.1 uncultured Candidatus Sumerlaeota bacterium | reverse complement strand
GGGGTAACCCCGCCCCTACGTCCTGACCGCAGGGATTATCTATTATTGGGTTTAGATTCACTATAAAATAGTCTCTCTGTGGCATTCTTCAATCAAAACAGGACACAAGGTAAATTTCTCAGCCACTGCTTTTGTCTCATAGGAACACAGAACATTCGAGCCATGTGCTCTGGTTTGTGTTGTTTTCCTACGGCACTGATGCTGATGCTGGCATAGTCAGGTGTTTACGCGACGATAGTTAGAATTCGCCAATGTTCGTGATGTGCTCGATATTCGTGACCCTATCGTTCTGATCAATAGTGAGGGCCAGAATGTCGTAGCGCACCGGCATATTATTGGGTGCATCAGTTTCTCGCAGGTAGTATTGTGCCACCTGGCGCAAAGTGCGCAATTTTTCTGCTGTGACAGCTTCCTGGGGTGTCCCGAACTGATCGGACGAGCGCGTTTTCACTTCTACGAATACCAGGGTTTCGTGATCAGCCGCGATAATGTCAACTTCGCCTGCTTTGCAGCGGAAATTCGTGCCAAGAATCCGATAGCCCTGTTTTTTTAAATACGCACACGCTTTGCGCTCGCCGTAGCGGCCGAGTAGTTGTTTCCAGTATCGTAGTTCTCTGCGGTTATCCAAGCCGTGCCTCCTGCTCTGAAATTGCAGCATGAAGCGTATAGATTTCTCGCTGAGGCAGGTACGTATTCAGGTGTACAAGCATGTGTCGCAGCTGCTGAAACTGAGCCTCCGTGCGGCTACTCCTTAGCCTCTTGCACATTGCGTGGAACGTCTGTGAGTGAATAATCTCCTGATCAAACCACACCACGCCTTTGAACGTATGGCGGTGAAGCGTGGAGGCACCAAACTCAGCAAGTGCATCGAGGTGTTTTGGACACGCATAGCCTTTATTATGAATGAAATCGTATTGCGGAAAGTCCTGGTCATAGCTGGCCATGATGCGATCGCGTGTGACCTTGGCAACGATTGACGCCGCTGCAATGGACTGCGACTGCGAATCGCCTTTGATAATTGCCTGAAAAGGTATTTCAACTGAATCAAGTGGCAGAGCATCGGTGAGGAGAAAATCCGGCGCTGGACAGAGCTGCTGAACAGCCTGCTGCGCTGCCAGCTTCGATGCCTGATAGACATTCAATGCATCAATTTGAGCAGCCGAGACAACTCCGATGCCAATGGCCTCAGCCTGCTCAATAATGCGATTGAATACGGTGATGCGGTGGGCAGGACGTAAGAGTTTGGAATCAATTACGTCAGGAATGAGCACCTCAGTGGTAAGAATAACGGCGGCTGCAACCACGGGACCAGCCAGCGGGCCGCGCCCCGCTTCATCCACACCGGCAATCAACGTGTGACCTTCCCGCACAGCAGCTCGTTCAAAGCGCAACATTAGTGGCCCCATTTTTTTCAGGCCGAAGTATTCGCCTTCAGTTACCGCCTTGTTTAACAAGCGCTAGCATAATTCTGTTGACATTGACAATAGATTTTTCTATTTGTCTACTTACATGCAATGTTCCTGCCCATAAGAAGGCGACATTGGTAGGGACAGATTATAATCTGTCCCTACGCGCCGGCTGCAGGAATGTGCACTTCATGGGTGGAGCCGGCGAACCACTGTGGTTGAGAGAGGGATTTAAAATGATACCCACACGACTGAAGCAATGGTCGATCGCGTTTTTAACTGGAGCATTGTTTGCAGCCTCGCTCGCACTATTCGCTGAGCAAGCAGCGAAATCCCAAAAGCCGTTTAAGGTTGCATTGGTGTACGATATTGGTGGACGGGGCGATAAGTCGTTCAACGATTCCGCCTATCGAGGCCTGGAAATGGCACAGAAGGAGCTGGGGATTCATTACGTCGTGGCTGAGCCGACGCAGGGATCAGATCGTGAAGCCCACGTACGGCGATTTGCAGCCAGTGATGCGCAGTTGATTTTCGGCATTGGATTCCTTTTCACCGATGATATTACAAAGATAGCACGCGACTTTCCCCACAAGCATTTCGCGTGTGTTGATTATGCGGTGCAGCCCGGCCAGATTATCCCACCAAACCTCCTGGCGCTGAAATTCCGGGAACACGAAGGCAGTTTCTTGGTTGGTGCAATTGCCGGTCTTCTTACAAAAACCAATAAAGTGGGATTTGTTGGTGGGGCTGAGGGGCCACTTATCCGCAAGTTCGAAAAAGGCTACACTGCAGGTGTGAAGCACGTGAACCCTTCGTGTCAGGTTGGGGTAACGTATGCGGGCGTATCGGGGGCCGCGTTTATTAATCCGGGGAAAGGCAAAGAGCTTGCCCTGTCGCTATATAACGGGGGAGCAGATATTATTTTTCACGCTTCAGGGTCAACAGGATTGGGGGTTTTCAAGGCGGCGGAAGAGCTGGGCAAATTCGCCATCGGAGTAGATTCGGATCAAGCGGATGAAGCAAAACCCGGCGTTATCATCACGAGTATGCTGAAGCGGGTGGATCAAACAGTGTACAACACCATAGCGCTGGCAATGAGAGGGGAGTTCAAAGGTGGTGTTCAAGAGTGGGGCCTGAAGGAAGGCGTGATTGGATATGTTTATGACGATAAGAACAAGCAGATCATTGGCGAGCCGGTGCACGAGCAGATCAAAGCGCTCAAGGATAAGATCATCCGGGGTGAGCTTACGGTTCCTTATGAATGAGAGACGGACGTCTCCTGTCTGGGAGATTGGCTGACGGGCTACATTTCGGGAGGTGATGTGTTTGCCTTGCTGTTAGAAAGGACTAGGGAATCAACGACACACATAAGTTGAGCGAGGAGGTGATATACAGTGAAAAAGATTATAATACTTGGTGTGATAGGTGCAGTAGTGATTGTGGTTTTTGCCTCTGGCATCATATCCTGGGAAAGCGTAGGCCCACGGCTTCGCTACATTTTTTTCCGCAGCAGGTCCGAGGCCAAACAGGCATTTGCCACGAGTGATTTAAAAAACGTGGAGAATGCGAAGATTTGTCGCCAGAATCTGAATATGATCGAATCGGCCAAGCGCAAAGTAGCTCAGGATCGCGGGCAGGCCGTTGGTGACGTGAGCTGGAGCGAAGTGTTAAGGGAGATGAATTTGCGTACAGCGCCAAAGTGCCCTGACGGAGGCGAATACGACCTTAATCAGCTTGGCAGTCTCCCGAGGTGCACCATTGGCGGAAACGGTACACGGCGTGTTGAGGATGATCATATCATTAGATACTGAAGATACTTACTTTAACACGTGTTCTTGTGATTATTTCCGTAAAGGCTTAACCTGCAATGACCGGCGAGCCATCGTCATAGAGGAGCGTATTGTAAACTTACCAGCTTGTTTTGCATAATTATCTTTGGACTTGGACGAGGTAGAGCTGCACAATCTGGCCGCATATGGTCCGCAGGGAGGATGCGAAGAAAATTTTAATTGACAAATGTCAGGTATTCATAGTTTACTTTGTCTGTTTGGAATTTTGAGACTTGACCATCGGAAAGGAGGTGAGCTTATGCACGGACGAAAAGGATTTACATTGATCGAGCTACTGATTGTCGTAGCCATCATTGCCATCCTTGCTGCCATTGCAATACCAAACTTTTTGGAAGCCCAGGTGCGCTCGAAGGTCTCGCGCGCCAAGGCCGACATGCGGACAGTGACCACTGCCATTGAGGCCTACTTTGTAGATCATAATAAGTACGCGCCGATGACGCAGGCCTTTTACCTCGACCCCACTAATGGGTATCTTCGCTATAATCTCACAACGCCAATTGCATACCTTACTACCAAGGACATGAGGGATCCCTTCGCATTTCAGGATAAGAGTAACAGGGACATCGAGTTTTACTCCTACCAAGTGCCTAGATACTACATTGACCATGGTGGGGGTGTGTATTGGACGAAGGTGCTGGAAAGCTATTATGGCGAGTGGCGTATGTGCAGTTACGGACCGGATAGAAGATATTCTGACCGATCAATAGGAAATGGCCCTGACCGCATGTACGATCCTACGAATGGGACCGTCAGTGCTGGAAATATCTGGCGGAGTCAGAGGTATCCGGAAGTGCCTGAGCCTCCTAATGATGATACGGATATCTTTTACTGAGCGTAACGGATAAGAATCCGACGCTATCTTAGAATAGGCAAGAGAGGGCGTTGAACGCGTGCTGTTCAACGTCCTTTATTTTGGTTCTTGGGATTCCGTAGCTGTAGGGGTGTTTAATTAAACGCCCCTACTTCTAAGCTGTGGATGGGTGTGTGAGATCAGGTGGCCATTCGCGCGCGGCCTTTGGCCCACTTGCGGCGGTATTCAATTTCTTCGTGCATAGTTTTGGAAAGCGGGTAAGTTTCGGAAATTGCCTTGCGGATAGTCTGCGTATCAATGTCCTTGCTTTCTACATAGGCATCATATAGGCCGGAGATGACGGCTTGTTCGATTTCCGAGCCGCTGAATCCTTCACTCTCTTTCGCCAACAGGTCGAGGTCGAAACGTTTCGGATCCCGCTTACGCTTCTTCAGGTGAATAAAGAAGATTTCCTTGCGCTCCCCAACGGTCGGAAGATTAACGAAGAAGATTTCGTCAAAGCGGCCCTTACGCATCAGTTCCGGTGGCAGCACTTCAACGTTGTTGGCCGTAGCAATTACGAACACCGGCACGGTCTTCTCCTGGAGCCAGGTGATGAGCGTGCCGAACACACGCGCCGTAGTCCCCGAATCGGAAAACGCAGATGACTGTAGGCCGGAGAACCCTTTGTCAATCTCGTCAATCCAGAGAATCACCGGCGATACGGATTCAGCGACGCTGATAGCGCGGCGCACATTGTGCTCGGAGGTGCCGACGAAGCTGCCGAAGAGCCTCCCCATATCCAGACGAAGCAGTGGGATTTCCCAGAAATTGGCGACGGCTTTCGCACACAGGCTTTTCCCGCACCCCTGAATTCCGAGAAAAAGCACCCCTTTGGGAGTAGGAAGCCCGAATACCCGGGCCTTGTCGCTAAAAGCCAAGCGCCGCTTAATCAGCCAGTCTTTCAACGCCGTCAGCCCACCAACGCCTGACATCTGCTCATCCACTTCGATGTATTCTAACAATCCCGTCTTGCGAATGATCTGCTTCTTCTCGGAATAAATAAATGGCACCTCTTTGGCCGTCAATCGGCCAGTAAGCACCAGCGTTTTGGCAAACACGTTTTCCGCCTCATTCAGTGTGAGACCTACTGCCGCCTCGAGAATCTTGTCCTTCGCCTCGGCGCTAATATCAATGTGAAAGTTGGGATTTCCCTTCAGGTCATCGGAGATCTGATGAAGCAGGATCTCAAGATCCTGCTTTGCGGGCAGCGGAAAGTCAACAATGGTAATATCCTTTTCCAGCTCTGGCGGAATTTCCAGAGTTGGCGATAAGATCACGACCGAGACGTAGGTCTGACGCAGAGTTGCCGCAAGGTTGCGCAAGCCACGTATCACAGTGGAATCTTTGACATAGGCATGATAATCTTTCAGGACAAAGATGGAGGGGTCAGTAATCTCCGCAATTTCTCGAATGGCCAGGATGGGGTCTTTGGTTCCTTTTTTCCCTTCAATTTTGCCTTCCACTGCGCGCCGATAACGAGAAATTCCGTGATTAATGTCCCATGCATAGACCTTCTTGTCCAGTGTCTGCGCGATTCGGTCAAGCTCGTGCATCACCCGCTCTTCTTCCCAGCTCACCACGTAGATCAGCGGGTAGCGTGCCCGGATCAGCACTTCGAGCTCGCTCCGGGCGTCGATAGGGACCTTTGGTTCCCGGGGTTTGGATTCCGCCAGGTCCTTTTTGCCCACAGGATTCCTGTCGAATTCCATTGGCATTTCTTTTCGCCTCAATATGGTAGTATGGCTGCTAAAGAATCGTGCTAGATATCAAAGCCACAGGACAGCCTGCATGGGCCTTCGTTGCGACCGGAATTAATTGCAGCTTACAGCAGGGGTGTAGTTAGAGTTTTAAAATATCTGACTGATTGGCCTGCCTGGTATGCGTTTCCTTTTTCAGCCGATTCAACCGGCCCGCCATCAAGACGCGCTTTATCCCGCCCACGCGATCAATAAAAAGCTTGCCATTGAGATGGTCAATTTCGTGCTGCAATACGCGGGCCAATAAGCCGTCAGCCTCCAAGTCCTTTCTCTCAAAATTCGTATCGTGGTATCGCAGCCGGATACGCGTAGGCCGATATATCTCTGCCTCAATGCCCGGCACGCTCAGACAACCTTCCGTAAACGGTTCGTCTTCATTAGCCTCCCAGATGAGTTCCGGATTAATAAAAACCTGCAGATTGCGCGCTATTTTTTTTGATTGCCCGGCGCCGGATGACTTAGCAGATAGCTGCTGAACTTGATCCACGTCCAGCACCAGAATGGGTTTCAACAAGCCCACCTGCGGCGCTGCAAGCCCCACACCCCGCATGGCGTACATGGTTTCGCCAAGGCTGGAGATGAGATTCCTATCCTCCGCCGTCAAGCGCTCAACAGGCTTTGACACCTTACGCAGCGTATCGTTACCGTATGTCAGAATGGTCAGGGTTGCCATTTGCCCAAGTTTTTCAGCGAGTCTGATGATCCTAAGATTCGGGCCATTTTACTCGCACGCAAAAGAAGTGAGGGGAAAGGCTGATCCTTCCGCCTTTCGTCTAGTAAAAAGATTCTAAGTAGGCAATCCAAGCCAAGTCAACCCAATTTTTTCAGAGCATGGGCATTGCTAGAGTCTATAAACCCAAATTTCGCAGTTGAGTTTAAAGAAAGTGACAAGATAATGATGCAAAACACAGAAAAATCTTTGCTTAAGAGGCAGAAGTGTTTATCTGAAAAGAAGCGCAAAAAAAATGACAAAAATTATTAGACAGGATGAACAAGATTAACAGGATAAAAAAATGTAAAGAATCCCGTCAACCCCTGATAAATCCCGTGGTGTCCTAATCTGATTTGTTGTGTTCTGTTTGCTTTTTGCAGGGCTGCTATATTTAGTGCCATTCCTAATACTTTTGCCTGGTCAAAATGCTGCAGAACTGCTTTACTTCATTGCAATGTTGGTTTTTGTAGGGGCGAGGTAACCCCGCCCCTACATCCTGACCGCAGGGATTATCTATTATTGGGTTTAATATAAAATATCTCTGTGGCATTCTTCAATCAAAACAGGACACAAGGATAAATCCTATTGATCCTGTAAATCCTGTCTAAAAGAATTAAAAACTGTATTCTTAATTTAAAGAAGAAGAAATTCTTCTCTAACGCAAGATCTGGGATAAAATAGACACACCGTGGCCATGGTAGGAACTGTGGTAGAATAGGCCTTAGGATCAGGAAGCCTGGACAGCGGGAGTCACTGGTTTTCAATCTGGATTTGGTGGAATTTCAGGAGGGTACCTTTGGCCAGTTCGAGATCAATAAGCGCCTTATTGTAGTCAATAATTGCGCGCAAGTGGTTTGCCCGACTATTGGCGAGATCTCTTTGGAATTCGAGCACATCATGGCTGGTAGCCATACCGACGTCGAAGCGCTTCTGTTCTGCATCGAGCTTGGCCTCTTCATATTCAACCGATGCCTCGTTCACGTCAATGCGTTTACGATTTGTTTCCACCTCGCGCCGGCTATTGCGAATTGCCAGCGTAATGAGATTCTTCACGTTTTCGAGTGATTCTCTTGCCTGGTCGTACTGGAGCCGGCTCTGGTGGTAGCCATAGCGGCCAACGCGATTAGGCAGGGGATAGCGGAATTCCAGCCCCACTTGCCAATGGTGATAATCCAGAGTTTCCATGTTCTCAAAGGCCGGGGTATTGGACTCATCTGCGCCGGTGAAGCCATAATAGCCATAGAAGTTGAGCTCTGGAAGACGTTTGTTTCGTGCTACCATTCGTTGAATCTTGCGGCTTCTCAGCATTGTCTCTGCCTGTCGGTACTCAGGTCGGTACGCAAAGGCCTCGCGGAGAAACTGGTCTTCGTCCAGGCGTACGTCATAGTACGTGGGCCGATCTTCTGGAATGAGGTTGATCTGCCAGTTGGGATCAGTATTGGGCACATTCATAATTTGTTTCAGAAGGTCCTGGATATCTAGAATCTGCTGCTGTGCTATAATGACCTGCTCTTCACGCAAGGCCACTTGTGCTTTGGCCTGGAGGACATCAGTGGAGGGCACCACGCCGGCTTCGAACTTAATCGTGTTGATGCGCAAGAGATCCTGGGCTTGCCGGAGGGAGATCATCTGGACATCATAGTTATAAATGGCAAACACCAGTTCCCAGTACGTCTTGAGCACCTCGGCCAGCTGACTCATAACCTGCAGCCGGAACGCCTCGTGGGAAATCTCGGCATTGTTTTTCGCTATTCGGATGCCAGCCTTGGTAACTGCCGGCCCAAAATTCTTCAATAGAGGATGAAGAAAAGCCAGGGTGAGCTGCACGGTATAATAGGGACTAACCGTGGCAAAACCGGATGGGACCTGTTCGAGCCGCTCGTCAATGTAGAGCAATTCGAGAATTCCGCCGGTGGGGAGGAGCTGGCTCAGGCGTGCTTCGAACGACTTGGCTACGCTTTCCTGCACGTCCGAGATGCCGAAAGATTCCCAGGTGGTCTGCGTGAATCCGGGGGTTGTGCCCGCTTTTTCCAGGACCAGTGGCTGCTCAATCTCGGTTTGGGCTAGCCGTGAGGTGAATAGCGTGTCGAAAATGCCTTTTTGTACTTCTATTTCATCGCGAGCGATTTTCCGATCATATTCACTGATTTTAATATCGAGATTGTTTTCAAGGGTGAGGCGAAGCACGTCCTGGAGCGAGATTCTGTGCGTCGGCACTCCCGGCTGTAATGGGGGAGAGGTTTTCAAATCACCAGCGTAGACGCCAGGTGTTGCAGGAAGCGGCATGCTGGTAGATGCTTTGGCTGAGGGTAAAGATTCCGAGGCATTGGCAACAGTATCACCTTTCGCCGTGGGCGCCTGATATTCTGGCGAAACCTCAGCGCTGGACGCTGCTCCCAAAGCTCGGGGACTAGCTGGACCGGTTGAGCGCGCTGCACAGCTCCCAAGCATTATTACACATGCGGCAACTGCAACCCGTAGAACAACGAAACGCATTCGGCACGTCATAATGCGCATTTGAAAGTTCCTTTTTCTTATTTGCAAAGTATTCAGTACTTCTCTCGTTCGCTTCCCCCAGAATTGCATGTACAAAAACAGTCGCGCAAGATTGGTATATCGGCCTTGCGGGACACTTTCTTTTTTATCCTACGAGGCACGTGCCTTAAGATAGAAGGTCGAGGTCAATGTGACCTCGACGCAAGACAGGTATGCTGGAATGGCCAAGACATTCAGGTGCGACGTCTTTTTTTCTCCCACTCTCGATCCGCCGGATTTTCCTTAAGAACTCCAGAGTCCAACCTTGAACCTCTGCCAGGCACTCATTGCATCGAGGCGCATTAAGTCTCAATTTGCACCTCAAGCGCAGTCGGCTTCTCTACCATGATCTTCAAACGAGGATATGGCAACCGCTCAATTGCCTGGATTAACTCGCTGCGTTCGCCTTTGTAGATCAGATTGACCACGGCAATGCGATTGTAATAGGCCTTGACGTACACTTCGGTCTCTGGCGCCAGGGCCTTGAGCATCTTTGCAACGAGATCGAGTTGGTCAGCCGAGATGCCGGTAAACATAAGCTGATAGTCAGCGACGTTCAGCATAAGATACTTCCAGGTCTTCAGATAGGCCTCGATGACCTTGAGAGTGGCCATATTGGCAGCACGTTGAATAGAGAGTTCAACTGCTCGCTCGCGGTTGATATGGCCGGAGCTGGCTGTTGCATCGGTTTCAAATAGGATGTCTCCCGTATCAACCCGGACCAGCTTGAAGTGCATGTGGGTTTCATAGAAGTAGTAAAGGTCGTAGTAAAGTTCTTGAGCCTTTATGAGTCGGGTGGTTGAAGTTCCAGTGATGAAGAGGCCAACGCCAACCTTCTGGGCAGCCATGATAGCCTGCTGAAAGAGCTCTGGATCTTTGGAGACGTCAATGTTGGGCGGTGGATTCTGAATCGGCTCTTCGCTGACCCGTACCGTCTTTTCGATCAGGATGTCGAAAATCGTATCGCTGCCTATGGTATATGGTGCATGCTGGTCTTCCAAGATCTCTTCGAGGAAGACATAGAAGAAGGGGCGAATGCGCGGCTTGTAGAGAAACTGCTTTTCATCGAGATCTTTGACGAGACTGTCGAAATCCACGTAGACGTTCATGTCTAGTACAAGTTGGTCCTTTTTGTAGCGTTTTTGATACACAGCCTTGGACAGAATAAAGCGCTTGTAATGCTGCTGGAGGTACTTGTCAAGCAGGGTTCGCGCCATGACAAGAGTTTTGCCCATGTACACTCTTCCCACACAGGTATTTACAGCTTCTTGGCACGCCTGCTCAATGGCTTCCTGCTCGGTCTGACCCGAGACCACTTTCGATACTGCCACCAGCTCGCCCGCTAAGGGCTCAATCTCTTTGGCGCCACAGATGTTTCCCACCACAATTCCTATAACCACCAGGAGCGCGAGTCGCCTATGCATAATACATTGCTCCTCCTTCGCAACGGAATTTCGCATAGCCTATCTCCGTTTTTCAATAAAAAAACTAGATAGTGCGGAGAAAGAATTGTCAATTGAAAAGACGTGTGTTCTCTAAAGATCTCCCCCACCAGGCATTGACCATGTCAGCCGGACGCTCTCCAGCAGCCCTGATGGCACCTTCATTCAGGCCTGAGCATGGGCTTGCCTCCGCGATCTACATTCAAGGAAACTGAGGAGGAACCAGCTCCTCAATAACCATGGAATCGAGAAGTAGATTGGCTGTGGCATCATCGTCTGGGTCGAAATTCAGGAGATCAAACGCCGCCACGCAATGGTTAAACGGAGCACTGATGCTATCAGGCAGCGGAGCTAAATACAGTTCATACGCAACGCCTTGAGGTGTGGGCGAGCAGTCGCCTGAGCCCGCCGAATGGACACGCAGCGCACCAGCGAGCTGGTTGTTCTCAGTCATGAGACGCAGCCGAAAACCCGCAACACGCGACTGGTCGCTAATCTCCGTGCTTACGGTGGCCAGAGCTCTGTAAAGGTACCCGGGCGTTAATGCCACCTCCACAGGGCTTACCCAATAGCCAAATGTGTTGGTGCTGTCAGTGGCTTGTAATTCCAGCTTCCCGTCTCTGCGGGTAGCTTCGGGAGGGGTGAAGAAAGAAGGAATGGCTGTGAACAGCCAGCCCTCCTCATCTGTGTCAAATGTGTACTGCTTGAGCACGGTTGCATTGTCAAATGCCGCTCGAGATAAACGCACCAATTGCACAGCGTCGAGTTGCACGGTTGCGGGCGTGGCGTCAAGTGGGTTGAAGTTTAAGAGATCAAACGCCAGCCCCAGTGTCTCGCTTTCGGGTAGACAGCCGGGTGAAAAGTACACCTCGTATTGCTGGCCAACCGGTGTTGGCGAGGTATCGCCGGCTCCCGTGCTTTCGACCACAGTGGCAAAGCTGAGCATTCCGCTGGAGGATACAAATCGCAGACGGATTTGGGGAACATGGGCACTGTCAGTAATATCGGTGGACACGTGGAATGTGCCGCGGTAGACACTCTGGTTTGTCACCGGTGTATCCACCGGGCTCAGCCAGTAGCCAAACGTATCCGTATTACTCAGCGCGATGAGTTGTAGGCCCTGATTGAATACGGCTTCCGGCGGACGAAACGGTGACGTGGTTCCTGAGAAAGACCAACTCTCAAGACTTCCGATGGAAATGCTCTCGCCCGAGTCAATGCTCACCGTGGTTGGTGCGTAGCGCACCGCAGTCCCGAAGGCATTTTCCAACCGGCCAAGTACTGTGGCGCTAACCACGCGGATTCCTGGCGGAACGAGAAACGAACCCGTGTACGAACCGGGCGAATTTTCACTCATCGGAAGCTCTTGTGCAACAGCACCGATGTCGTACGAGGCTGTTGAACCTGCATCACCCTGGAGGGTCACGGTAAGCACGTCGTTCTGGATGAACGTGCGGCCGTTGCTGTTTTCGGTAACGGAAGTGACCTGTGGCGGAAAGACAGCTTCTGCATCATAGTAGAGCTCGACAAATTCATATATGTAATTGCCCGACCCAAGCGCATCGGAGAATTCATTAATAGCCACGCCGGCATTTGATGTTGTGCCTGCTCCGGCTCCCGGTGATGCCTCACTGGCACTTGTCACAAGCCAGCTGGTGGCCTGAGTGGCAGGATCGCCTGGATTGACGCGCTGCACAGTCTGTCCGCTTTGGAGTGCAATCGTCGGCCCATCAACACTGAAATCGTCTGTATTCTTTAGTGTGTAGATCTCACCTCCGTTGATGGTTGGGAACTCCTGACCTCCGGAAAGATTCGTGCTGCGAATATACTGAACATGTGGGCCAAGCGTAACACCCCAGAATGCCTCAAATGCCTCCTGGTCGCTGTTGCGTCCGATGAGAAGGTATCGCTTTGGTCGCAGAGAGGTACCTGGCGGCAGAACGAGCGTGGCCGCACTATTCTGTTGTTCGATCTTCCAGCCTGAAACATCCAGAGCATCTTCTCCGGAAACCACATACGAATACAGCGTGGCAGGAGCTCCGGACGGCGCAACCGCGCTCAACAGTGGGGTGCCGTCGTCGGACGCCATGATGTAGTATGAAACCAATGTGCCTGACGTCTGTGGTGGGATGGCTGCTGCAGTTTTCCAGAGACCATCCTTCGTTGTGCCACTGATAAGCTCCATCACCAGGGAGGTGAACTGATCATTGGTTCCAATTCTGTAGAAGGCCGATGCGCTCACCACTTCGCCTGTCGTGTCCGTAATTTGCGCATAAAGAATGACCGGATTAAAGTAAGTTGGCTGCTCAGGGTGCTGATTCACAAGGCTAATGGTAGGGGTCGTATTCTGTTCCTCCAGGCCGAGCAGATAGGCTGTTGTGCTGAGAAAGAAGGCCGGGTGTGTGGCCTGAGTGTCACCCCAGTTTGGATGCAGATCGTCGCCGGGAGCACCTGTACCGTCATCCATAGGTGAGCTGTCAGTGAGACATACGACACGGCCAAACCCATACGTACACGCGGCAGCAACCACATTCGTTGTACCCTGTAGGGAGCCACTCAGCCAGAAGAGGCCTTCTACTGAGGAATTGAGGGTCGAGAATAGCGTGAGGGTATTACCGGCATGTAAACTGAGTGTGGTCACGGGGCCGTAGGTTGTCGTTGAGATGAGAGGATGCTGCGTGTTGCGATTACTGGTTATGCCAGACACGTTCATTGAGTTGAACTGCATGCCGAAATAATCTTTGATGTTCAGATCATTCCACACCTGGGTAGAGTCGAAGCCGTCATTATCACGATCTGACCCACTGTGATTGCCAATGATGAATAGCCCACCACCGTTCTCAACGAAATCGAGCAGTGCCTGTTTCTCGGTTGCCGTAAAGATGTTTTGCGGTTCCGGGACGATGAAAATATCAAAAAGCGCTAAATCATAGGGATTTGACGTGCTGCCATAGGTAATATCTGACGTGGGAGGGAGAGTGGTGAGGGTATGGCCAAGCAGATAGAGCTCATATCCCCACGACGACAGGGCGCCAAGCCAGCTCTCAGGGCCTGCAGGGTGCAAGGGTTGGGGCGAGGGAAAATTATTATCAATCACCCAGTCGGCATTGGCCGCCTGTTCATTCTTCGAATTATCAAAGAGAATCATAGCGGCAATCACAGGCTGCGCGGCACAAAATATAAAAAGCAGCAGCATTGTCACACAGCCGATTATTGCCCAGGAACGGCCCATTCGATCGCTTCCCATCTCCCGTAACTTTCTATCAATACGCACGCAGGCTAATGTTGAATAATAGTTCAATCTATCCTGTGAAACCGGATGTTGTCAAGAAGATGATTGTTGCGTCAGATTTGTCATGTATTGAAGCGGAAAAATGGAGACAATCATAAGGGGCGCCGGTTGATCAAGCCGAAGCAGAAGAGATTGAGGTGGTACTTGAAGAAAACATTAGGGATAGAGTAAATATTCAAGTCTTATACTATTTTAAATATTGCGCAGAGAAATAGTTCCACATATATTTTAGGCTGTTTTTGGCCAAAGAAGAAGCCAGAACTCAAGACAAAAGTGCACTATCGAAATCAGCAAGCTGCACGTAGTGGTTCTGGGGGCTGCATTGATGTATGCGGAAGGGCCTGATGCAAACCTTTACCGATGCGTTAAAGATCCGGAGGTGTAAACCATGAAAAGCTATACAGACTTACTGCAAATCTTGATATTTCTAGGACTGGTATCCTGTGCGCCTCTCAGAGGTGTATTAGTAACGGAACCTGCCGAGAAAGGCGCAATCGTGATATTTGAAGATTTTGAAAGCGGCACGTATGACAAATGGGAAATCGAAGGGACAGCGTTTGGGAAACAGCCACATACCGGGACATCGCTCAAACAAAATTTAGTGACTGGATTCCTTGGGAAAGGACTCGTAAATACCTATCTTCCCAATGATGAACCCCAGGGTAAAATGAAATGCCAAAAATTTAAAATTCAAAAACCTTTTATAGGTTTCTTAATTGGTGGTGGAAAACATCCAGGCGAAACATGCATAAACCTTGTAATTGACGACGAGATAGTCCGTACTCAAACGGGACGCTATTCGGAGAAACTAAGGCCTGCCGTCTGGGATGTAAGAGAGTTTGTTGGGAAAGAGGCTTTTTTCGAGATTGTTGACAAACATTCTGGGAGTTGGGGCCATATTAATATTGATCATATAGTATTTTCATACGATTATCCTCCGGAAGAAATATTCATTTCATATACGCCTATGCTTAAGGCCGGGAAGTTTGAGAAGATATATGACCCCAGTGTTGGGGAAAAAGAACAATGGTATATTAACGATCATACGATTATTTGTGGGGAGGATGGACTTTGGCATCTTATTGGCATTACCCATGCGGAACCGGCGCATCCATTAAATGAGAAAAATTTCGCTCATGCTGTTTCCTCTTCGCTCACGGAAAAGACATGGTCAAAACTACCGTTCGCTTTAACAACAGAGTGGGAGAAATGGAGAGAAGTTCACCTCTGGGCACCACACATAATTTTCTATAATAATCTCTATCATATGTTTTATTGTGCCGGGGACCCCGATCATACTAGATATAAGATTCACCTTGCGACTTCAAAAGACTTGCATGAATGGCAACGGCATCCTGAAAACCCAATGGTGGTTGATGGTTATGATGCGCGTGATCCTTTTATTTTAAAACTCCGGGATATTTTTGTTATGTATTATACGGCAACAGATCCGGCAGATCATGGTAACCATGTCGTAGCGTTCCGGACAAGCAAAGATCTTATACAGTGGAGTGAAAGAGGCATTTGTTTCAGAGATCCCGAAGTCGGGAAGTGGGGAGGAGGAACAGAATCACCATTTATAATCCGGAGGGGAAAATATTTCTATCTGTTTATCGGGCCGCGTGGTGGATATGTAGGGACGGAGGTTTTCAGATCAAAAAATCCGTTTGAATGGGACTTATTTGACCTGGTAGGACATATAGACAGCCATGCCCTGGAGCTTATCCGTGATATAGATGGGAAATGGTACGTTAGCAGTTGTGGCTGGGGTCAAGGAGGAGTGTATCTTGCACCGCTTACCTGGTTAGATGGGCTTGATGATTCCGACACGTCGTTGCCTGTACCTGTGGTTAATAAAAAATAAAGGGCTCTTTGTCAGATAGGTTAGCAAAATAGCGATCGAAACACATAGTAAATACAGATTCCTTATGCTTTTGCAGAGAGGCTTGCGTTCATAACAATCTGTTCTTGTAGCCCCCTTACCCCATCCCTCTCCCCCAAGGGAGAGGGAATTAGGGTCCTCCGTCTGCTGGAATATAATCTCCGGACGAATGTCAGTGAATTTGTTTGTCATGATTTGGCTGCGCGAAAATGAACAGCGGTCTGCTCAGTGTTTTTTCCTCTCCGCTGTGGGGAGAGGGTCGGGTCTTGAGAGAAAACTTAAACTCATTTGCGTTTTTTCCTCTCCCCTGGGGGGAGAGGATCAAGGTGAGGGGGATTATCTTTCCTCTAAGAATGCTAACTCATTTGACAAAGAGGCAAATCAAGTTAAAATTTAGAGCATGAGAGCCTCAGATTGCACAGATTGCGCCGATTTTCTTGTCTCAGCATTTTTTGTCTCATACAAACGTGCGGAGAATGCCAAAGGAGCACTTACTTCTTTT
Organism: uncultured Candidatus Sumerlaeota bacterium; assembly: GCA_964454265.1. Classification (GTDB taxonomy): domain Bacteria; phylum Sumerlaeota; class Sumerlaeia; order MWCT01; family JAUWMI01; genus JAUWMI01. The sequence continues at coordinate 15,421 of CAYVXD010000038.1, read as the reverse complement.
GAGTATGACCTTTAACGGATTATCTTTGCCTTCATTCCTTCTTTCATGGTGGTATCCGGTTTGACGACGATCAGGTCTTCTGTCGAAAGTCCCGTTATTACTTCCAGTTCGAGATCGCTCCGCAGACCGCGATCGTCCAGACTGTAGAATATTCTTCAGTTTTCTACATTTTTGTAGAATATTCTCTACTGCGTGGCTGTGGGATGACCTTCGGACGATTACTGTATTAGGTGAGTTCAAGCGTGTAATTCCCGTATCCTCAGTAGGCTGGAAATTCTCTGGCGATTTTCTCATTTAACATTGAGGACAGGCATGGCTTTTGCATATATACTCTCCTAGAAATCGTAGCCAGAGCTCTAGTAGAGGCCCATTATGAAAATCAGTAGGTTCTATTCGGTGCTTTTCATTGCTGCATTTTTGACCGCAGCTGCACCTCAAGCAAATGCTGGCGTGGAATGGAGCACCTTTCTCGGCGAGTCAGCAAATAATTATCCTTACGGGATCGCCGTTGACCATGAGGGGAACGTCTATGTTACTGGCAGGGCTAGCTCCGAAAACTTTCCAACAACTCCGGGAGCGTACGATCCTACACATGGTGAATATGGTTCTGATGTCTATGTAGCAAAGTTCGATCCCTCGGGAAGCAGGCTCCTGTATTCAACGTTCCTGGGCGGTGCGGATGCGGAGTCTGGAGGTGCCATAGCGGTTGACAGTGAGGGCTGTGCCTACGTTACCGGCTCCACGCAATCTTCAGATTTTCCTGTTTCCCCCGGGGCGTTCCAGACGATACACGGGTCTTATTTTTATGTCCATAATAACTCGGACGTGTTTGTTACGAAACTCAATCCCTCAGGGAATGAGCTTGTTTACTCTACGTTCATAGGAGGTAATAACAACGACCGAGGCAATAGCATCGCCATAGACGCGGATGGCAACGCCTATGTCACTGGTCAAGCCGTTTCCCCAGACTTTCCAGCTACCCCGGATGCGTACGATACAGAGTATAACTATCATAATGCGTACGTGGCAAAGCTCAATAGCGCAGGGAGTGCCCTGGTCTACTCCACTTTCCTGGGCGGCTCCTACGGCTCGTATCACACATCCTGCTCGGGTATTGCCGTTGACTCTCAGGGCGCCGCTTATGTCACGGGTAGTACAGACGATTCCCACTTTCCCGTAACCACTAATGCTTTCGATACAACATATAATGGAGGCCGGCCGCCTATTAGCAGTGATGCATTTGTCACAAAGTTTAGTCCTTCAGGGAGCGATCTGATATACTCAACCTACCTGGGCGGAGAAGACGATGACGATGCAGGTGGCATTACGCTGGACGATAATGGTAATGCATATGTTTGCGGCTCTACATTATCGCCCAACTTCCCTACCACCCCGGGCGTGCTCAACACGACGTATATCAACGGGGGAGAATGGAATTTTAATGTCTTTGTGACGAAGCTCAATGCTTTGGGTAGCGCTCTAGTCTACTCAACCTTTGTTAGGCAAGGATTTGGCTATGAGATTGTCATTGACGGCGCGCGGAATGCTTGCATTACAGGCTGGCCAGCTGTGGTATTAATACTCAATGAGTCAGGCAGCGAGCTGCTATATTCGTCGTCCTTCAAGGCCTCATGGCCCGGCCACTATGTAATTGCCGTTGACGCCGCAGGTGATATCTACGTAGCCGGTGTTACTCACGACTCTGACTTCCCCGTGACTCCCGGTGCGTTTGATACTACCTATAATGGGGGGACTGTATTTGTGGCGAAGCTGCATCCCGACCCCATCACCGCCTCTAACCTCTGGCCCCTCTACCACTAAGAGCGCGACTTCCTGCCTCCTTATTCTCCCCATCACTACCGCTTACCACTTCCGGGATCTGACTATTACTTACCGGATCATCTTTGCCTTCATTCCTTCTTTCATGGTTGTATCCGGTTTGGCAACGATGACGTCCTCTGTCGCAAGCCCCGTTATTACTTCCAGCTCGAGATCGCTCCGCAGACCGAGTTCAATGAGTTGTTTGCGGATTCTTCTTTTGACGATTTTAAGCACATAGAACGACTGGTCCGGTGCCTGAAGGACACTATAGCGCGGTACGATAAGGGCATTGTCTTTCGAACCTGTAAAGAACGTGGCCATGAGGCGATATCCAACACCAAGATCTTTGTGTTCTCCGGTGAAAGAAACGATGACATTGACTCTTTGTTGCTCCACCCCTAGCGATGAGAGTTTCGTAAACCCTGATGGTTCGATACGTTTAACAACCCCTGTGATTGGTTCACTACGGGAAGCCGGTTTCAGACTGACGCGGGAACCAGGGGAAAGGCGCAAGGCATCTTGTGTGAGTACGTCGGCGATAACCTCAAGTTCGTGGAGATTTCCCAAAAGCAGGAGGTCATGTCCGGCAGGCAGGGTTCTGTCGCCCTGTTCGTATTTTTCGAGTACGACACCATCTATGGGCGACCTGATATCAGAGAGTTTCAACTGGTGTTCGGCTCTTGCGAGGCGTGACCGCGCCTGTGCCAATTGATGGACTACAACTTCACGTTCGAGCTTTTCTCGGCCGAGATATTCGTTGACATAACGGGGGCCAAGCTTAACCGCGACAAATAAAGCGTTTAGTGCTGCACGGTAAAATTCTTGTTTTCTGAGTTCTATGAGTGATGTATCCGCTTCAAGTTTGGCGTCATCAAGTTCGTTTTGTGCGATAGTACGCCCGGCGGCTAATATTTCCATGCGTTCCAGTTCTTTTGCGGCGCGGTCGCTACGGGCTTTCTCTGCCTTGACCTGGGCATCGGCTGCTTTGAGCGCTTCGGCAGTGGCGTTGACTGTCGCGTTCATCTCGATCATCACGGTATCTTCGATCCGGTTGTCGTCTTTGACCGCGATATTTGCCTCTAACTCGGCAACCGCGGCTTCCGCCTCGGCGACTGCTTCCTTAAGCGGCACCAAATCGAATTCGACAATCCTCTGACTTTTCGTCACTTCGTCTCCCGGCTCAAGCTCGATACGCTCTATCCGCCCATCAATGGGCATAGTGATGCGATACGTCTTTGCCAGACGGGTCTTCGCCGGTTCCGTGAAAAATTCATGAATGTCGCCTATATAGGGAGACACCACCTCCACCTCGACACCACCTCCACAGCCAAAGAAAACACAACCCATAGTAAACAGAAGGAAGAAGTATAGTATTTCTGTTTTCCAACTGATGCTGTTTGATTTTCTGATTTCTGGTTTCTGAATGCTGCTGTTCATTTGTTTTTCTCCAGAGATTTTGAATTCTTAGACAGGATTGATAAGATATACAGGATGGGATTAGTCCACAGAATGTTTATCCGTTCAATCCTGTTATCCTGCCTAAAGGCTTGTTACACTTTATTCCATGATTTTGAGTACTTCCAGCCATTTCAATGTACGAATCAAGCGGTAGATAATCAGCTGAGCTGCACTGATAAACACGACCATGATGACAGCGCACATTACGAGACGCCACGGGTAAACGATTGCCGGAAACCTGTAAAGCTCCGTGCTGTATGCGAGAGAGAGCGACTTCGCCAGAAGGATTCCGAATACCAGTCCGAGGAGTATCCCTACGACATTGACCACGAGGCTCTCTCCCGAAAAGATCCGGCTTATATTGGCCGGGGAGTATCCCAGAACGCGCAGTGTCCCAACCTCCCTTTGACGTTCGCTGAGTGATACCAGTGCCGTGTTAAGCACACTTCCAAAAGCAATAAGTCCTGCGAACAATACCATTATGGACATCATTGTCCCCATGGTTTCGCCGAAGGTTTCATCAAGCTGGATCAAGGCGCGTGTCCGTTCCCTGATTCCGGTCACGGTTGGACGAAGCTTGAGTTTGTCGAGAAAAGAGCGTTCGGAGGTTCTTTGAAAGGTGTTACCCATAACCACATTAGCCGACCATTCCTCGCCTATAAGGTTGCTTAGATAATTAATGTTTGCGTATGCTGAAAGCCCCAGGAAGGTATCAACGGTTCCCACGACAGGCGCCACGGCCTCTTTCCTGAGTCCGATGAGGGGACGGATTGTAACCGTGTCTCCCGGAACAAGCTTGAGTATTTCGGCCAGCTTCTTTGAGAGAACAAGCCCCATCTCAGGGATAACAATCGGGTTGCCGTTTTTATCAAGGGGTGTGTAAAGGCGATTGTTCCGAACCAAACCCATAACGCCGACCCGCTTTTGATACGGCCCGTTTTTAAGATCGCATGCTACTGCAAGCTGAGGCTCTGTCTCGGAAACGGTTGGCAATAACAGCATTTCCCGCGTGGTGGTAATGTCCTTCGGGTCGCGCAGCGAAACAGTGATGTCCTGATGAGACACTTTTTCGAACTCGTAGCTCATGATATAGTCGAGGGAATCGGTCATGCTTAAAGCGGAAAAAATAAGCGCAGTGGCTACCAGACTGGCAAGTACGTTGACCGAGCTGCGAAATGGATTCCTGAAGATTGCACGAAGAATCATTTTCCAGCGAAACGGCAGTCTTCTCCAGAAAAAAGGGATTCGTTCAGGAAGCACTTTCCCGCCCTTTTCCGGTGGTGGCGGGCGCATGGCCTCAGCCGGTTCGAGCGCTGCAGCGTGGTGTACTCCTTTAAGGGTTCCCAGCACGGCGAACGCAAGACTGATAGTCATGCCGATGAGGAATATATCAAAATAAAAGTGAGGTTCGAAGTCGGGTAGAGTATAAAACTCCCGGTAAAGCGTTACCAACGCACCCTGCGCCCAGTAGCCGAACGCAATGCCGCCCAGTCCGCCGATTAAGCCGATAATGACTCCATAGCTAACGTAATGACGTGTAATTGATCCGGAAGAATAACCCAGGGCTTTGAGTGTGCCGATGACTGTCCGCTGTTGAGCCACCATGCGGCTCATAATCACATTCAGCACCAACGCAGCAACGATAAGGAATATTGATGGCATGACAGTGGAGGTGATTTTGAGACCTGTCAGTTCGTCTGCCAGGTAACGGGCGGACGGTTGATCTTCGGCAAGAGAGGTGTTGAGTACGCCGTACGGGTCTAATTTCTCTTCGATCAGGCCGAATGTGGCGGTGAGTGCTGTTTTTGAGCTATCGTGAGCCAGTCCGATGATCTGGTTGAAAGCGCCCTCCAATTCGCACGATTCCTGCAAAAATCTCTCGGTAAGATACATGACTCCAAATCGTGCAGGATCGGGAGCCAGCTCGACTCCGCCCGGGGAAATCAGGTAGACGAACTCCGGCGACTTGGCTGTCCCGACCACCAGCAGCTCATGCTGTTTGTCCAGGAGTAATGCCTTGATCCTGCTGCCTGGATAAAGGCCGTTTTCCTGCGCAAACGCGTCATTAAGAATAACTTCTTTATCGTTCTCTCCGGAAAACCACGTCCCTGACATGAGGAGAATATCGTTGAGGACAGGTGTGTTTGTCTCTGGCATGGAGATGGACACTCCTGAGATCGGTTCGTCTTTTCCCGGCAAGTCAATAAGGGTCGAGAAATTCACCCGCCCACGCACGGCCCGCACATTAGGAAAAGAAGCCACCTCCTCCACGGCCCACTCAGGAGCACGTTTTAGGTCAACGATAAAATCGGGAAACCGGTAGTTTTGGTAATAGTGTTTCTTCGAGCCAGAAAGGTCACGGTAAACGCCGGCCATAGCAATATAGCATCCGACACCGATGGTCACGATAAGACACAGCGAAACAAGCGACCACTTGCGCTGAAGTAGATCACGCAGAAGCTTCCGAAGTAGAATACGGTTTACCATGATATCTGCTCAACTGGTTTGGGGGGCTCATTACTTCTGATGGAGCGGATCGAGCCGTCACGGATCAGGGCTACGCGGTGACCGATCTCGGCTATGGCGCTGTTGTGGGTAATGAGAACGACCGTCTTTTTTAACTCGCGGTTTAAATCAACCAGAAGCCCGAGGATATTCTTGCTTGCTTCCAGGTCCAGGGCTCCGGTTGGTTCATCGCATAAAATAAAATCAGGATTGCCCGACAGTGCACGGGCGATCGAGACGCGCTGTTGCTCGCCGCCGGATAACTGAGCGGGAAAATGATCCGCACGATCTTGCAATCCTACCATGGTCAGAGATTCCATGGGGTCAAGGGTGTCCTGAGTAATCTCTATGGCAACCTGAACATTTTCGAGTGCAGTCAGGGTAGGAATCAGATTGTAGAACTGAAATATGAATCCCACCCTATTGCGCCGGTACAGAGTAAGGTCTTTATCGGAAAGATCGGAAAGAACGGTCTCTTGAAAGCTTACTCTACCTCTTGTGGGCCTGTCCATTCCTCCGATAAGGTTCAGAAGAGTGCTTTTACCCGAGCCGCTGGGTCCTACGATAATTAGAAACTCACCGTCGTAAATATCCAGCGTCGCATCCCGCAGTGCGGGCACATCCACTTCTCCCATACGGTAGATCTTGCTCACCGATTTTACGGACAAGATGATCTGTTTTTTTTCCATAGAAGGATTTAACTTTCTTGAGCTTTAGCCCTTTTGTATATTTCGCTTCAACATGAAGCAAGTTTTTTTCGCATTGGGAATTGTTCACCGGATAAATAGCAGAGGAATTCTTACTCGTTCCTGAGGAAAGCATTGCTGACCCAGCACTATGCCTGAGGCGCATAAAAACGAGGCTGCTACTGGGCTGCGTGGGAGGCTGATTTAAGTTTGGAGAGAAAGGTTTCCGATGTGTTTCTCTGAAAATATTTCTTGATGAGATCACGGAAGTCCAACGGGTACCAGCCTTTTTTAATGTAGGGAGGGAATATGGAAAGCCGCTGCTCGAGTTGAAACCCCTGGCGCGCCAGCTCCCCCTCAAGTTGCAGAAGTAGCTGTTGTGAGCGAGCGAACTGGCCGTTTTCATCGTTTAACGGGAATTCGCCGATGTCGCGCACGCCAGCTTTTACCAGATCCATAACAATATCCCTATTCTCCAGAGCTGATACCTGAATTATGATATTGGACGCCAGGGTGGTTCTGGCCATGTGGACGGTCTCGATCATGTCGTCAGGTGATGGTGGTGGATTCTGCCCCATAGGGGTGCGTTTATAGGGGCTAAATCTTTTTATTTCAATACTTTGTATATGACCATGGCGGCGATGGATTTCGGCCAGGGTCTCCAGGCACCGCTGGCGTGATCCTTTTGATTCGCCTATTCCAACAAGCAGCCCCGACGTTGTGGGGATTCTTACCCGCCCTGCGTTAATGAGAGCCTCAGTCCGTCGCTTCGGCTCCTTGTCTGGCGCGTACCGATGCGCATCGCTGGCCTGTAGCATCGGATCAACCGACTCAAGGAGCAGCTTATATGAGAGGAAATGCTTGCGCAGGATTTTCAATTCCGCATACGAAAGCAATCCGATGTCCATTTCGGGGAATAAGGAGTAGCTAGTATTGATGCTCGAAATGCAATTACTAACGAAACAAAGATAGCTTAAGTAGTCGCTAAGTCCATAATAGGCAATGGTTTCAACGATCTCGGGGTGTGCACTAATACCCTCCCCAGCAGTGATATATATGAGCGAAGCGCCCTTATGAGCTGCCCTATGGAGCTCACGCAGCAGCCTTTTTTTGGACGGAAGGGGCTCGATATACGAATGTGGGTAAGGACAATAGCCACACTTATTAGCGCAGAGTGTGGTCAGCACGAGTGAATAGCTTGGGGCGTAGGTAATGCGTTGAAGTGCCAAGGTGCGATCTCCTAATCCACGAGGGCCACAAACGCGGGCAATAAATCAATTACAAGCGAGACCGTAGCTGGTCATAAGGCACACGCATGGAATTCTAGTAATATATATTACAAAAGTTCCCGAATGTCACACGAAATTCTGTAAGAATTTACGGGATATTTTCCTTCATCCACGCCAGAAAAATCTCTAAAAACAACACCTTGCCAACGAGTCTGACAGCCTGGAGAGAGAATGCTAAGTTATTGAGTTATATGAGGTTAGCCATTTTCTTAGTTACGTTTCTCTTGCTATATTTCTTAATTCTCTACAGATGGGGCCCTTAATATTATATTCCATCATAAAACCGCTATGATTGTCAATTAAGATCGTACGAAATTCTTTCCAAATATTCAGAAGGGAAAACCGAAGGATTTGTGTAGGGGACATCGCGGAGAGCAGGAGCTCAGTCTTTGCGGTAATGGCATCCGAGGCTTTCGTGGTTTTCCAGTGCTGCAAAAAGTACTGCCAATGCAGTTTGCACGCCATTGCGCAACCCGAGAAGATCGTCGGTCAGCATGGCTTTTTCATAGAAGGATTCCACTTCCATCTGAAGTTCGCGCAGGATTTGCCTTGCCCTCTTCATGCGCTTGCTGGACCGCACCAGGCCAACGTAATTCCACATTGTGTATTTAATGGTAAGCCAATCCTGGAGAATGAGTGCAGGGTCAACTTCCTCCTTTTCGTGACGCCACTCTTCAATGCTGGGGAAGGAGTATCTACTGGATTGAATTGACTTGGCAATATGGTTGCCAGCACCGGTGCCCCATAACAATGCTTCAAGTAAAGAAGTACTGGCCAGGCGGTTTGCCCCGTGAATGCCAGTACAGCTTACTTCGCCCACTGCGCGGAGGCGCTTTAGAGAGGTCTGGCCGACGAGGTTTACGGCGATGCCTCCGCAGGAGTAATGGGCCGCAGGAACTACCGGGATGGGCTGCTTGGTAATGTCAATATCGCAACTCAAGCATTTTTGATAGATATTGGGAAAGCGTTTTCTGGTCCATGAGGGCGCTTTGTGTGTGATGTCGAGGTACACACATGGCTCGTCGTACATTAGCATCTCCTCATGAATTGCCCGGGCAACCACATCACGCGGAGCCAGTGAGCCGAGTGAGTGGTATTTCTCCATAAAGAGCTGGCCATTCTTGCGGATCAGCACGCCGCCTTCGCCCCGAATGCTTTCGGAAATCAGGAACCGCTCTGCTTCAGGATGGTACAGCGCAGTCGGATGAAATTGAATATACTCCAGGTTGACTAGCCGAACCCCTGCACGATAGGCCATAGCATAGCCATCACCACGCGCGCCCTTTGGATTCGTCGTGTGCAAATAAAGGGCACCGAGCCCGCCAGTTGAAATGATGGTTTCCTTGGCCAGAATCGGGATTACTTCCCCTTCGGTCTGTAACAGTACGTAGGCGCCCACGCATGTTGGTGGTTTATACACATCCCGATGGTCGGTGGAATGGTGCGATAGCGTGAGGAGATCCACGGCAGTGGCTTGCGTGACGAGCTTAATGGTTTTGCGCTTTCTGACTTCGCGGAGCATACTTTCCTCAATGGCCTTGCCGGTGAGGTCGGCCACGTGAATGATGCGCGGAACGGAATGAGCCGCTTCTTCTGTGGTATCGAGAGCATTGTTAGCATTTCGATCAAAGGGTACTTTCAGCTCGTCAATCAGGATTTTTTTCACCAAGGCAGGCCCATGCGAGGCCAGGAATCGCACTGCGCCTCTATCGCAGGCGCTGCGGCCAGCTGCTTCGATGTCCTTGGCCAGAAGCCGGGCGGAATCCCCAGGCCCTTTGTAAATGATCCCCCCCTGGGCATACCGGGTATTACATGACGAGGGATCGCTGGCGTTGGTGATCAAGATGACCTCGACGCTGTGCTTTGCTAGAGCAAGTGCCGCGGCGCAGCCACCTACTCCGGTTCCGATAATCAATACGTCGGTTTTGATTTTGTCCATCATAATCCTAAAGCCCGATGGACTATGCGTGGAAGTACCATTCCAGTCCCACCACGCATGTAGTAGCAGGGACAGATTATAATCTGTCACTACTTCTTATTCTTATGAATGGTGAACCTATCAATCAGCTTTCCGAGCTCATTATATACTTCAAACGTGACAGCGCGTTTCGCCACGGAAGCCATAACAAAGTGACTATCTGTACGAAACTCCTGCACGCTGGCAGTCCAGGGTACGTTGGTATTCTGACCGTACCATGGCGCGCCAGCGCCCCCCGATATAATCTGAATAATCGGATTTGTCCACTTTGGGTTCACCTGGTGATCCACAATCATACGAGAGTAATTATGCTCATGCCCGCAAAAGACAGCGTCAACATTGTAATCATTGAGAATCTCCCACACAGCGTCGCGGATTCGCGGGATACGGTCGAGCGAGCTTCCCACATGACCATTGTTTGGATACGCTGGCGAATGGAAGAAGACGAATGTGAAGCGCTGGTGCTTGTTCTCTTCAAGGTCCATTTTAAGCCATTCGCGCTGCCGGAGATCAATCGTGCAGCCAAAGCGGTCTTCCGGGGTAAGATCGCGCAGATAGTAGTAGTCAGAATTGAGTGACACGAAATGGCAGTCGCCGTAGTTGAACGAGTAGACGTTCTCGGTATAAGTGGGCAAGCCCTTTTCTGGTGAAGGTCCATTCTCTGGCAGAACGTGGAAGTCGCGCCAGATATCCTCGGCGTAACTGCCAGGGGTGCTCTTATTCCTAACAGGCCGTGGTGCCGCGGTGTCGTGGTTTCCCATCGCACAATAATAAGGGATAAAGGCGTTGATCGGATTCACCGCCATGCGCCAGGTTCGATATTGGAGTGCGATGTCCGCGAGATCGTCAGTGTAGCCGCTGATGAGGTCTCCGGAGAACAGAATAAATCGAGCGTCCCCTTGCAAGGCTTGGCGCGACAGGGTGTTGAGCGTCGGGACATTCACGCCGTTCAGCGCAGCATCCGGATCAGGCCTGCGGGAATTCGCACGGCTGTCGCACATGATGGCAAATTTGAACGGCTTCCCCTGTTTCACCGCTGTGACGAAGCTGTAACAAGGCGACAGGATCACGTCCTCCGGGTCAGACATGGAGCATCTAATCCGGTAATAGTATTGCGTGTTTGGCTTGAGATGCTCAAGGGTAATCCTGAAGCGCCGGTTGGGGTCGTGCACCGCGATTTTCCGTGGTGGAGCTTGTCCGACCTTCCAGTAGGAAAACGTTCCCTGTGCGGGTAGGTTCGTTTCCCAGCAGACAGTTGCTTGGTCGGCAAACACGTTTGCTACAAACGGGCCATCCGTGAATACCAACCCTGGTGTCCGTTCACCTTCTAGCGTCTCGATTATACGAAAAGAATAGTCTTTCGAGCGCCGCACGCGCAGCGCGTCTGGCATCTGTTCGATGCAAGTCACGCGGAAATGAATGGTACGGCCCGGAAATATGATCGTCTGAGATTTCTTCGCGGGGTCCGCTTGGAGGGGCAGGTTAAAGCGATGAGTTTGCTGGATACCTTTGTCTGACATCGCGTAGCGATATTCAGGAAACGACATCAGGCTTGGAGGGTCTATGTCGGCCGCATCAGTCCAGAAGAGCTGCGCCTGGCCGCTGGGGTATGTGGTTGCAAAGGAGATCTGGACGCCTGTTTTTGTGATCGAGACTTGCGGTTCCAGTCTTGATGCCGCGTCTACAGATGTCGGGATGGAAAGGATCAATACGCCTGATACGATGCAGATGATAAGCACCAGGGACCGTACATGCTTTCCATATGGTCGCAAGTGCGACCTATTCCGATACCAAAAGATCTTACCGTTCATTATCCTACCTCCTCTCCATGGGATATTTTTTAGCGACTAACAAAGTCAAGAAACTAGGTGGGAAACCCAGGGTTGTCAATTGGAGATTTTATTTTTCCATGGATGAATGGGCGTGAGCATGCCCGAGGCGAGGAAGCAGGGGCGTTAAATTTGACGCCCCTACCATGTCGGGCAGTTTTGTGGTCATGGAAATCTTTTTGTAGGGACAGAGTATAATCTGTCCCTACGTTGCCGGTGAGAATTAAAGAGCAAGAAAAGCACCGGGATACGAGGCGGGTAAATCAACGCCTACAGATACTTTTTCATCGCTCTTGCCAGTTCTTTCTTGGCCGTGTTGAGATTCGCCAGCTTCATGGTGAGCCAGTTGCGGTGCTTCGCGCGTTGTCGTTTTAAAGCCTCCAGATGAGCACGAACTGCGCGGGGTCCCGGTGCGCCAAGGTGCTGTTTCATGGCAAGCCGCTTCACTGGCTCGTCAAGACTCTCCCATTCTTTTTTACTCAGCCGCACGCTATGCCCTTCGTCTTTCAGGACCTGATTGAGAGTAGAGAGCTTCAGGCGGCCCGCAGCTTCACTCCGTTTCACGGCCTTGGCAACGGCACGGTGCGCCGTGCGAAAGGGGAATGCTTTCGTCTGGGCCAGGAAGTCAGCAATTTCCACTGCGTTGATGAACCCAGAGTAAGTGTGACGGAGCATAACGTTAGCATTCACCTTCAACGATGCGATGACATCACCAAAGATACGGGGAGCATGGTGGACTTCTTCAAAGAGATCAATAATGACATACTTAGTCCATTGCGAATCGCGATTATAGCCAGAGAGCATTCCCCTGGCAATGGCATGCAGCGCCTGGGCATAGCTCTGTACCAGGCTCGTTTTGGCACGCGTCACTTCGGCAAAATCAAGATTTTGCTTTTGCGGCATCACTGATGATCCCGTTAGATACCGCTCGTCAATCTTCAGGAATCCGCGGCAGGGGTCGGAAAAGAAAAGCAGATCCTGGGCAATGGTACTGAGGTGGTTCATGAAGAAGGCGACAGCACAGGCAACCTCTGCTTCCATTTCCCAGCGGCTAGTGACGCAGTCGAGATTGTTGATCTGAACCGACTCAAAACCGAGAAGCCCTGCGCAGTAATTACGGTCAATAGGCCATGTGGTGCCGAAGGCCGCGACTGCTCCCAGTGGGCATTGGTTCAGTAAACCGAATGCAAATTGCAGGCGATCGAGGTCGCGTACAAGAGCCTGAGCATAAGAGGCGAGGTAGTGAGCAAAGGTGGTGACTGCCGCAGGACGACTGTGGGTATAGCCAGGCATAGGGGTTTCGAGATGTTTGGCTGCCAGGCTGTGGATTTTGCCAATCAGTTCTTCAATTTCACCAAAGAGATCCAGAACGCGGTCGCGCAAGTAGAGGCGGACGTCGGTGGTGGTCTGATCATTACGGCTTCGGGCAGTGTGCAGCCATCCACTGGCCTCTGCGCCTGCTTCAGCCTCGACGAACGCCTCGACGTTCATGTGAACATCTTCCTTAAGGGGGTCGAGCTGGAATTTCCCGGCTTGATAGCGTCTGGAGAGCGTATCCAGAGCGCGCAGGATTTTGGCCAGCGTTGCGGCAGGAATGAGTTGTTGTTTGCGGAGCATCAGTACATGTGCTTTGTTGGTCCAGATATCGTAAGGAATCAGGTGCTCATCTGCACTTGGCCGAGGCGCAATGTCACGTCCCGCGCAATAGAGCAGATTGATTTCGCTGGGATGGCGTTTCATCCGCTCGTCCCAGATTTGGCCTCCAGATTTCTTCTTGCGACGCATCGTCTTATGGCTCCTTGTAAGGGCGTTAAATTTAGCCCCTATCATATCAGGCAGTGTTGTGGTTATTAATATTCTTCGTAGGGACAGATTATAATCTGTCCCTACAGCTGTTGGCATACAGTAGCAGCGTTAAATTGAACGCCCCATACGGGGATCAGATCAATACCAGCACAAATATTGTGACGTCCTGGGAAGTCATGCCGTTCTGATCAGCAGACATGAAACGGATAGCCCAGCGATCTGTGTGTAATCAAGGGAAAAGTTCCCGGGAGGTGAGCAGCTCAGGCTCGTATTTCTCGGCGCTATGTATTGGAAGAGGCTAGCACAATGAAGTTCTAATGCTCCTGAGGCGCATAAACTACTACGACACAACGTACCCGACGGGTCGCCCCTACATTTTGAATTATTAATGCGCCCAATGGGCAAAGACGCATTCGCGTCGTGCCGTCGTGGTTTGATAGTTCTTTTTGTCAGGTGCTTGCTCTGTTGAAAACCTCCAGGTGCACGAATTCCAACACGCCTGAGGCGCATCTTCGATATGTTTCGCCCTTCAGGGTGAATCCTTCAGGGTGAACCCTTACAGGGCTGGTGTAATGGGGGAGAATTTCATTGTCCCAGGGCGGCGCCCTGGGCTTATATATGATGCCCTTTCAGGGCACGACATAATCTGGATCCAGCGCCATGGGCGCGGAAGATAAGAGCCCAGAGCAACGCTCTGGGTAAAGGTTTGATACACAATCAACGATAAGCCCTGAAAGGGCGCGACATAATCTAAAACGAACATTGTCATCCGGGTACATGTAGGTTTTCAACAGAGCATTAGGTACTCTAAGGTGGGCAGGAGAGGCACGCAACACTTCTTACTTGGAGACAGGGAGTGCCATCGGGGAGATTCTTTATGGACAAAAAAGAAGGGGCGCTGAGTTGGGTCAGACTCAGCACCCCCTACAACGGATAGGGCATCAGCAGGAGATGGGATCAAGTCTCGGTTGCACCACGAACTGTCACAAGAGCCAGATCGCTGGAGCAGGAACAGGAGCGGTTCGCTGGAAGAGAGCTGCAGGAGCCAGGAACTGGAACAGGGGCTAGGACACGAGCTGCTGTCGTATTACTGGAGCGATTAAGACCTTGTCACGGGAGTATCCGCTGTAGTGCTACGACCTCCTTTTTGAGCTTCTGCTGTATCATGACCCCTGCTGGGGAATGGAAATCTTCAAAGCAAAAGAAAACACTATTTCCCTCATTAAAAGTATACTATTTATCATTACCAGTTGGAAAACTAGCTGCCACCGGGGGAACCGAGTTCCCATTGCGTCCTTGTTATTTCAACCACACGGGGTGCACCTGGAGGGCCATTGATTCCGCCGAGTGCTGCATCCCACGACCAGATGCGTGTGGGGGCCGTGTAGACTGGATTTCCATACCTCCATATCCCTGTTGCTTTCTGGCTTTCCCATAGTTGGATTATTGAGCCATTGAAGGTGAATCGAACTCCAGACCACTTTTCAAGCAAACGGAAGTAGTTCTCAACGCCTCCACTGTAACTCGCATTCGCGCTTGGCACAATCCCCTGAATGCAGACAGCGTTCACCTCTGTCGCAGAGGCATAACGGGAATTAAAATTACTGCTATTCGCATCGTTCCAGGCGTTTGAAAGTATGTTAAGTGCATCTCCAACCACCATAGCAAGGGTACGGTTAATGGTATTAAAGTCTCCCTTGATATAAATCGGATCGTCGGTAGCCACCGCGAAACCTCCTGCAGAATCCGGCAATTCAGCGCCATTAACCAGGCGCACTACACCAGGATTACTTCCTTGATCCTCATTTGAAACGTACAGGATACCATTCGCGGGACAAATATTACTCTCAACCATGTTAGCGATGTCGACGTCAATCGAAGTTACCAATTCTCCCTCTCGCGCATCGTAAAAAGTGTTTGTCTCGACGATCGATTTTGTATTCTCCGGGTCTTCCGGATCAGGATACGTGAGCTCAACCTGGTTTCCATCTTTGTCGTAACCATTAATATTACCGGCATCATCGGCTATTATTTTAATGTCTGCTTTGT
>CAYVXD010000037.1:0-31690 GCA_964454265.1 uncultured Candidatus Sumerlaeota bacterium | reverse complement strand
CCCGATATCGAGCACCTCCACCAGCAGCTCCATACGCTTAATATTCTGAAGCGTGTCGGTCACAATGATCTGGTGTGTCTTCGTATCCGCCTCGATCGAGCCAGGTGCAGATTTATAACTCTCTAACATTTTGGCAATCTCATCCACGTCAGCATGACGAATGTAAAAAACACGCACAATAGGCTTGACATCTATCTCCTCAAGAAGACGTGCAATCATCTCGATTACCTGCGGCAAATCAGTCACAATCACCTTATTGGTGCGTGGGTCTACGGCTGCTGTACCGATATTTTTCGTCAGCATGCCCTCGATGGCATTTTTGAAATCCTCGGCCTTAATATATCGAGGCTGAAAGATTTTGCGCTCACGCTGCTTTGGCAAAACCGTAGTCTCGTACGTGCGCCTATCCATAATCTCATAGCGGGTATCGTTGACCTTGTGCCACACCCAGTCTTTCCCTGACGTAAGCTTATCAAAGATTACCTCCAGTGGTTCGTCCTTTGCAATGATGTCAACACGCTGGCCGACTGCTTGCCCTTTCGCGATTACCGTCACACCCGTCTGAAGCGAAATTGCCTGGAGTACCTGCTCGATATTGCCCTTGCTAAAGATAACTGTTGCCACTGATTGAGTTGCGGGCTGAGCCATTTGCGCAGGCTGAACTTGTGGCTCCGCCGATACATCAGTAACCGGAACTTGCCCCATTATCATGTCCCCTTCCTCATCTTCCCTGGGGTCGCCGGCCCAGCCGGGGTAGATTAATAAGACTCCCCACCCGACCAAACATAGTAATCTAATCCTCAACCATTTCCACTGTGTAATTGTGTTCAGTGCATTCATTTGTCATTGACTCCTTTTAGTTAAGCTGACGGTCAGTCTGTCTCATTGATGCCCAGTCGCTCTTGCGCTGAATTCATGGACGACCGTGTAGCAATTACGAGCTTAAATAGTTTCCTCCAGGACTATGTGCTTGCGGTGCTTGCCTCTGCTCGGTCGCAAGAAAAGCATCTGTTGGACACTTGTGCCTCGGAAACAACCGCGGTTCATATCAAAACATGCTTAGCCTCTTCTTCTGATCCTTATAACTAACGGTAACAGAATAATCATTCTCGTTGACCTCGATCAGGGTAATGTCAAGGGTATCGTTTTGATAAGTAATTGTGAGTGATTCATTAAGCTGCAAGGTATACTGTTTTTTCAACTTCGTATCCTCGATGATCGCTTCGTTGCTAAACGCGCTGATCAGCCGCCAGTAATGCGTCGCGCGCTCCAGACTCGGGGTTGGCCTAGGCCTGGGCGTTTGGGTTGGCATAGGGGTCGGTCGCGAGATAATTGTGCGAAAAATCTCGCGCTGGCCAAAATGAGAATATTTGTCCTGGGCCGCCACATGTTGGGTCTCAGTTTCGTCTACCGGGGCTATCCTTTCTCCTTCCTTCGAGACTTCTCCTGCAGTGACACGCGGTTTCTCATACGTTGACACGGCAACCAAATAGCATAGTAGCACAATAATGCCCACAAGAATGGCATTTATCACAATATCACGTCGTTGCATTGTCGAATCCTTTCTCGCCGCTGCCTATGGTGCTTTTAATCTACCCAGGAAAGCAACTGACAATCGAGGCCTTCCGTAGTGCCGCTAATGCTCATGTCGTCAGAAAACCTCTTCCCCCATCCGTGTCTCAGATACTCTGCGGGCCCTGGGGCGCGCGGCCGGCCGTTCGGCTGCCTCGTCTGCCTTAACAATCCGTGCCACAGTCACCGCTACGCGGACCCGATCTCGATCCAAATAACTGTTCAGCGTCAGCTCCCTGATCAGCAGGGACTTATTATCAAAGCCCTTGAGGAGCCTGGTAATACTGGGAAAATCACCTTCGGTCTTTACGGTCAGCAAAATGAAGCGATAATCTTCCACATCCTCAATTGGCTTTTCCTTGGCGGGTTCAATGGTTGGGTTCGCAAATCCCAATTGGGAACAGAGCGTATCAACCTCCTCACTGAACTGATGGGCCGGATTGCGGCCGGGCTCGCGCTTGGGGAATTGATCCTCAATTTCCCTGTAAGCACGTTCAATCCGCTCACGCTGCTCCATCTGACGTACACAACGTTGGTATGTCTTCTCTACGGTGTGCAATTGTTCTGCTGAGGAGAGGAATCCCTCGTAGAGGCGCGTGATGCCAAACTTATAGACGATGGCCGCACACACAAACACGCCCACAATCACCATAAGTATCCTTTCTCGACCAGAGACTTTCATCTGCTACCCTGCTTCTTCTGAAATGAACATACAAGACCAAACTTCAACACCCAAGGGCGGCCATGCGGCATCTGGTATCGTGGACGTTGCTTTATGAACACATCTTCAAAGAATCCCGTTTTTTCCAAACGTTCTTCAAATAAATTAAGCTCCTTGATTTCCAGCGCGTGGCCTTCAATCTCCAAATCTTGCCCTTTTTTGTATGTAAAATCCGTAATGGCCACCTGATGAGGGATAAAATCGAACTGACTGATCTCGTCAAGGATCGCCAGAGCCGAACGCTTGTCATGAATATAACTCTGGATAATGCGCAGCTTGGTCTGTTTGTCCTCCAGTGCCTTCACCTCGGGTTCCATCGCGTTGATCTGGGCCGTATACCACTCGTATAGATGCCGGCGCTTGGCGACCTGCTCGGCTACATAGACAATGCTCAGAGCCAGGATCACGAGAACCAGTACACCGATGGTGATAACGCTACGCTTCCTTTGCATACGCGCCCTATGCTGCACATATCGAATTGGCAAAACATTGATCTTGAGCGTCTGATCATCGAGCTCGCGAATAGCTCCCCCCAGGGGAATACAGAACCGCGCAAGATTTTGCGCATCAGTCAATCCGCACTCCGGCTCCATCTCTAATTGCGCGAAAGCCTGCAAGGCGTGCACCGTGACACCCATGTTGATCTGCATATACTCAAGCATATTCTTGAACGTCATGCCTTCGCCAGAGACGAAAACCTCGTTAATCGGAGGACACTCGAACTCTCGTTTGGCAAAGGTATAAGTTCGCTTCACCTCAGTCAGGAGCTTGCTTGACCACTCGCGCAGCGTCTTTACACAGGGATGCTCGCCTTTCCGCTGGATGTCCTTTCCAGGCTTCTCACCTGGCGAGGTTGCATTACGAATATTCGCGTCCGTAGGGAATTGCAGGTCGTCGTTGGTAAGACGCGCATCAGCATCATCTGAGGAGGCTTCATGAGCCCCGTCTGTGCTATCCACCACGCCGGGCCCGCAACGTCGCGAGCCGAAAAATCCCTCCGGCTCTAGCATGTCAATCTGGTTGATCTCTGCTGTAGACAGCGCTGGCGAGAGTACATGCTCGCGGTTGAGATCATCAATCAGCCGCGCTGTGCCAAGCGAAGTACTGCGGGTAAAGGTAAGTATTCCTCGACTCACAATGCAAATTTCGGTTGTCAGCAACCCGATATTCACCAACGCATACGTTTGCTCTTCAAGTCCCTGCGGTCGCGTAAACACGAAAGCGTTAAACAAGGCGAGCGACGTCACGTCTGCCAGCGCCGGCGCAATGCCCGCCGCTGTCAGAATCTGAAGATGTTCCTCAACCACCGCGGAATCCACTGCAGCAACGAGCACCTGCGATCCGCCAATGCCTTCTCTTTTCATCACATGGTATGAAACGACGTGGCGTTCGGCATTAAAGGGAATATGGCGCTCAGCTTCAAACCGAACCATTCCGGGTATTTCGTCATCAGCTGATGACGGCAGCGTGACGTAGCGTACCGTAGCTAAGTGTTTGGGAATCAAAAGGACTGAATACGGGATTTTCACCTTATGCGCTTTGAGTGCCTCCTTAATCGCACTCGCCTTGGCCTGTATCGCCTCTCCCATGCCAGCAGTAGTCGCAGGAAAAGGAATCGTCAGCGCCCGGCACACTCTCAGACCGCTCTTGTGCCGATTGACCTGCAGAATCTTGCACTCGCGCTCGTTTAACTCAATGCTTGTATACAAATTCAGCATCGCTCTTTCTGATGTCCTCCTTGTTTCACAACGTATCCCGTACTCGCGTCTCTCGTATAATAGGCTAGATCTCTACCCATTCGAAGCATCGCAAGGCCGGCTCCTTGATGAGCATAGTTTCATCGCGTGACCTCCGGCGGCGCCGACGTACTTCCCTATCGTCCAGGTTCTCGTCGCGGTGGAAAATATCTAATGACCGCCACACGAGCACCTGAATTGACCGCTTCACACGTCCCACTTCACCCGTGGAATGAATCGTAAAGAAGTACGAGCGAACATCAAGAGGATAAGCCCCGCGCATTCGACTGAGCAACATGCCACTAATCTCGGAAATTTGCCCGAGATCCTGGACACTGCGAAATGCCTGATCATTATCAATCTCCCCCGAATGCGAGCCTCGCCGATATTCTATGATCTTGTCAGCCAAAGCGCTTGGATCGGATTCATTAATCGCCGCCGCTTCTATGAGTGCGCCCAGCACTTCAGGCCCTGCAGTGTTAATATTAACCACCCTGTTCGAGCGCACGGTCACCAGATCGCGGAGCCCCACCGGAGGGCGTTCGTCTCTGAAGCGTGGCCGCCGCTTCTGGTCTTCCGAAGCCTGCGGATCGTAGCCATAGAACAGCTTTGGCGTCACGCCATATACTTCCAACAATTCGTCTACAGTCAGAAAGCGGTCATTCTTTGAGCGATATGGTGCTATGTCATCCGACAGACGCCGATCTTCTTTCTCGTGTCGCATTTCTGCGTAAATTTCGTTCTCATCCCGTCCCCGTCCTACACGGGGCAGTCTATCTGCATCGCGCCAATCCACAATTGCACACGCCGTCTC
The DNA here is from genome assembly GCA_964454265.1 of uncultured Candidatus Sumerlaeota bacterium. Lineage (GTDB taxonomy): Bacteria > Sumerlaeota > Sumerlaeia > MWCT01 > JAUWMI01 > JAUWMI01. Next base: position 26,847 of record CAYVXD010000037.1, on the reverse strand, counting down.
CAGCGCCTCTTTGTCTTCATAGCCCAGCATCTTGATCAGGGCTGTCAACACACGGGTACTTGCTTGATTCAAATTGATTTTGCTCTCTTCGTCCACAACCTTAACTTTTACCTGCCCACCCTCAAACTCCAACGCCTCGTCATCCTCATATGTTTTTTTCCAGATGTCTCCTTCCCCATCGAACGGTTGGGATTTCTCTGCATAATCCAGATACATATCGTTCTTCAGGTCAACAATCACCTTTGCCAAACCTGCACGCGCCAGAGCGTATGCCGTGATCTCATCTTTATGGAGCTTGGTTAGCTTCAATTCCAGTCGCAGCTCATACGTCAAGGAATAGGCTATAAGTGACAAGACCACTACGATCCAGAGAGTCAGAATCAGGATCACGCCCTGTTCCTCTTGACGTCGGCTGTTGCGTATCTGCACTCGCTTTTGCATCACACACCAGAATCCATGTCAGAGTTCGTTTTCACACTACATAGTGTCTCAATGTGGCGCTGCTATTATCGCATTCTACCCCGTCCCGTGCGATACTCCTCTTCCAAGGGCAGGTAGGTTTCTTCAGCCCTTGGAATGCGGATCAAAGATTGAAAATGCCGTTCCCTCGCCTTCGGGCTTGCATCCGTGAGCACAAGATCAACAGCCACGTAAGCAGGAAGACCATCAGCAGGTCTGTTTCTCTCCAACTGCATGATAAATTCATAGTTTGGGTCATCTTCTTCTACTTCTGGTGGTGGATTTCGGTATTTCTTATCACAAGAATTCCAGTCGTCGGCGTCATACCAATCCATGTCGTAAAAGTAGCCATACTTGAGATCGAACTGCTTCACTCCTTCCGTGACTGTGGCCTTCAGAGGTTCGGGCTTGGGGATTTCCTCGCCTTCCTTTGTCTGCTCGGGCAGAAAGACGTCGTCCGTTGTTCGCACCAGACGGTCGTTTTCGATAGCGTATGTGATGCGAGCCAATCCCCAGGGCGGCGCAGCAGTCTTGCCATCTGTCAGCCGGTGGACGACAAATGACAGCCCGTCGCTTCCCCCATCATCTACACCTTTAAATGAGAGGTCAATACTCGAACTGAAACTATAGGGATTCGGATAGTTTTCATCCTCTATGCGTTCGAGAAATTCATCCAAACGTCCTTCGCGCCTGGCGCGTTCCATCTCATTCTCAAATTGCTGCACATGCTGCCGAAACGTAATATTGTAGTTCGACTCATCCTCATAATAGACTGTGCGGAGGTCTTTGGTAATCATATCAAAAATAAAGCGGGACTTCTGCATGACGTCTATGTTCCTTTCTCCGAGCTCGTAGGCGCGCATCCCGATGCGAAAAGTTGAGTACAGCGCAGTCACAACAATGGAAAAGATCAGAACAGCCAGCAGAGTCTCGAGTAACGTAAATGCTGACAACCTGGATTGCATAGCCACTTCCTAATAGAGTCTGTTTTGCTTCCTACTTTCGTGGGTGAACTTCTCGAGCCCGGTCAGGTACGTCGCTACTTTGCACGCTCGAAAGGTTCTCAGTCGGCCATCATCGTAGTAGATCGAGATAGTGATTTTCGTGAGTATCTCAAAGTCATCCACCACATCCTCAAGTGGAATGTCTTTGTATTCCACCTCTATATCTTCAACTGATGTGGTCCATTGAAAGAACGGATATTTCTCGCCGAAATCGCCCTCACTCTCGTCAAGCTCCGGCGGTTCGATTTCATACTCATCAAGCAGCCGATTGGCGAGAAACGTCGCCTGAGTTACAATCTCGGCTTTCTTGATGCTTCCCAGCGACACGGCAAATGACCGCATAAATGTTGCTATAGTCAATGAAAGAATCACCAGCGAGACGATCACCTCAAGCAAGATGAAGCTGTATTTCTCCATCAGAGAGCCAGCGCCGTATTGTCTATGTACACATCTCCCGGTGTAATACATCTCATCCCTCGGTCTGTTCGAATTGCCCACGATAGACTCCCAAGGTCTTCCTTACCTGCGTAGTCCCAGCCGATTTTAATGGTCGGCGCTGCCGCGAGCACCTGAGCGCTCGGCCTGGCTCCAGCCTGCAACGCCTCTCAATACTCGTCAGACCACGCACTCGACCGTTCCCTTTCATCGTCTTCGCCGCCTGTTTCTCCCGCAGACTCTTCCACCTCTGGAAGGCCATCATACGCCTTGGACAGGCCAGTAGCGCCAGCCACTTCGATCGTCATGGTTCGACCGCGCTCGCTTTCCATTACGATCGTTGCAGCAGTAGCAGATCCATTTGGATAAAACAGCATCCGGGCGATACCAGATTTTTCATCTGCTTCTGCCTGGGTGGTGATCTCAAGGAAATGAATTGTCAATGGCAAATACCTGATTTTTTCAACGGTCTTCCGCGTCTGCTCGCGATCCCGTCGGCGTGCGCTTTCATCCTGCTCACGTAAATCAAGCCGGTAACGGTCGCCAGGCACGTCGAATCGCACCTCCACCTGTTTTTCGCCAAGCACTGCTTCTCCCCTAGCGTATTTAAGAAGCGCCACAACCTCACGCGCGGACGTGTGCAACTGATTGCGCTGATGAAACCCTTTCATAGAGGGAACGGAAAAAGCCAGCATGACAGCGAGAATCATCATCACAACCAGGATCTCTAATAACGTGATACCTGTTTGCTCGCGTCGGTACTCGCACACCCGCCAACTATCTCCACTTCCACTCAATGCCTTGCACTCCTGTCCTGCGTCTTTACATGCCCGGATCAAGCTGAAAAATCGGCAGTAACATGGAGATCACCACAAACCCGACCACGCCTCCCATCAATAAGATAATCAACGGTTCAATAAGCGAAGTGAGTGTCTTGACTGACCGATCAACCTCAGATTCGAAGGAGCTGGCAATCTTTATCAGCACGTCATCGAGCCTTCCCGTCTCCTCACCAATCGCTATCATGTTCACCACAACCGGTGGGAAGATGAGGCTTTCACGAAGAGTGGCGGCTACCCCAGAACCCTGCGTGACGCTCTCAGAAATGCGCTCAACTTCCCTGAACACAAGGCGGTTGGTCATGACTTCCTGCGTGATATCCAGCGCCGTTAGAATAGGCACGCCGTTGTGCAGCAGAGAGCCAAACGTTCGGGCAAACCGCGCGATCTGTCGCTTAATAATAAGTGGCCCCAACATGGGCAACTTGATCTGCAATCTGTGTAAAAACATTTTCCCCTCATCTGTGCGCGCAAAGTTCCACACAAGGAATCCCACAAAGCCTGCCCCAAATAGGAGATACAGAAAGTTACCTCCAAGGAAACTGCTGATGCTTATTAAAATCTGTGTCGGCAGAGGCAAGGTTTGGCTCAAATCATCAAAAATAACCACGATCTTTGGGATGACAACCGTCATGAGAACAATAATGGCTCCTATGCCAGCCAGGATCATTACTACTGGATAAGCCAAAGCTGACTTAATTTTGCTACGCAGTTCGTCCTCAGCTTCGGCAAAATCGGCAAGACGCTGCAATACAGAATGGAGCATGCCACCAGCCTCTCCTGCTTTCACCATGGCGCAGAAGAGCTTTGAGAAAACTTGTGAATGCTTCGCCAGCGCCTGGGCCAGAGTATCGCCACCTTGAACGTCGTTGGTCACCTCTGAAATGATGTCGCGCAGCGTGGGATTTGCCGTCTGATTCATGATAATCGCGAGTGCCTTCACCAGTGGCACACCCGCATCAATCAAATCCGCCAGTTGCCGGTTAAACGTTGTCAAATCGGATACTCTGACGCGCTTCCACAACGCCTTGCTAAACGGCTCAGCCTTCCGCCGAACCTCTGTCTCGTTCACAATGAGTACCGGAAAGTACCCCATTGTCTGGAGACGCCCTACGACAGCCGGCTGATTTTCGGCATCCATTGTCCCCTGAATCAGCTCGCCCTTGGGATCTTTTGCCTTGTACGAAAATGTTGCCACGCTACTTCCCCCACAATGCTTCAATAATGCTACACTGGCGTATGCTGTTGTACATTAGCCGCCAGAGCGCTTGCTCCTGTGCCAACAGCTAAAACACGGTGTCCAGATCCACCCTCCAATGGCTGCTATATCGGGAGTCTTCTCTGCCCGACGCCTCTCCTTTGGGAGAGGATCGGAGACAATGTCTTCGTGCAAACTGCCTGTGTCGCATACCTGTGAAGTCACAATCCTTCGCACCTTCCGCAAGGTGCCTTATACGTCCTCATAGTCAATAAATTCGTCTTCCATGGTCACTCGCAGTACCTCGTCAATGGTGGTGATTCCGGCTTTGATTTTAGTCCACCCGTCATGGCGAATCGGACGCATTCCTTGTCTGATAGCTTCCTGACGGAGGATGTTTGCCGCCCTGCGATCTACTATCAAGCGTCTGAGGCTCTCATTTATTTTCACCATTTCATAAACAGCAGTTCGGCCCCGATAGCCCGTATAGCGACACTTTTCACACCCAATCGGACGCATAAACTTTACCTGCGATATATCGTCATGCCGCACGTTCATCTTATTCACAATCTCTGTTTGTGGCTGATAAATCGCTTTACAATCCGGACACAACACCCGCACCAACCGCTGTGCAATAATAGATTCCACCGACGAGGAGAGCAGAAAAGGCTCGATTCCCATGTCAAGCAGGCGCGTCACGGCACCGCAGGCATCATTTGTATGCAACGTGGAAAACACCAGATGTCCTGTCAGTGCTGTCCGAATAGTGACCTCAGCGGTCTCTTGGTCCCGGGTCTCACCAACCATGATAATATCCGGATCCTGGCGCAAAATTGTCCGCAAGCAGCGCGCAAACGTCAGCCCGATCTGCGGCTGCACTTGTATCTGCGTTACCCCGTGAATCCGATACTCGATAGGATCCTCAATAGTAATAATTTTTTTCTCAACACTATTAATTTCGCTGAGCGCAGCATAGAGGGTAGTTGATTTTCCACTTCCGGTTGGCCCTGTTACCAGGATAATCCCATGAGGTTTCTTAATTGTATCCCTAAGCAGCATGATGTGATGCTCGTCAAATCCTAGCCGATCAATGCGGCACAATTCGGAATCTCGGCTCAGAATCCGAATGCTAATACTCTCACCGTACGGCGTGGGCACGGACGAGACACGCAAGTCATAATCCACATCACCCATTTTCACTTTGATTTTCCCATCTTGTGGAAGCCGTCGCTCAGCAATGTTCAGATCAGCCATGATCTTAAGTCGCGAAATAATCGCCGATTGAAACCGCTTGATTGACGACGGTATGGCCGCCTCATAGAGCACTCCATCAATTCGGTATCGAATGCGCAATTCCTTCTCGAGCGGTTCAACATGAATATCCGTTGCCCGATCGGTGAAGGACTCGGCAATGATCTGGTTGACAAATCGCACGATCGAGGCATCTTCGGCCATTTGATCAATGTCTTCAACATCCTTCCTCTCAACCTCCAGAACCTCCGCCGTCTCGCCGTTCATCATCTCTTCAACCGTATCAGCACCTATGCCGTAGTATTTCTTGATCGCGTCGTCAATTTCCTTTGTTGAACTAATGACTGGCTCGATCTCAGTTTTCAGGGCCAGGCGCAGGTCGTCCAGCACGTGAATATTCAGCGGGTCGTTTGTTGCCACTTTCAGTGTGCCGTCCTGATGTGAAACAGGAATGAGATTATAATGTGTGACGAGCTTTGCAGGGATCTTTTCAATGACCTCTTTTTGAATTTGCATTTCGCTGAGCCTGACAAACGGAATCGCCAATTGCTGAGACAGGGCGCGAAGGACATCGTCTTCGCTCGAGAACCCCATTTTCATCAGTATACTGCCTATACGATCACCCGACTTCCTATGCTCGCGCAAAGCCATCTCCAGGTCATTGGGATCCAGCTTTCCCATTGCAACAAGTATTTGTCCTAGCAGATTCTCCTGGCTGTGCATCATCATCGCCTTTGGTCTCGCTTTATTTTATTGTGCGCATACTCTTCTGCCCCGCACTCTTATCCCAATAATTATATGCATGAAGCATACCAATCTCTTATCGGCTAAGTCCAATTTTTCCAATAGCCTCGTAAGTCGCAAAAGAGAACCTTTGAAGAACGATCTTCAAGGCGTAAACCACTGATTTCACATGTCTTAGAAATCACTAGTGGTTCTCTTCCCTGCGGCTACAAGCAAGAGTTTTCTTCACTCTATAGACTGAAGACAAGCCAAAAAGGTGAGAGGTGTACGAAGGAATTGTGAAATCACTATTCGCGAGATCGGGTTTTCACAACTCCTCACCATGTGCGGCGCCTTGTGGGTGGTAGACGGAGTGGCACAGGATTCTCAAGGGCGTAGAGCCTAGCCCTGGCATCGCGCAGCTTATTCGCCAGATCCTCCTGGCTCAGCTCGGCCAGAGCAGGGTTTAGCTGTAAGGCGTTTTCCCATGCAAGAATCGCCCGGCGCAAATACTTGATTGCCTCTTGTTTCTCGCTAATGATGTGAACCGAGCGAAGACGCTCTGTGCTATAAAGCGCGCTGATGTAACTCTCAGCGCGTGCAAAATACTCATTGCCGCGCTGAGCAAGGACGCGAGCATTCTGCGAGGCAATACGTTGCTCGCGCGCCAAATCATTCTCGGCCTTGCTGATCAATTCCGATGCCTGCTCTATCACTTTTGACGCTTTCGGGTATTCGTCAATGATGTCTCGGGCCATTTTGATTGCGACTTCGTATTGCTTGTCACCATAAAAAAACAATGCCTCGTTCAAATCCTCCTGCGCATAAAGATCCAGCACTTGCTGCGCTTTTTGACTCCCAGGGTCTTCAATCAAAACTCGTTTTAATTCCTTTTTTGCAAACCCGTGTAGACTCTTCTCGCGACAAAACTTTGCCAGCTCCACACGCCCATCGTAATCATCCGGACCAAGCTTCAGCGACCGTGACGCGTATTGATAAATGTAAATTGGAGTCGGATCAACGTTGGGAAAAGTGTCCATGTAAAGCTGATAGTAGTAAATCGCCTTTTCATAGTCCGTCCGCAATGCGTAGTCCTGTGAGAGGCGTTGCAATATACTCGCTAATCGCTCTGGTAAATATGTCCCTCTGAAGTTCCCGAGCTTGTAAGCTTGCAAATAGTATGGAAAAGCCGACTCCAACTCTTTTTTTCGATAATACGCATCAGCCAGCTTGAGCAAGACAACCGAATCATTTGGATTCATTTCAATCTTGCGCTCATAAACCGGAATGACTTGATCTACTTTGGTCGGGTCGTCTTCCCAGAGAGCCACGAGACGATCAAATACCTTGACGTTGTCTCGTTCCAACGCAAGGGATTTCTGATACAACGTACCGGCCTCCTCGCGATTAAGCCGATCTTCCTGGTAGAGTCCCCAGCGAAAATAGACATCTGCCAGAGCACGATTTATCTCCTCAGTCTGTTCGCTGGTCGGCCCCATCTTTTCGGCACGCTTGAGAAGCGCTTCCGCCTGGTCATACTCGTCATTTTCCATCAACTTCCGGGCCTCACTTACCATCTCGCCGATGCGTTCGATTCTGCGCTTTTGCTCTTCGGCCTCCCGCCTGGCAATTTCACTTTTTGCTAAGGCGATACGTGCTTCGATGTCGGTGTCGCCTGGATGGAGATTCAGCGCCTTTTCGTATTCCTCCACGGCACGCTGAAAATTACCACTGGCCAGATGCTGATCTCCAATTTTGAGATGCCCAACGTAACGGTCTTCTTTTTCAATTCGCTGTAGCCGATCTCGGGCGATTTTTACACCACCCATACTGTTGATGAACATAATACTCTCGGGTTCATTCGGGACATCCTCCACAATGCCTTCTTTACGCTCGCCGCTTTTGAGGATAATGACATCACCAAATGACGATGAAAGCGCTAAAACGCACACAACACTAAAAATAATAGCACCATATCTAAACACTTGTCCCATGGTCCCTCACCTATTTGCTAAAGTTGATCCTGCTCTTCTTTAATCTAGTGTTACTCTTATAACTTAAGACCGCCTGGAGTGTCAATTGTTTTGCTGCCTTACAGGTGATTCCCCAGCGGTTATCCTTTCAGCCCAGATATTTTTCTAAGCGCTATATCGAGCCTATAGCTTCTTCTCCGGGGAGGCACGTCGGTAGAGAGCAACGTCGCACCATTTCAACCCGCCGGAGACTGGAAATCGCCGCACCTTCTCCTTGATCCACCCTGAGGCAAGCCACCTGCTCTCCAATCTCTGGAGCCAGTCGCGGTTGTCAAAGGACCAATCTGAGACGATGAGCCAGACGTATGGCGCTTGCTCCAATTGCGCCGGTCGGACGAGAATTTTCTTCTTGCCCGCCAGAAGCCGAACGATGAGCGACACGCGCTGGGAATTAAGAATATATTCGCGATCAGCGTAGGCCCGATCATAATACAGGAATGGCATAAAGGAGAAGGGATTGGCATGGACAACCAGATCTTCGGCTCGCCCTGTCTCTGCCACGTAATTGTAGGCCGGCATGGTGACGTCACGAATGTCCAGCGATAGATAGAGCTTTGACGATAAGTAGAAAAAACAGGCCAGAAAAATCAATACCCCAGCAGCAACGACCCTTGATCTCATACGCACCAACCCAAGGCTGAGCAGAAGAAATACTACCGGCAGGTAAATAATGAAACACCGGCTATAGAGACGACCGTGCAACTGCACGTGAACCAGCGTGAGGACAATTGGAACGGCAAGTGCGCAAATAAGGAAGCGCCGCCAGGAGGCCTGACCCCATATCTGCTTTACACCCATCAGACTAACGATTGTCAACACGACAAGAAAAACAAGGAGCTCCACATACCAAAACAATGTGAAAAATGGATTGAATGACAATTGTATGCTGATCGGCACCCATGGCACCAGACCCAGCAGCGGGTCAAACAGATATTCGTGCATGCGGCTAAGCGTCAGTCCGCCGCGTTCAAAAGAATGTACACCCATAAGCACGTTATTCCACAGGTGAGTAAAAAAGGCCTCCAGCCACGGGAAGTATAGGATCACAATCAGCACCAGACACGTTAATACTCTCCGCAGAGCAATCTCGATTTTGACTCCGCGTCCGGTAAGATCAATTAGAATATAGAGAAGCAGTCCCCCAATGAGAAACAGGCTATAATAGTGCGTATACAGACAGAGTACCGCAGTCACGACGAATAGCGCCATGTGGCCGTGAGCACGCGACCGCACATAGAGCAGCGCTGCGTATATCATCATCGCCGACAGAAACGCCAGCAAGCTATACATGCGAATCTCTTGCGAATAATGAATTTCTGATGGCGAGATTGCCAGGAAGAACATCAGCAGGAGGCCAACATACATACCGAAAAACCGCTTGCCAATCAGGTATCCCGCGATGAGGAAAAGCATTCCAAACACAACCGATAACCCTCGCAACCAAGCTGCGCTGGCGCCTAGATACAACCATACATGGAGCAGAAGAAAATAGAGCGGCGGATGCACGTCCATCTTGAGCAGTGGGAGCATTTGCCCAAGGGGACGCGAGGCAAACTGGTAGCTGAACGCCTCGTCACTCCACACGCTCATTGCTTCAAGACGCGATAGTCGCAACAACACTCCAAGAAGAAAGATGAGCCCCCAGAGCAATGGGACGTAAGGCCCTGCGTTGCTTGCGATCTCTCCAAAGCGCTGACTGTCTGATCGATCTGACACGCTCCGTTATGGCTCCTTTCGTGCTGCCAGGTTATCGGTGTATCGAAAGATAGGTCTCCCGCCGATTACTACCGCCCCTCGTACGATTCTATTTCATTGCGCACACAGGGTGCGCGCCTAATGCTTGGAGAGCACAAAAGAGCGGGGTTTTTTTCTCGAATTTAAATTTTTCCTTGCATAATAGTAACCATTACTTGTAGTGAATCCTTATATTTTTCCCAGACAACGTCAAGAACAAGAACTCCATTCAGTCCATTCACGTGGTGCACCAGGGGCGTCGTCAGACACCATAGTAAAAATCACTCTCACACGAAGGACTCTGAAAATGGTTAAGCCAAAGATACTTCGCATTGGAATCATTGGAGCAGGGATGTATGCGTGTACCGTCCACATGCCAGCACTGAGAAAATTCAAAGCAGTGAGAGTCGTGGCCGTGTGCCGTCACCACGAAGAGCGGCTCAATCAGTTTTGCAAACTTTTCCATATTTCCAAGGGCTACACCAACTACAAGCAACTCCTGGATAAGGAGCACTTGGACGGCGTTGTGATTTCCAGCCCGCACAGTCTGCATTATGAACATGCCAAAGCCTGCCTCGAACGCGGTATCCCGGCGCTGATTGAAAAACCTATGACCATAAAAGTATCTCACGCCAAGGAACTCGTGCAACTCGCCAAGAAGAAACAGATTCCCATAGTGTTGGGATATAATCGCCACTACTGGGCCAACTATTGCGTGGCAAAAAAGATGCTTGAAGAGAAGGAGATCGGCGAAATTCGATTCATCAGTGCCCGCTGGGTAGCCGATATTGAATGGGCGCTGGCCCGTACTGATCCACCTGGCTACTTCCGCACCAAAGCATTTCACAAAGAGGGCGACGCTCCGAATTTCCGCGGCGACCCTAAACTTGCGGGCGGAGGCATGTTTATTGACGGTGGATCGCATCTTTTGGATGCCATTCTCTGGACCACGGGACTACGCCCCCGGCGCGTGACTGCCTTTATGGATAATCGCGGCTTTCAGACCGATTGCGATACCGCGCTCACCATGACCTTCGATAATGGCGCCATGGCCTCGTGTGCTGTCATGGGAGCCACGAAGACGTTTAAAGGCCATGAACTGCATATTCACGGCACAAAGGGGGCGATCTTCGTGGATGACTATACCATTTTATACCAGCTCGAGGGTCAGAAAGAGGTACAGATCGTTGATCTTCCGGGCGACAGTAGCTCAACGGCCAATTTCGTCAATGTCCTTTTAGGAAAAGAACGCATCTATTCCACCGCCGAGGATGGGCTGAGGGCCGTGGTTATGGTTGATGCAGTCTATCGCGCCGCCCAAACAGGACAACCTGTTGACATCCACCAGTGGGTGTAAGGCGCGAGCTACCCACTCCATCCGTCAGATACTCCGTATGGATCTCTTCCGCCCCACGCGCAGTCGCCTGGCTGCGTGTCGCTTGCTGGAAACCCTCGCCACGTAATTCCTATTATGCCAACAATGCCCTTATGCGCCGGACAGATAAGGATATTAATAATACCTTTCTTGGGAGATACGGTTTTGCCTGGGCGTTTGATTAAATTCGACTGTTGAGGATCAATCAGAAGGGCTAAGATTGCATCAAACGTGAGACACGGAAACATTATGGCCAGAATATAATTCTAACCCTAACAATATCAGGCAAATGGCTAAGCAATCATTCTACCCTTCTTAATTAAAGCGTCAAAAATCCGATTTCTGTCATTTTTTTGTTGCAATACCGGTACAACATGGGTAAAGAGGCAACTCAGTAAGAATCAATTTTTTGTAATAATTCTGGCAGCCCACTAAACTTATCCACAATAATGCACCGCACTCACACGCACAGAATCCTTGTGGTTGACGACGAACCGCCGATTCGCGACGTTCTGTCCACAGTCCTGACCGCAGAAGGCTACACCGTTAGCACAGCAAGTGATCTTCCGGAAGCACTGAGGCTGATAACGGAAGACGCCTTTGACATCGTTATCACGGATCTGAAGTTGCCAAAGGGAAACGGAATTGAAGTTCTTCACCAGATCAAGCGGCTAAATCTCGACACACTGGGCATCGTGCTCACGGGGTACGGCTCAATTGAATCAGCGATTGAGGCCTTACGCACTGGCGCCCATGACTACATCACCAAGCCCTTCCATGCAGATGAAATCAAGATTCTCGTGCGCAAGGCTCTCGAGTACAAGAAACTCCACAAAGAAAATATTTATTTGCGGCGACAGATCCAGTCGGCCTACCGAATTGAAAACATCATAGGTAGCTCTCCGCGCATGCAGGAGCTCTTCCAGCTCATCCAAACTGTTGCTGATAGCGATAGTACTATTCTGATTTTCGGAGAAAGTGGAACCGGGAAAGAGCTTGTTGCGCGCGCCATTCACTATGGTGGCCTCCGCCGCAATCATCCGTTAATCCCGGTCAACTGTGGGGCAATCCCCGAAGGTCTTCTTGAAAGCGAACTGTTCGGCCACGTTAAAGGCGCGTTTACTGGCGCGGTGATGAACCGCGTGGGACGATTTCAGCTGGCTGACGGTGGAACCATTTTTCTGGACGAAATCGGCGACATGAGCCCGAAGCTGCAGGTAAAACTCCTTCGCGTAGTGCAAGAGCAAGAATTCGACCCTGTGGGCTCCACTGAAACGGTCAAAATAAATGTACGGGTGATTGCCGCAACAAATATGGACCTGGAGCAGTCAGTCGCTGAAAAGAGGTTCCGCGAAGACCTCTATTACCGCCTGAACGTCATTCCGCTTCACATTCCTCCATTGCGAGAGCGCCGTGAAGATATACCGCTTCTCATCCAGCATTTTGTAGAAAAATTCAACAATCTTAAGCATCGCAAAATTACCGGCTTTTCTCCCGACGCCATTGAGCTATTGCAGGAATATCCATGGCCCGGCAATGTGCGTGAACTTGAAAACCTGGTCGAACGCATGGCGATTTTAAAAAGCATCGGCAAGGTAGCTGTCAGGGATCTGCCCCAAAAGTTCAAAGTCCCGCAGGCTGACACTATTCCGGCTGGGCAATTCTTCCCGGAGCATGGCATTGACTTTAACAGCGTGGTTGACGACTTTGAAAAAAGACTCATCCTCCATGCCCTTAACAAAGCCAGCGGCGTGAAAAGCCGTGCAGCACGGTTGCTGAGGGTCAAGCGTACCACACTTGTGGAAAAAATAAGGAAAAAGGGAATAGGCGCTTGACACCGCACGCGCAGCACACGGCCCGACATCCTTACGTCTGCAAGGCCATTTTCGCTTGACATTGTGCTGCATGCTAGTATAGAAATATGCCCTGTTTATCGGTTATTGCCCGTAGACAAGATTCCCGCGAATTCTCCATAAAATTCGTTTGATCGCAATAACCACATGAAAAGATTATGAGCGGTCGGTTGACCGCTCGTCTGGGCGGGAATAGCTCAGTTGGCTAGAGCGTCACCTTGCCAAGGTGAAGGTCGTGGGTTCGAGCCCCATTTCCCGCTCCATTTTATTTCCTGCAACATCAACGTTGTATATCCATCTCACCTTGTACCTTGTCTCGATAGAATACGACAAAAATAGACACTTTTTGGCACATTTTGGGCTCATTTTGAGCACGCGAGGTGACTACAAGACAGACGGTTGGCAAATCCTTGAGAACTGGAAGCGTTTCTTAATAGAGTCCCTCCAACCGATTTTTCTTTGTTTCATGCAGATTTCCTGCACTTGCCAATTAAGAAACCCTACCTGCTTGCTATGCGCGACTTTCTCATTTGAAAACTAACTTGGCTCTGTATTTCATTGCAGCCTGCTTTTTGACACACACCTCGAGGGCTGATCACGTGGCTCAAAAACGCGAACGTCGATTGCTGGCACATGACCATCCACATCGAAATAGGTAAAGGCGAAGATCTATCATTTCATGCTCTCGCCGAGATCGTCAAAGAATAAGAAATACTTGATAGCACATCTGGGGTTAAGATACTTGTTAGTTCCTTTAAGGATGGCAAAACGACGATGATCTACACCCATGTTTTAAACTGCAGAGGCAACGGAGTACGGAGCCCAGCGGACTTTACATTTCTTTTGAATCGCATGGGGGCATTATGCGGACCCATATAATCAATCGTTGAACTTAGTAAAACAGGCTTGCATTTTCATATTTCAACGGTATCCTAAAACTCACTGCTTCAAGCTAAAAACCGGACGCGTATTCATGAAGCGCAATATTTACAAAATTGACGATTATTGCTTTCGATTAGCCTGTATTCTTGCGGCTTTTGCAGCAATATGTCTGCTTTTCTTCCTGGGAAAGCCTTCTACTACCATGTTTATGTTCCTCCTGTTCTGGTCGTTCTCAGCCGCCATCCTGTTTTTCGTGGGCTATGCATACCGAACGACTGAGAACAAATTGGTCCGCCTGACCGATATCATTGTTGGTGAAGGCTCGATCCGCCTGAGCGACCTGTCGGAACTCGCTGGGGTTCCCTTAGATAAGTTGCGCAAATTAGTTGGGGAGATCGAGAAACACAACTGGCCCTTGATTAAACTGGAGAAAGATCGCGTTGGCCTTTTCATCGGCGGTTCGGTGGAACTTGCCAATCACTGCCACTCGTGCGGGGCTTCGTCCAGTCATACAATCCAGCTCAGTTCATCCGCACCACAATGTTCCTATTGCGGCGCGCCTTTGGATGGGGCAAAGGTTGCCAAGGCGAAAGAAGAATTATACGATCGTGCTCGACTGCTATGCGCTCAACAAACTTCTAAGAAGGTGCTGAATGTACCGCTGCTCATTTTTCTATGTATTCTCTGCTGGCCGGCGGCTATGATCTATCTCTTCATCTGTGCCCTTCCTAAACAGATTCAGGCGCTTCAAACCAGCGTTTATAATCAACATATTGCGCCGTCCAAAACGGGTGCCTCCCGGCAAACGTTGAAACAGCAATCCTCTTTGCATAGCAACTAAACCTTTTCCAATGACTTCTAATGGACTGGCGTGGCAGCAGTATTTAAAATCCTATCATGAAATGAGAGGCCGGGAATCCGTATTGCCGCCAACATTGACACGCGGCTGTCAGCGATGAAATACTTAAATATATGGACGGTACGCCATTCGAGCGAATAGCAGGTTAGCAAAAAGGGTTCTCCATAAAAAATTGTGCAACGAATAAACCTTAATCTAAATCCGTGTGTATCTGGGTGCATCGGCGGTTGGAATAATAACTCGCATATTTAAACCACAGATAAACACAGATTAGAGCTTTTTGCATACTCTGTGCCTTAGTGTCTTTGTGGTTGAATATAAAAAGTAAAACCACGGAGGCGCAGAGACACAGAGCACAAACAACATTATTCATGTTTTTAAACCACAGATAAACACAGATTAACGCAGATAAACATCTAAGACTTCCTGTTTCATCGCTTCTTTCTGTTTGTGCAGCACGAAAATTTATGATGAGCCGCAAAAAGTGGTATCGAAAAAGTACGCAGTATCAACAAATAAAAACACAACTGCGAGGCTCGATACAGCCCAAAGGCTTCGGTTTGGGATTCTTGTGGTCAGCGTGATCCTGATCATGGAAGTAATCGGCGGGCTGCTGACCCACAGTCTTGCACTTCTGGCCGATGCCGCGCACTTGTTCATGGACGTATTCGCCCTGGGGCTGAGCCTTGGTGCGGTTGCGCTGGCCCGGCTTCCTGCTACTGAGAAGCACACGTACGGCTGGCATCGCACTGAGATTTTCGCTGCGCTGCTGAACAGCCTGGCCCTGCTGCTTGTTTCTCTTTTTATCTTCCGCGAAGCGTACCATCGTCTCTTCTCGCCGAAAGAGGTGCTGGCAGGCCCGATGGTTGTGGTTGCCGCCATTGGCCTTGGCGCAAATGCACTGGTCGCATGGCGCATGCACGATCCACACAGCCATGATCTGAACCTGCACAGCGCGTATCTCCACGTGCTTGGCGATCTTGGCGCCTCCGTTGCAGTTGTGTTTGGTGGGCTGATTATGTGGGTCACGAAGTGGCACATTGTTGATCCCCTGCTCAGTTTCGCCATCGGGCTGGTCATTGTAGTGGCCGCGATCCGTCTGCTGCTAGAAACAACGCATATTTTGCTCGAAGGAGTTCCACGCGAAATTAATCTCCACGAGGTTGCAGAGGCAATTCAAGCCATGCCGGGCGTGAACGGCGTTCATGATCTCCACATATGGAGCGTATGCAGCCATATCTACGCCCTGTCGTGCCACGTGGACCTGCTGGCGGAACAGCGGCCAGAGGCGGATCGCCTGGTGGCTGATATCAATACGCTGCTAAAAGATAAATTTCGCATCACACATTCAACCATCCAGATTAACTGCACAGCATGTGCTGATGAGCGCATAGGCCAGGATCTTGCCCATTAATGCGCTTTAGATGCCCCGTTGCTCGGTTGAAATCCTCGAATCCGGCCCAGAATGATTCGCACGCCTTTTCTGCTTGAGGTATTAATCCCGAATTTTGCATTTGGGTATTGCGAGGGGGCCCCTTTGGAAAAAGGGTCACCCCTCGCGCTCCCCTCCTAAACCTTTGGTTACGGGCGATTTCATTCGCCTAGGCGAATGAAATCGCCACCTTATATCCTTGCATCTTTTTGTGATCGAGGAAAAATGCAATAGAGAGGCCCTGCGCGATTCTGTTTCTTTCGGTTAGTACGCTTTAACCCTTGTTTCACTTTATGCAACTGCAGAATTTGGGTTAATGCAGCGGTGATCACGTGGCATGGGCATCACGCCACAGGCGCATTTTCAACTTGCCCATGGTTCGCAAATGCACACGGGCGAGACGCCCGTGCCACGCCATGGTGCCTGACCTGTAATTCCAACATCGTCTTTTCTTAGATTGAGAGCTTTCAACAGAGCCATGCCCCGTAAAAAAGACCAAGGAAGATAGAAAAGTACGGATAGGGAAATGAGGATCCTTTACCTGTCAGGCAGGCTTATTTGCGGAAGGTAATGGTGGGATTAAAATTCTGCTGTCTCCTGAGCTTGAGCTGCCAAACTATGAGGCCTTCGTATTGTTTGGTCGGCTCAGGGAATATTTTGTCAACATGCCAGTGCTGAGGATATTTGACCAGCAGTTTAATGACCACTTCACTATGAGGCGTGAAATTATAACTATAAATGATGCCTCTTTCATTACTCTCCAGAAAATCCTTCTGGCGCGTAGTGATGTAAAGGTATTTCCCATCAGAAATGATGTCGTCATACTTAATAGTTATCTTGCTCAAACCGCCTAATGAGGTGCTTTGGTATGGTGTTTCAAAATTGTCAGCATCGAAAATTGCTACTACACTTCCAGGGATGAGAAGATTAAAACCTTGAGAGTCTTCATCCGCGGAAGGAATGGCGCGTTGAAGAATGGAAACAACCGCCATTTCATTACCCGTAATGATGTAAGTCTCCCTTACTATTTGCTCGTCCTTTTCCTTGGAAATGAGATAAATGACTTCTCCAACATTAACCGTGAACTCTCCGTATTGATTGTAAACCACATAGTTGCCCACACTGTCTTTTACAATGTCTCCCCTGAGAACCGAACCATCGCGGAGATAGAGCGTATCAAACTCTTGGCCCAAGACAACGAAGTTCAGCAGTAACACAACAGCGAGTAGAAACATGAAAGGGCGTCTTGCGAATCCCATTATGTTGAAATTTTTCCCGCGCATTGCTCTTACTCCTTCTTTCATAAGCGGGACCGGGAGGAGCCGTGATAATTCTCCCCTCCGGTCCCAGCTGAGATTCATTTGATAAATCCAAAGCTGGCGATGATCTGGTCAAAGTCTTTTTCTAGTGTCTCGTACTTATCCGGCTCCATGGCCTGACAGATAATGAGGTAGAATATCCCGTCTTTTGCCAGCGTAACTTCCTTGACGTTAAAATGCCCTACCCCATCTATATAGTATCTCTGCACTGATTCAACAGCAGGTGCTCCCGCGATGGTGACGTCGCGGCGAGAACTCTCGCTAAAATCCTGAATGAGCTTTTTGAGACCCTTCACTCGCTCCTCCACCGCTTCATGCAGGTCAAAAGAAGGAGGAGGTGCCAGTTGTCCCTTGGCTCCAATGAGTCGCGCAATGGATTTCCCTTGCTTATAGTGCATTTCCGCTAAGTGTGCAGGGTTCGCACTGGTAATGAGTTCCCAACCCTCCGGCGCAGCAATAAAGCAATTATACTCTTCGTTCGTATAGACCCGGCCGGAGATACTCCCCTGGCCAAATTCAGACGCCACTTCGTCTTTCAGCGATAGACCTTCTTCCGATGGGATGATTTTAAAGCTTTGCACAATGTTGGTAAATTCTTGCTTCAGCCCGTCATACTTTTCCGGTGGGACGGCATCACAGACGAAGAAATAAAGGATAGATTTGTGCAGCAAATACACACGCTGACGCTTGCGATGCTGGCCCTCAATCGTAAATTCACTCACCGTCTTATAACCCGGCAGCTCACCTACTTTCATTTCTCCTTGTTCATGGAGCTTATATTCACTGGCCAGTCTCTTCATCGCATCTGCATCTGCTTGAACTGCCTGCTTCGGCTCTACCTGAATTGGCAATTGCACAAATCCCAGCAGGGCACAGGATTTATAATCAGGTGCCAGCGCGACTACTGCATCAGGGGTGATCTGCTCCAAGCCGAACGGACCTCCGAGAGGCATCCAATTCTCGGGAATACGGATGGCATATTTCCCCTTTTTGCTGTGATAGAAGCGCGATACCGGATTAAAGGCTCCCTCTTCGATATCCTTCGACAGGGACTTCATCAGAAGCCGACCACCTCGTTCCTGTAGAAAGTAAATCATATTGGTGGTTTCCTCTTCTTCTTTTCCAGACCCTTTTCGATACTTATTGTGGTCTGTGGTTCTCACCAAAATGAGATTGTCCTTCCGTTCGATGCTCTTGATAGTAGATTCGGCTTTTGTGTAGTCAATTCCTTCAGTGAGCTTTTCAATAATCTTCTTTAAATCTTCTTTATCTGCCCCGCTGAAGACCATACAGAAGTCTTCATCCAAAAGACTCATGAACCCGTCAATGTCTTCCTTCTCCCAGAAACTGTTAGAGACACGGATAAGATTCTTCACCTGTTGTTGCAGGTCCGGAGAGACCGTCGTACTCTGGCCAAAGACAACACCCTGCAACATCAGAAAACAGATAAGTCCAATACTGATTGCTAAAAGTCTTGACGTCCTCATAGTAGTTCCTCCTTTTTAGAATTTTGGGTGGTATAAATTTTTTGCGGCGAAAAAACCGACTGGCCCGGTACCATTGGCGGCACACCGATAATTATTATGAGTGGCTGCTGATAAGCGGCTGCAGCGGATTGATAGTCTGGGAAAAAATCTCTACCATTAACAGGAACAACGGGCTCTTTGATAACTATCTGCTGGCGAGGACTTGGCTCGATGATATCGTGAATGCTTTTTACAATTGGCGGGCCTTCAGGCTCTACTTTTGCAATAATGGGAGCAGCTCTTCCAGGCTCGGGTGACCTCATTACCAGAGCAATATTTATCGCTATGGAGGCCAATAGAAAGACAATCAGCAGCGCGGTAGCAAATGCAGGCACAGAGAATTTATACCCTAAGAGGGATTTGAATTGACCCCAGAAATCGTGCGGCTGAGTAACGCGCGCCCGTTCCCTCTCTATCTGGGCGACCTTTGCCATAATCCGCGCCTGCAGATTCCTCCCTGGTTCGGCTGTCTCCCATTGGTCAAGAAGGCTATTAAGTGCCAGATTCTTTTCGTACAACAACCTGCATTGGAGGCATCCTGCCAGATGCTCCTTAAATTGCCTTTGTGCTGTTTTCTCTTCTGTCTTCAGTGAAAGGTTCTCGATTATCGCCCTGATTTCCTCACACGACACCGAGTTGTCTTTCATTTTTATTCACCCCCGTTCAGAAGGGATCTATAAATATCCTTTTAAATACTGATAAAGCTTATCTCTGGCCCGAGCCAGGCGTGACTTTACAGTGCCGGCGCTACAGCTCATAATGATGGCAATTTCTTGATACGTCAGACCTTCGTAATACTGCATCAACAGTGCACTTTTTTGCTCTTCCGGGAGCAATGCAATAGCGTCGGCTACTTTTTGGGAACGCTCCTTTTCCAGGACTTCATCACGAGGACTGGAGGATTCATGGCCAGGCAAGGTCTTCATCTCACTAATATCTGTGTCAAGTCTTTCAAGATCCACAGTCTTTTTCCTTTGGACGCTTAAGCAATGATTCCGAGTAATGGTATAAAGCCAGGTGGAAAATTTCGTCCCTCTTGCAAGATCAAAGGCATGGATGTTGCAATATGCTTTGAGAAAAACCTCTTGCACTAAATCCTCCACCCCTTCCCTGGTTAAGCCCCTAAAACTGAGCTTATATACGTACGAGAATATGGGCCTCTCATACATTTCCACGATTGCAGCAAACGACTCAGCACTACCATTCTGGCAATCCCTGATAATCTCTGTGCCAATTTCTTCCATGCTCGTGCGAGTTTCCCCTTGTCTCACTTAACTTATACGCAATTTTGCCTGAAATGTTCCCCAAAAATAAGAAAAATTATCTCACACGCTTCGGAGCCTCCATTGGCAATACATTATAGGAGGCAAGCAAATAGGCAAGAATATATATAAACATTTCGCTTTATTAATCAAGGATCTCCTTCAGATTTCTCCGGCGACCTGAGATAAAAGCCGGAGCGCAAAGTCTGCGATTTATTTTCCCTTGAGATGATTTAGAAATCCATCATTGTGGCATGCTAAAGATTTGAGCAAACTAAACTTAAAAACTTGCCAAACTTTATTGAAAAATGCAGCTTATTCGTATATTGCTAATTTATAAATCACAAAATGTCTGCATTTTTAAACATTAACTTACGTAATGAACAGAGAAATGCCAATGTCTGCAAATCCATTTAATGAGCACTGTGCTGAATATGATGCCTGGTTCGACAAGAACGCACTGATGCATGAATCTGAATTGCTGACGATTCAAAAGGTATTACCCAAAAGCGGTTTTGGTCTGGAAGTTGGCGTGGGTACAGGACGCTTTGCAGCACCATTGGGAGTGAAAGTAGGGATTGATCCTTCAATGAATGCGCTGAGGATGGCTCGAAGTCGGGGGATTCAGATACTACGGGGTGTTGGCGAGGAGCTTCCGTTTAAAGCTAATTCTTTTTACTACGTGCTGCTGGTGACAACGGTATGTTTTCTGGACGATCCAGAAAAGGCATTCAAGGAATGCTGGCGAGTGCTCCGCGAGAAAGGAGTACTGATAGTAGCGATTATAGATCGGGAAAGTGAGCTGGGCAGACGTTACGAAGAAACAAAACATACAAGTACCTTCTACCGATTCGCTAGATTTCGTTCTGTGAAAGAAGTTAAGAAAATGCTTGAGTCTTCAGGGTTTGAGGTGAAAGAGTATTACCAAACGTTGTTTTCGGTTAATGCTTCTAAAAAGCACGTTGAAAAGCTAAGAAAAGGTTTTGGGCAGGGATCGTTTGTGGTGATGCGCGCCCGAAAATAATGAAAGGAGTGATGCTGGTGTCGAACGAAAAAAGGGAACGGACTACTGAGACGCGTGATTCGTCTCAAAACCAACAAAAACCTTTTAGTCCTGCAATGGATAAAGTGCTTCGTGAGAGGATGTCGAAAATAAAGCATAAGATCATTATTCTATCGGGCAAAGGAGGTGTGGGAAAGAGTACGGTTGCTGTAAACCTGGCAATATCTCTTGCAAAGGCAGGCAGGAGCGTCGGGTTGCTCGATGTGGATATCCATGGGCCCAGTATTCCGAAATTGCTCGACCTTGAGGCGCTCCCCATAGTTGCAACTGAAAATTCAATACTGCCTCTTAAATATAGCCGGGCGATACCTGGTCAGACGACTGTTGAGCTCCTGGTCATGTCTATGGGGTTTCTGTTAAGAGAGCATGATGCAGTAATCTGGCGGGGACCGCTCAAGGGCTCAGCGATAAGGCAATTTCTAAGAGATGTGCAGTGGGGAACACTGGATTATCTGGTCATTGACTCGCCTCCGGGCACAGGCGATGAACCGCTGTCAGTTTGCCAGCTGATAGAGAATCCTGACGGCGCGGTGATCGTGACCACGCCCCAGAGTATTGCCGTGATTGATGTGAAAAAAGCGATTGGGTTTTGTAATACCCTCAAGTTGCCCGTGCTCGGCGTCATTGAGAATATGAGCGGTTTTGCATGTCCCAAGTGCGGGGAGGTAACCGAGATTTTTAGCTCCGGTGGAGGAGAGAAGATGGCGCGTGAAATGGGCACGAGGTTTCTTGGCTCAATTCCGATCGATCCCTTGATTGTGCAAAGCGGCGACAGCGGTGTACCATCCTTAATCAGTCATCCTGAAAGCAAATCTACGCAGGCATTCGAAAAAGTCCTTGGCACATTGCTCGGCGTTGTAGAAAAGAATGCATAAGCGGATTGCACGGGCCAGAAGAGGAAAGGAATGAAAATTGGGAACCCGTTATCAAGCAAACACCTGACTGAACCGAGCCTTCGGTTGCTGCTCTGTCTTGCTCATTTAATGCCTGCTTGATTATTTGCTTTGGTATGAAGAGAAAAGACGAGCATCCTTCGTCATAGTTAACAGTCTTACCCCACCTTCTTTCATCTGCCTGAAAGTAGCGCCTTCTCTGATAAGATTTAGTACGCGCTCTGGATCAATCACTACGCTTCCGCAGATAACGTCTATCCCATGCTCGAAGAGAATCGGACTGAGAGGTGTACTCGCTCCTAATACTATCTTCAAACTTGTCGGTGGGCATAATGATAAGATCTTTTCGATTGTATGATTAATGAAGGTAGTTCCGGAAATTGCAACTACCTCTGATCGGGGCAAGAACTCCCGTGCCGCTTCTTCTGGATAGCCCCCTAACTCTTGACGCTTCTCTATGACCCACACGTTCTTAGCTACGGACTTTAATCGATCAACGAATGGGAAAAGCCCTATTATGCTAATATCTTTGTTCCTCCCTTTTTCTTCAAGAATGTCTGCGGCATTTAACTCGGTACATTTGGACATATCAATATCAATTAATGAATTGATCGCTGCCATCCCTATACAAGCTTCTGTTATACTCTCCGAAAGTGAATATTGAGCCAATTGCTGCGCGCTTTTCTTGAGTAATACCCCAGCCTCTTTGACAGGCTCGTTTCCGTGTGGACAGGATTCCCAGGCCATTGAAGAAGCCAAACCGCACCGCTTGCTCACTACTGCCGTCCAGCGAATCCCACAGAACACTCTTCTGACCGGAGTATCTTTAGTTATGCTCCGGAGAATATCCTTTAAGACACTGTTTGAGCCGATCATAGGTCCGGATCTCTTACTATCAAAAAATTCGGTTATGATTTCCGGTCACTTGTAGGTCGAATACAGCAAGGTTCAGGAGATCATGCGTGAGACTGAATAGTGGTCTTCTTTCAGATGTCCAAGGTCAAACCAACGCTTATAGGAATGAAATTATCTTGATACTCCCTCTTAAACGCTCTTGTTGCCTTTTTCCCTGTACAATGAGCAGGGCCGACTTTTTTCACTCCTAGTCGTTTGAATTCTTCGACAATAGACCTAATCATTCTTCTGTTCTTGTCTGATAAATGAAAACCACCCATTACCAGATGGAAGCTTTGGCTCGGAAAAGCTTTTTTGATGTTCTCCAACATCTTTACTATACCCGGGTGGGAGCAACCCGTAACTACCGAAATTCCATTATCAGTTCTTACTACCAGTGCTTGCTCCGGAGTATATTTTGCTTTATATTCTGCTGGTATTTCCCCAGTGGTATAGAAATTGTCCGTGATTTTTGTGAACTTGTTCGCATTGACAGGAGTCCCCTTCAGTTCTTTAACTCTTGTTGTAAAAGCCATACTAAAACCCGGACATGCATAAACCCTCAGGCCTTCCTTCATTTTCAGTATTTCCCACAATCCACCTGTATGATCCCAATGCTCATGGGAAATAACCACTGCTTCCAGTCTGGAGACATCCACATTCATAGATTTCATATTAACAAAAAGCGACTCGGCCGATTTGCCGGTATCAAATAAAACTTTCTCACCGACCAAACAGGAAAACCCCCATCCGACAGAAAATTCTTTGCTCAAGCTGTCGCTATCAAAAAGTATCTTAGCCTCCATATTTATGTTACCTCGCGATTACTTCGATTAGAATAGCCATCCGCAATAATTCTTCTATGGCTTGAAAAGGGAATATTTGGCACCTCCTCTTTGGCCACAAACCTTACCTCTTTTGCATCATCGCCAGGCACCAGTAGTTCCCGGCTTAACTTCACCTCATAACCTATAACTAATATTGGGCCGTAAGTTTTAGAATCTTGTATATAATCACCTATTGTTTTAATAATTTTCCCTTCCGCACCAGTCTCCTCTTTTAATTCTCGAAGACAAGCCTGCTCAGGAGTTTCTTGCAATTCAATAAATCCGCCCGGCAAAGCCCATCTTCCCTTATGAGGCATAACACCCCGTTTCACTATTAGTATTTGCCCTTTTTTATTCTCAGCCAAACAAACTACAGCGGGCAAAGGATTCTGGTAATGTACCCATCCACATTTAAGACACTTTAGCCGCCTATTGCCTGAAACCCGAACCCATTTTAGACGGTAGCGGCACATGGGACAATATCTAAAAGGCACCTTTCTGTCGCTCATCTCTCTAATACTTACCTCTGTCCTTGTCTCTCTGGCCAAATATCTTGTTGCCTATTCTCACTATATTTGCTCCTTCCTCTATGGCAATCTGATAGGAGTTTGTCATGCCCATTGAAAGATATCGCATCTCAACACCCGTCAGATTAAGCGTTTTAATCTTTTCAAATGCTCTTCTTGTTTCTATAAAGTACGGTCGAGAATCTTCTGGATTGCCAAACCGAGGGCCCATAGTCATAAGCCCCATTATTCGTATGTGTGTCCAATTAGAGATCTTTCGTATTAACTCAACAACATCTTCTGGCAATACTCCTGCTTTCTGCTCTTCCCTACCACTATTTATTTCAATTAATACCGGCATTATTTTTCCGGCTTGGTCACACCAGTGATTGACCTCTTCTGCAATCCTCAAGGAATCAATGGTCTCTATCATATCGAATATTTGTACGGCCTTCTTTGCCTTGTTTCTTTGCAGCTGTCCGATAAGGTGCCATTTTGCCCGTCTTCCTATTATTCTGAATGCTTTCTCTGCCTCCTGAACATAATTTTCACCAATAACCTTTACCCCTGCAGCTATTGCCCCGGAAATCTCTTCAGCGGTTCTCGTTTTTGCAGCGGCCACCAATTCTACACCATTCGGTAATTCACTCAATATCTTCTGCACGTTATCTTTAATCACTGTTAGGAACCTTCCGAAATATTTGAGGCCGCCTTTCTATCCTGTTCATAAAATGCTCTTCACTTGTCTCAATTTAAAGCAGTTGCCATAAATAATAGATAAGTTGGAAGCCAAAAAGGATAAGAATTACGCCGCATACTATTCTGAAGACCTTAAGGTGTCTGGGGGCCGTAAATATGCTCCCGGGAAGAAAGCCAGCTAGAGTCCCTAATACTATTACCGAAACCATGGTGCCTATGCCAAAGGAGAGCGCATAGAGAACGCCATAGAGCAAGCTCGTGGCTGTACAGGCAATATAGCTAAGGATAGCGATAAGAGGTGCACAAGGGGATATGCCGATAAGGAAGCCTAAGACCAGCATACTTTCATTACTCCTGCCCACCATATACTTCCTGAAGATACCATATACCGGCACCCGGAATCCCTTGTCTAAGATGATGAGTACACCCATGAGCATAACCAAAACAGCTATGGCTAAGTATAGGTAACCCGATCTGTGGGGAGGGAAGAAGCGATTCACAGAGGCAAAGGCTACACTGGCCAATGCCCCCAAGATGGCTATCGCAAGAAGTCGGCCAAAGGAAAACATTAAGCTCACTCTCAAGCCGCCACGCCAGCTCCTCTTTGTAGCCGCGATATAAGGCAAAAGAATGGGTCCCCAGAAGGCCAGACAGGGCCACGAACCCATAGCTATCCCCGCACCCAGTAACTTGAGCATTTCTCTTTGCGCAGTCACCAGGACACCTCATTTCTGCAAGTTTGTTTTGCCGGTCTCTATCTCCAATCTTTTACCGGCGCCCACCAAGATGAAGCTTTCCCCATAGGCCTTTTTAAAGGTGCTTCGGGCCAGATCACCGGAACAGTGGCAAGGAGCTACAATCTTAACTCCTTCTTTCTTGACCCCGTTAACGATGCCCTTTATTTGCCAGGCGTTCATCCAGCACAGGTGAAAACCACCCAGAACTAAATAGACATCGCTTTTTAACTGTGTCTTGGCCGTTTTAACAATTTTCACGATTCCTGGATGGGCACAGCCAGTTATCACGATTAAGCCCTTGCTCGTCTTGATCACTAGCGATTGTTCCTTTATCCAGGTTCCCAGTTCACCTGTTGAATAGCCGTTTTTACATATCTTTATCGGCTGGTGAACCTCGATGAGTTTTGCTTCAGATTCCCTCACAGTTGTCTTGATACTCTGGGGAAGAGACCTGGGTAAATATACAGTAAGGTTATGGTTTTTCTTCAAAAAGCCGGCTAACCCACCGACGTGGTCATAATGAAGGTGCGAGATGACGATTACTTCCACTTTCTGCGGGTCAACCCCGAGTTTGCGCATATTGGATAGCAGCATCGAGCTGTTGCCACCCGTGTCGAACAGGATGGTCTTTTCCAACCCGTCTACCAAGCAGGAGAATCCCCAGGCTGTCTGCAACCGGTTATCGTACTCGTTGTTGTCGTACAGGATAGTGAGGGTTACCGTGGTAAGCTTCTGCTTGCGCGTGGCGGCGACTGGAGTGGACTCATTAGCCGCTATCCTGGGTAATTGCCCAGCAAAAGTATTCAGTATAAGAGCTATAACAAGCAGGCAAGCCGAGCAAAGCAGCATCGTTACGATTAGTCGTCCTGAACGTAATCCTGGTTTTATCACAGCTTTGGCAGACAAGGTTTGATAGGGACTCGCCAGCTTCGTCTTCTTATTACATATTACATAGAGAAGAATTCAAATCACGTATTTATTGCCGTCTGGTACTAGGCTGTGTACGATAATAGGTCTTTCAGCCATATTTTAATAAATCCGAGC
>CAYVXD010000036.1:0-31982 GCA_964454265.1 uncultured Candidatus Sumerlaeota bacterium | reverse complement strand
CCTTGGCTATTCTTAAAAGGGGCTTTTTAGAGCGGACTCATTAATCAAACCCCTATAGTCTGCTTTTTAAAAATCACACTAAGATGCAAATATTGCAAAGGTAAAGAATGTTTGTACATGATTGCGATGCTTAGCTAATCAGCGTTGCAACACCCTATAGCACCCAGGAAGAGGTGGTTCTGGGGCACGATGACTTTAGCCTGTAGCTCCTGCTCGAGCAAGCGTTGTACAGCGTTGTTGCGGCCAACGCCACCGCTCAAGATGTAGTGTGCACTTTGCATGCGCCGCACATCAGGCATCACGCGCCGCACCACAGAGTAATTCACACCCGCGCAAATCCTCTCGATTGGTTTGCCCTCGGCAAGGCAGCCAATAACCTCTGATTCACCAAACACCGCGCACGTCGAGCTCAGTATGGCAGGGTCTTTAGAGTGCTGACCCATTTCGTCAAGCGAGATGTCCAGGGCTGCTGCCATGTTCTCCAGATAGCGGCCGCTGCTCGCCGCGCATTTATCATTCGTCTGAAAATCAACCATCCTGCCCTGGACCACCTTGACGACCTTCGTGTCCTGTCCACCAATATCAATCAGTGTGAAATCTCGCAGCCCAGTCTCCGCAATAGCCCCCAGGGTATGGGCTTTAGGCTCGGGAAGAATTTCTGCTCCGCTCAACTGCATCGCATATCGGCCATATCCGGTTGCCAGAAGCTTGTCAAAACGCGGCAGGCCAAGCGATGCCAGGTCAATAGCGAGCTTCCCACTAGTCAATCTTCCGTACTTACGGTAGAAGGATATCGTATCGAACGAGTGGAAGATGTAGCTTCCATCATCGCGCTTCAGTGCAATCTTGACCATGCGGCTTCCAAGATCAACGCCACAAATCACAGTACTTTTTCCCTAACGCTCTATTCTACTAAAGGCAGCCGCCAATTTCATTTAATGCAAGCAGGAGGAGCGAGTAAGATATCGGTGAGGCGAGCTAGTTCTTTTGTCTCACGTGGCGTCTGCCGGTCTACCAACATCTTTAATAATGCCGAGGGGATACTCCTTGGTGACGACCTCGTCAATGTAACGATTGGACTGAGTTGGCGTGATGCGCCAGTTGACCGGACAGGAGGAGAGGAGTTCCACCAGAGAGAAGCCTAGACCATCCAGCTGGGTCTGAAACGCGGTGCGAATGTATTTTTTTGCTTTGAGGACATTCTTGGGAGAATTGACGGCGCCACGAACAATATATGCGCTGCCCGGAGTGATGGCGAGCATCTCGGAAATTTTTATAGGATACCCCGCCAGCTTGGCATCTCGTCCCATGTGAGTAGTAGCGGTTTTTTGCTTGAGCAAGGTAGTTGGCGCCATCTGGCCTCCTGTCATGCCATATGTGCCATTGTTGACGAAAATGACGGTAATGAGCTCCCCTCGATTAGCAGTGTGAACGATTTCGCCGGTGCCTATGGCTGCCAGATCCCCATCGCCTTGATACGAGAAAACAAGGTTGCCCGGATGCACGCGCTTTATCCCGGTAGCCACGCATGGCGTGCGGCCGTGCGGCGCCTCGCAGACGTCGAAATTAAAATAGTTGTACGCTGTTACGGCACACCCGACTGGTGCCACGGCAACTGTGCGCTCGCGCATACCCAGCTCATCAATCACTTCAGCTATCAGGCGATGTACAATTCCGTGGCCGCATCCCGAACAATAGTGCATGGGCGTGGGCTGCATACTCTCAGGCCGCGCAAAGACTGTTTTCATACTGCCTCCTTCAGGCTCGACAGAGAGGCCTCCCCCCAAAATGGCCTTACCCCATCCCTATCAGAGTAATTCTTGCACCTGCGCAAGCACTTCCTCGGTGACCACGACGTTTCCCCCACTTCGGCCGTAAAATGAAACTGGGACTGTATTACCCAGTGCGAGCCGAACGTCTTCAACCATCTGCCCGCAGCTCATCTCAACTACCAGGACTGCCTGGACACCCCTGGCCGCTTGCTGAAGCTCAGGCGTTGGATACGGAAACAGTGTGATGGGACGAAACAGGCCGACTGCCTGGCCGTTTGAGCGAGCAGTGACAACCGCTGCTTTACAGATACGTGCTGCGATTCCATAAGCGACGAGCAGAATCTTTGCCCCATCGGTCATAAAGTGCTCGCACCGGCGTTCGGCCTGGGCTATCCGTGCATATTTTTCTTGCAGGCGCTGATTAAGTGCCTCGAGCATATCAAGATCCAGGTAGAGTGATTTGATTTCATGTGGAGGGCGCCCCTTGCAGCCGGTCAGGGCCCAGGGCTTGTCAATGGGTCTGCGCTGGTCTGGTTGCCGCAGCACCACAGGCTCCATCATCTGACCCAGCAGTCCATCCGTGAGAACCAATGCAGGATTCCGATAGCGATCTGCAAGATCAAACGCCAGAATTGTAAAATCCGTCATTTCCTGCACAGTCGAAGGAGCCAGCACCATGCAGTGATAATCGCCATGGCCTCCGCCTTTTACAGCCTGAAAATAGTCTGATTGCGCGGGGCCAATACTTCCAAGCCCTGGCCCGCCGCGCGACACGTTCACAATCACTGCGGGTAACTGCTGGCCAGCTATATATGAAATCCCTTCCTGCATAAGGCTGATGCCCGGACTCGACGAGCTGGTCATAGCGCGTGCGCCAGCTGCGGCAGCGCCAAGCACCATGTTAATTGCAGCCAGCTCGCTTTCGCTCTGAATAAAGGTGCCGCCAACATCCATCATGCGGCGCGACATATAGGCTGTCAGCTCGTTTTGCGGTGTAATTGGATACCCGAAATAGTGACGACAACCGGCGATCACCGCGCCTTCGCCAATCGCTTCGTTGCCCTTCATAAGCAGCTTTTTTTCCGTCGCAGGTACCATGTTATTCATACGCATTAATATGCCATAGGCTAGCCGTGTTTAACGTATCAGTACATCTGATACGGCCAATATTCTGGCATTGTCAATACTTTATATCACACTAAGCGTGCAGGGCGCCCATGCTTTGAATGAAAGTAGGGGCGGGGTTTCCTCGCCCCTACAACAGTCAACATGTGCCGACAGTGGCTGGTGGGGGATCGATTGGGCAATTAAAAGTAGGAGCAATTCATGAATTGCCCCTACAGCGCCATTCGGATAAAAGAAAAGACTTTAAGCATGGCCGGACAATCCAGTTGACATCCCCTTGGGTGGCCAATAATATTCTGCATTATCATGTCAACGATGAATAATGCAGCGCTAAATTCGCTTGATAAAGCGTTGCTGAATGCGATTCAGCAAGATTTCCCGGTTTGCCCTCGGCCGTACGCTGAGCTGGCACAGCAGCTATCGTGTGAGGAACAGGAGCTGCTTCAGCGCGTCAGACGCCTCAAAGCCAATGGAACGATTAAACGACTCGGCGCGGTGTTCGATACGCAGCATCTCGGCTTTGCCAGCACCCTGATTGCAATGCACGTGCCTGAGGAGCGCATTGACGCTGTGGCTGAGGAGATCAGCACCTATCGTGGGGTCAGCCACAACTACAAGCGAACGCATCACTACAACCTCTGGTTTACGCTGGCGGCAGAGTCGCAAGAGGCGTTGACCAGGACCATCGCTGAGATTCGTGCACGCACCGGCATTGACGACCCTCTTGTTTTGCCAGCACGTAAGACCTTTAAGATTCGAGTCAACTTCGAGGTCTGAGGCTGTATGAAGCTTTCACTACAGGATAAGCGCCTGATTCGTGAGATGCAAGGGAATCTGCCGCTTTCGCTAACTCCTTATGTAGCAATTGCGGAAGCGGTCGGCATTACCGAGCAAGCAGTGATTGAGAAGATCCAAGAGTGGAAGCGCGATGGGGTAATTCGGCGCATTGGCGCTGTGCTTCGGCATCAGCAGGTTGGGCGCAGCTATAATGTGATGAGTGTGTGGAACGTGCCGGTGGATCGCGTGGACGAAATCGGGGCGCTTCTGGCCTCGTACCCGGAGATCACCCATTGCTACGAACGAGCAATGTTGGATAAATGGCCCTATAACCTTTTTGCCATGATTCATTGCGCGAGCGAAGCCGAATGCAATAGCCTGATCAGTTCCATAGTCGCGAAAACTGGCATTCAGGATTACCTTCTCTTGCTCAGCACAAAGGAATATAAAAAGGAGAGTCTTCAATTTTTTTAGAGGGGGCATCAAAATGAAGATGGTAGGGGCAACCCTTGTGGTTGCCCACAATCATAGGGCAGGCGCAAGACCTGCCCCTACAAGGGGATTATGTGTTATTGATAGCCCTTGTCAAATTATACGTATGAGGCGCACCAGTTGCTCCGTAGACATGTCTACCTCCTGGCGTCGAGATTTGATATTTCTTTTTGTTAGATTTTCTTAGACCATGATTTGGCAGGGCATTGAATTTTAGACTTACAGGGAGACGTGCATGAAATCGAAAGTGGCAGTATTAAAAACTGAGCCGGACCGCATACTTGAGGACTACGCGCGCCTGATGCAGCTCGCGGAATTCGAACGCCATTTGCAAAAGGATGTTCCTACGCTTCTGAAGGTCAATATCTCGTGGCACCATTACTATCCTGCGTGCTCTACAGCGCCCTGGCAGTACGATGGTGTTGTTAGTGCGCTCATCAAGGCCGGTTACCCGCGCGAGCAGATCATCCCGGCCCATAATCGCACCGTGGTGGTGAACGACAAACTCGGCATCAAACGCAATCACATTGATACAGTTGATCGTAAACACGGTCTGAAACCCGTGCATCTCTACGAGCCGCCCGTGAAGTGGGTGGTCTATCAGCCTAAGGGAAAGTACCGCGTTCTGCATACCATTTATCCGGATGGCGTGCGTATCCCGGAATTCTTCATCGGGAAAAACATCATTCAGCTCCCTACGGTCAAGACTCACGTCTTTACGACCATCACTGGCGCAATGAAGAACGCCTTCGGCGGACTGCTCTCCGAGCGCCGCCACTGGACCCACAGCGTTATCCACGAAACACTGGTTGATTTGCTCATGATACAAAAGGAGATTCACACTGGCATTTTTGCGGTGATGGATGGCACGATTGCAGGCGATGGGCCCGGCCCGCGCGCCATGATTCCTCACGTCAAAGACTTTATCCTGGCCAGCGCGGATCAGGTTGCTATTGATGCGGTGAGCGCTAAAATGCAGGGGTTCGATCCCCTCAGCCTGGATTTCATTCGAATCGCCCATGAAGATGGTTTGGGTGTGGGCGATCCTCGTGAGATCGAGATAGTCGGCACGGACATCTCAGGTGTCAACTTCCACTTCCACGGCGATCAGAATACCTTTGCCAGCCGCGGCCAGAAGATGATTTATCACGGCCCGCTCAAACGATTTGAAAAGATTTTGCTCCAGAGCCCACTCGTCCCATGGTCTTATGCCGCGTCGCGCCTCTATCACGATGTCTATTGGTATCCGTTTGTAGGAAAGAAACGCGTCCGCCAGATTCTCCAGACCAAATGGGGCGCACTCTTCAGACAGTACGCGCAGAAAAATTATGTGCGTGCGGAGCAGACCGAAAAAAGTGTCGTAAAATGAGCAGCACGCAGCGCCTGGCTCTGCTCAAGGCTGACAACAATTCTGTTCCTATACGTTATGTCGAATTCAGAGGATACATCCATGACAATCCAGTAAACTGGGAGATGGATAGAGAAAACCCGTCATCAAAGAACTTCAATTTGGAACATAGCCTATATTGCAAGGAAATAATGAGAAAGGAGAAAGGTTCGTGGACCGTACAGATTCTCAAGGGATGAACGCAGGGAAAAGGATTTGGCAAATTCCCATCCATGGGAAAACACCTTTTGTCTGGTGGATCGTGATTGCGGCAATATTTTCATTCCAGCCAGCAGGAAGTTTTGCAAAGCTTCCGCGTGCCAAGCCAGAGAAGGTCGGGATGTCGAGTCATCATTTGCGGCATATCAAGGAGGCGATGGATGAGGCAATTCAGAACAAGAAGGCTCCTGGTGGAGTAGTGATTGTGCTTCGCAACGGCTATATTGTCTATCGCAGTGCTTTCGGACTGAAGGCCCTTGAGCCTGAACCGGAGGCGATCTCTATTGATACAATATACGACATGGCGTCGCTCACCAAGGTCGTGGCCACGACTTCCATGATTATGCTGCTTGTGCAGGATGGCAAGCTGCGTCTGGATGACCCGGTTTCGCGATTCATCCCGGAATATACGGGAGCGGACAAAGACAATACAATGCTGCGGCATCTGCTGACGCATACCTCAGGTCTGCCGCCCTTCAAGCGCTACTACGAGCAATTTCCAGAGGGCAATGCGCGGCAGAAAATTGTGGCAGACATCTGCGAAACGACTCTGCGTACCAAGCCGGGTGAGCAATTCATTTACAGTGATCTGGGATTCATCCTGTTGGGCGAGATCATTGAACGCGTCACCAAGATGGGGCTTGACGAGGTTGCCGTGCAGCGTCTTTTCCAACCACTGGGGATGAAGGATACCATGTTTAATCCTCCGGAAGCGCTGAAGCCGCGCTGTGCACCTACAGAGAAGCGTAATGGCAAGTTTCTACGCGGCGAGGTACACGATGGAAACGCGTGGGTTCAAAATGGGGTGTCGGGACATGCCGGGCTTTTCTCGACTGCCGATGATCTCGCAATCTTCTGCCAGATGCTACTCAACGGTGGCCGCCATGAAAAGCGTGTCATCTTCAGCCCGCTCACCGTGAAGGCGATGACCTCGCCACAAATAAATGCCAATGATGAGGTGAGAGGACTGGGCTGGGATATTAAATCCCAATACTCGTATCTGCGGGGCGACCTGTTCTCCACAGAATCGTACGGCCATACGGGGTGGACCGGGACGTCGCTCTGGCTAAGTCCACGCGATAAGTGCGCAATTATACTGTTGACCAATCGTAACCATCCGGATGAGAAAGGAGATGTGAAACGCCTGCGGGCGATCATAAGCAACATTGTCGCATCGTCAATTATAAAATAGTAGAGGCGTGCAACCCTGGCTTTGCCGGCGCCAGACAGCGAATACAGCCAGCCTCCGGGACGCGGCGTGCGCGTCCGGATGGATACAAGGTCTAGCGTCAGCGCAGCAGGCCCCGCACGCCCGAGAAGGGTGAGAGTTGAAAATGAAAGATGTACGACGAACAAAGCGTGTACAAGTACGGCTGGATGTGAAGGTGCTGGTTCTGCTCCCGGAAGAGACATTTCGGCCGGAAGAGGCTGATGGCTATACCGCGGACATTAGCGAGCGGGGAATGATGATCTACCTTCCGGGCATGAGCGAACCATACTACAAGAAGCTCCTGACGCAGCAGCGGTGGGCAAAGGTGTTCTTACCCCCACCGCAGAAGGTTGCCATGGGGCCGCTGATCGGCAAGATCGTGTGGATTGACTACGATGCCAGGGGCAGTCTGCCCATCTGTAAGATGGGTGTCTTCTTTGACACCATCAACGAGGAGGAAAAGAAGGCCCTGAGTGAATTAGTAGAACTGCTTGCTAAGAATGAAGAGAAAAAAGACTGACCCGTCTCGTGCAAGCTTCCTCCATAAAAACCACGGCTTACTTTAGCGTTTTTTCAATGACGTTGCGCACAACAGGATCTTTGCGCAGCGCGCTGGACGCCCCTTCGTATGTGAATTTCCCCGTGGCAATTAGAAGCGCCTTGGGAACTACTTTCTCCTTTAATGTCGCAGTTTCTACGTGACGCGAAATAGGCGCACGTACAAGGCCCGAGCTAATATCATTGGTTTCGTAGATGGCACGCAGGAGGCTTTGGCGTGCAACCTTCTCGCTTACCCCCATAATGGTCGAAATAATCCTGATAGTGCGGTGATAGAGCTTCGCGTTGCTGATCTTAAGGTCAATCATCCGGTTCTGATACACTTTGCCCGAGATCACATGGGCCCCGGTGGTAATGGTGTTTAGGATGAGCTTTGTCGCAAACTCAGCCAGAATGTTGTAGCCTTGAATGAATCCTGATGGAACGATGTCAGGCGCGACAATAGTATCCAGCCGTTTGGCAAGTGCTGACGGAAGTTCACGTGCCTCCTGTGCCGATGCATCTTTGCCGCGTGAAGGGCCCGACTGCGCGGTGCGAAGCACCACTGCGCCAGTGCCGGCTCCTGCTTGTTGCGAGCGTGTGAGCAGGGGGCCAAGAAATGCCAGATCATCTGGTGTGCCAAGCCCGATGACCAGGTCGCATTCTGCCAGATACGGGAGCTTTTCATTTGCGAACTCCTCCAGGCTAATTCGGTAAGGCGGGCCAACGTGGCTGAGGTCTTTTTCCGGCCCAAGCAACCCAAGCCATCCCTGGTCAATGAATCCACGGACATCTTCAAAATCTGCGCCAAAGGTTGGCGGACACTCAGAGGCGTCAATCGTACCAAGGGTGCCGTAGACATCGCGGCCTAGATAGTAAATGTGGGCTTTTGCCCGCAGCGCCTCACTTGCAATCTGGACGAGCTGGCTGATTGTGTCGCGCTCGTGATACGTGGCAATGCGTGCTTCGTCATAGCGTTGGATCAGACGATCCAAGAGCTCGCGAAGCGGCATGTCGGCGCGGAGCTCTGGAAGGAGGATGTGGGGCGTTAGGCGGTCGGTGGTACGCAGGATGGCCAGAGAGAATATCAATTCCAAGAGCAGCTTGGTCGCACTTCCCCCTATCATTCGTGTAGAGCCGGCTATCGGCTCGGGGCCAATGATGGGGTTCAGCACCACACCTTGGTGACTTGCTTCGACCCGGCGTGCGACATCCAGAAAGGTCTTGTCCCACCCTTCAATGGGTACGTTGCGCGCGAGATCAATTGGATTGAAACCCAGAAGTACGTTCAGCGTATCGGCCTGATTCAGAGTGTGCTCGAGCTGGCCAGCGATGTACGGCGCTGACAAGCCGCAGGTGATTCCAAAATAGGCGACCTGGCTTGCGCCCTGGATTACAGCTTGGAGATCCTCGACCGCCTGGTGTGGATTGTCTTCTGCTCCTTCCTGCGCCTTGATCAATGCGCGATCACCGCCTGCAATGAGATAGCGGAAGATTGGAGGGTTGCCTACATCAGCCATCAGGCGATTGAAGGTGCGCGCAGCAAACATGGCGAGGCGACCGCTGGTTCCTGCACCCGATATGACAATAACGCGGTCAGCTGCATCCCGAATCAGCGGCTCGAGACGCTCAATCACTTCCACAATTCTCTCTCGGATCTCCGGCCCAGCAAGTCCTTGA
The DNA here is from genome assembly GCA_964454265.1 of uncultured Candidatus Sumerlaeota bacterium. GTDB lineage: Bacteria > Sumerlaeota > Sumerlaeia > MWCT01 > JAUWMI01 > JAUWMI01. The sequence continues at coordinate 22,783 of CAYVXD010000036.1, read as the reverse complement.
TACGATTCCCAGCCGTGAAATATCTGGGCATCGGTCTGGCACATAAGATCAACAATCCCGCCAGCGTCTGCAATATCAATGTCACGGGTCAAGTCATTTGGCGTTTCGGTAATGCTCTGGGTTTGAGAAGCCGTCATTCGTCTCTGCTCCCTATGAATGCCATCGAAACTCGCCAATCAGTACACCGAGCACGCGCTGATCGTCAAGCTCATAATCTGCCGGACACCAGCTGCGATTAACAACAAATCCCAGCGTGCCTACTGTGCCCGCAGGCGCAGGAATTTCTACGGTTACGTCTTTCCAGACATTCCGCTGATGAAACACTGCTGTGTTAAGTAGTGTTCTGTTGAAATAGATATCCACCTTGACGGGATGCTCCTCCACGTCAGGGTGTCCAACCATGAGCGGCACAGTAAGATACCGGTTCTCCACGGGAGCCGTAAGCGCTGCACGCTGGTGCGTCCAGCGAAAGGTGCGCTGGGCAACGGATGCATCCTGCGGGCCCGGTAGTGTCTCCCATGAATAGAAACCTGTGGGCGTGGTAACACGGTCCGCACATGTAATCTCTTCAGCGACAGAAATTCCAAATGGGTAGAGCAGCTCGTATAGGTTGCGGTCCATCATCGTCCAGGTTCGGTCTGTAGTGAACTGAAGACGCGAGGCCTTCCCCACGAAGTCTGGGACGAAATACTCAATATCCTGAACGCCACGAGTAGAAATTATGCGTGTATCAACCGGCTGGCCGTCAATACAAAATGCGAACTTAACTGGACGGTGCTGGATGTCTAAATGGTCGGCATATATAGAAACCCGCAGTACCGGCATAGAAATCTGGCGACTCACGGTCAGAGTCCGAGTACCAAGAATCCACGTCTTATCAAACCAATTTGCTCGCCAGTAGAGCTCCCGTGTTGAACAGCCGGGAATCCGTAGCAGGAGAAGCACTACCAGTCCGCCAAGAAGCATACTGCGCTTCAAGCGGCTGGCGACAAGCGGAGCACATCTGAAGTCATCTCTGATCAGAAAAAACAGAAGTCCCAGAATAATCCAGAACAGAAGCTCGATTATGCGCACATAAAACATGTACTGCATCAGGCCGTAGACGGCAAAGGCAATCAGGGCACCCGTGCATCCGAGCAAGAATTTTTTGCGGGCATCATCCGGCGTACACCGTTGAAATACTTTCATGCCCCAGCGCAGTGCCACCACGAGCAGCCCTATGAACACAAGGAGCGCGATTGGCCCTCGCTCAACCAGCATGTGCAGATACGTGCTGTGTGCCGTTACCTTGTCCAGCCTGTCATAGGGATGCGGCGGCAAAAAGGTGATCGAGTGGCGCACATAGTAATTCCCCAGGCCAATGCCAAACAACGGCTGAAGAGTATATAAGCGAAGCGAGGCTGCCCAGATGTCCTGGCGATCTTTGAACCGCGCAACCTGGAGCAGACGAGTGGCGAGCGGATGGTCGTGACGCTTCAGCTGAACGAGCGTGAAGATTCCAGTCGCCACTATGGACAACGCGATTACCAGCGCAATAACGTAGGTGCGCAGCCGTGCCTGGCGCAAGACGAGCGGCTTCGCCCCTGCCACCAGTGCAATCACAAATCCCCCACTCGCCAGAAATGCCCACCATCCACCACGCGCATACGTGAAGATCAGCGCATGCACCATTATATACAACGCAAGGAATCCCCATACAGTTCGTTTACGCCGCGAGAAGATCAACGCTGCAATCAGAAACGGCGCCACCATCACCAGATACTCGGCAAACCACCCTGAATGGCCGAACAGCGACTGCAAACGCATGAAGCCCAGAGCGAGAATGTCCTTGTTCAGCGGCCGGTAAAAGGTGAGTGAAATGAGGCCATGATAGTCCAGAATCCCTAGCAGTGATGTCACAAGCGCTGATCCGATTAAACAGACCAGCAGCCATTTTACCTGGCTCAGGGTCTCCACGCGATTTACAATATAGTAAAATAGCAGCACTGACAGGCCGAGATCCAGAAATGCTCGCAGTGACCAGCGCATCGTCGTTGCATACGTGGTATATGTCTTGTAAAGAAAGTGAAACAGGCCGCTGCTGGCCAGATACTCATGTCCTATTACATTCCAGAGCGGCGCAAAAGAAAGACACGTGAGAAAGACAAATAGCCCGATCCATAGATCAAATGGCGTACGGCGAAATCTTAATGGTCTCTGCCGTAGCAGTCGCACCAGCCACTCGAGTAACAGAATTACAACCACCATGTCGAGAAAATAAAGCCGGTAACGTCCACCAGGGTTATCGCCGAACAAAGGAAACAGAATCACGAGGAAATACAGGCAGAAAATTGGACGAATCCAAACGAAAACCAGGAGAAGCGTGCTCAGGTAGACGATGACAAAATTTGAATAGGCCAACAGATCCACCAGAATGAATAGCAGAATGCCAATGAGCAAGACAAGCAGCATTCTGGCAAGGCGCAGCGGCCCTGGATGGTCTATAATAATTTCGTGGGTCTGAAGCGTCATGTGTCTCAGAATCTTCAGGAGCACATTTCTTGCCTATCACACGCCCAAGCGTGCTCCGACCGAGCGTATATGCCGTATTATCTAGAGATAGCCAGCCAGAGCGTCAACTAAATTGTGCGCTGAATCGCGTCTATTTACACCCCAAACGTTGGGCCACCCCTGATGAATGCGGGAACACGCCAGGTTTGGGTTGACAAGGAGTACGCCGGCGAATGTAATAGACAAGGAAGGTCATGGAAAAGCGATGCAGTGCCAAATTGCGTATTGATCGCGTTTGACCTGCTTCCTTAAAGACAAATTGCATGAGCAATCAGTCATCAGCTCTGCTCAGTTGCCGCTCAGTGCGGCCTCAGAAGACGCCTAATGACAGGGGCACGCACAACGACACGCCGTGAGGAGTTGCACATAGTTGTGAGGCGTTCGCACCCATCAAGAAATCTGATTCGTATCTCACGTATGCCGGTTTGCTGCGAGGGTTATTGCACACGGCGTTTGCAGGCCATGGTGGTCCTGGTGATACTCTTTGCCGCAGGGTGTGCCGGCACCTCTGTGCGCATGATTAACAATACCGGCCGCAACCAGCGCTATTCTGTAGAGAAGGGTATTGCATCGTGGTACGGTAAGGATCATGCTGGCCGCCTCACTGCGAATGGCGAGAGATTCAATCCTCGGCGCTTGACCGCGGCGCATAAAACGTTCCCCTTTGATACAATTGTGCGCGCGACGAATCTCAAAAACAATCGGCAGGTTGTGGTGCGGATTAACGACCGCGGGCCTTACGTGGAAGGGCGCATTATTGATCTCTCGCGGCGCGCAGCTAAGAAATTGGACATGCTTGAGGATGGCATTGTACCTACGCGCGTTGAGGTACTGAAGTATCCTGAGCCTCGCAAACGGCGCCGATGAACTGAGCTCTGGGTGTATCATCCGCCTTAGCCCACAGCATGACCTGATCTCTGACTGATACTTAACGTGCGTAAAGACAGGAAGTCTTCTCACATGGTTTCGGAATCAGCGCAACAATCGGTCAAGCCGCTTATTCCACCCCCGACTTTTGCGGCGCCACCGTCTCGTGCGCGGGCAAAGCGCATAATTATTCGGCTGATCTGGGCTGTAGTGATTTTGCTCGTGCTCGTGCGGATCGCTCTGCCTTTTGTGGTGCGGTCAGTGCTTCAGCGCTCGCTGAGCAGGATATTGGAGACAACCGTGCAGATTAAGGACGTAGACCTCAGTCTGCTGCGCGGCGCGGTTTGGATCCAGGGTCTGCGCATCCAGGGGCCTGAAGGATTTCAGACGCGCGAGCCGATTCAGCTCAAGGAATTAGAAGTAAACGTGAAGGTCTGGTCGCTGCTCGGCAAGACCTTGACCATCCAGCGCGTCGCGGTCAAGAATCCAATGCTTGTGCTCGAACGTAACACCCAGGGGGAGATCGGTGTGCTTCGCCTCATTGAGCAGATGTCCAAGGAAGAGGCCCCACCGCCGAAGCCGACGCCATCCCAACCGCCAGCGATCCGCATTAATTCAATTACCGTGAAAAAGGGCGAGATTGTTTTTCTGGATCATAAGGCCAACGACCAACCGTTAGCCACAGCTATCTACGAGCTGAATGTGCGGGTGCGCAACCTCCGGCCCGCAACTTCCGACTCTCAGATGCCCACAACCTACAAGCTAACGGCGCGGCTCCTCGACAAACCGGGGGCGAGGCTAAATGTTGAGGGTAAGGGAGATTTTTTGAGTAACACGCTCTCAATGGATGCGCAGCTTGTGCTCGAGCGGCTGGGGCTGGTGCATTTTGCGCCCTACTACGCCAGCTCGCCTCTTGAGATACGTCATGGCTTCGTATCGGCAGAAACCCGCGCTGTCTGCCAGCATAACATGCTCAACATGCAAATTCAGATCACCTTTTCTGAGATGGATGTTGCTGTGCGAACGAGGATGGCAATGCGCAAAGTCTTTGGATTGCCTGCTCGTCTGGTCGTGGCATTCTTCACCTCACCGGAAGGCTCGATACCAATAACAGCACACGTAAGCGGCAATGTGCATGACCCGCAATTCAATCTGGAGCAAACTATTGCCCGCGCCGTGAGCAAGGCAGTGCAAAACAAAATTCTGGAGCTGCGAGATGTGGGAAAGCTGGGTGTTGACACCGGCATAGAAATACTCGAGAGCGCACTGGAGTCAGGCAAGGAGACACTCAAGGCCGCCCCTGAGGAGCTGAAAAAGGGGACACAGAAAATAGGCGAGCGTCTAAAGCAGATTATACCTGCGCACAAAGAAAAAGAGGAGTAATGCTCCAGGTCGGCATTAGGGCTGCCTGTTTTAATAACTCAAGGTGTCTAAATTTGTTTCTGGACTTTAGAACTTTTTCCAAGTGACTTGAGTACGGTGAGGCTTTAATGGCGCTATATGAAGGGCATTAAGATACACGAATTTTGCACGATACCTTTATTGTAGGCCGCCTTGAGGCGGTCTCTACTTTGCACCCGCCTTTCAAGGTGAACCTTTCAAGGTGAACCTTCAGGTGGGGTGAAAGCGAAAGTTGGCTAAATAAGAACCACCGATTGTTTTGGTGGACGTTGTAGTAGGGACACGCCGCGGCGTGCCCCTACGAAAAAAATAGTGCGTTGTCCGTTGTCCAAATGATGTGTGGTTTATATTGACTTTTCGCACCGCCTTGTTTCTAATCAGGGTAAAGTTGCGAGCTAGGCAGAATTTTTTCATTCAGCAATTTCCTGCGGATAGGATAAACGCATGAATTAAGACAATGTGGGTCAGGGTATTTCAGTGTTAGCCTGACACCTTTCTGCAGCATACTTATTTTGTAAGGGGACTGAATTTATGAGCAAGCACACATGGCGCCGGGTTATTCCGGTGCTTGGATTTCTTCTGCTCTGGGCCGGGCTCGCCGCAGCACCACGCGATACTGTCACGTCTGGCCCAGTAGCGCTGCTCAGCTTCGAGGGTGTGATCAACCCGATGGCGAGCGGTTACATTACGCGCGGCATCGAACTTGCAGAAGAGATGAATGCCGAATGCGTGATTGTGGAGATCGACACACCGGGTGGACTGGATCCCTCAATGCGCGTGATAGTACAAAAGATAATGAATGCCGCAGTTCCGGTAGTTGTTTATGTGTCGCCAAGTGGAGCCCGCGCGGCCTCAGCAGGTGTATTCATCACTATGGCTGCCGACTTTGCCGCGATGGCTCCCGGCACAAATATTGGCGCTGCCCATCCTGTTGACTTAACTGGAAAAGGAGCCTCTGATAAGATCCTTAACGACGCGGCTGCGTATATTAGGTCCATTGCGGAAAAGCGTCACCGGAACGTCGACTGGGCTGAGAAGGCTGTGCGCGAGAGCGTCTCGATAACCGAGCGCGAAGCCCTGGAAGCCAACGTTATTGATATCGTGGCGGAAAGTATGCCTCACTTGCTGCGCCAGCTGGATGGCAAGGTTGCGATGATGCGCAGTGGGCCAAAGACGCTCCGCACGCGCGATATGCTGGTGAACCGCATCTCGATGAACTGGCGCGAAAAGTTCTTTCACGCACTGGCAGATCCAAATGTGGCGTACATCTTCTTCCTGCTTGGCATCTATGGGCTTATTTACGAAGTCACGCACGTTGGTGCCATCTTTCCGGGGGTCGCAGGGGCGATCTTCATCATCCTCGCGCTCATGGCGTTTGCCAGTCTGCCGGTCAACCTGGCTGGTGTGTTTCTCATCATCCTGGCAATGATCTTCTTTGTGCTTGAGCTGAAGACGCCATCCTATGGAGCGCTCGGATTAGGTGGGATTATCGCATTTGCGCTTGGCTCCCTTATCCTCTTTTCGCCATCGCCCTTTTACACGGTGGGCAAGAGCCTGATCCTAGCATTCGTGATCGTGACCACGGCGTTTTTTCTCATTGTAATCCGTCTGGTCTGGAGGGCACATCGTGGCCGGATTGTTTCGGGTATTGAGCGACTGGAGGATGCCGAAGGTGTGGTGAAACTTCCGCTGGATCCGTCAGGCATTGTGCTTGTGGATGGAGAGGAATGGAGCGCCTATACTGACGGCGAGCCGCTTAGACTGGGCGAGAAGATTCGCGTGTTGGAGGTGAAGGGGCTGACACTCCGGGTGGAGAAAGTAGGAGGCACGATTAAGATAAGTAAATAAAAAGATAAAAAGGAGGAGGCCTACTATGGTGCAGTACGTGTTCGGCATTATTCTTGTCCTGGTCATCATCCTGCTCTTGATGGCCATTAAGATCGTGCGGGAGTATAAGCGCATGGTGGTGTTTAGGTTAGGCCGATGCATCGGCTCTCGCGGGCCAGGCTTTGTGCTCTTAATTCCGTTTGTTGATATTCCCGTGTGGGTTGATCTGCGTGAGATGTTTCTGGAAATCGGGCGCCAGACCTGCTTCACCAAGGACAACGCGGCGGTTGCCATTGACTTTTTGATCTATTGGAAGGTGCTGGATGCGGTGCTCAGTGTGGTCCAGGTGCAGAGATTTGCTGCTGCCTCGCAAGGTATTGCCACAACCACGCTGCGTGCCGTGGTGGGCGATATCGTGCTGGACGATGTGCTGGCCAAGCGCGAGCAGATCAACGCCGTGTTGCGGGTCAAGATGGACGAAGTGACGGAGCGCTGGGGCGTAAAAGTGACTGCCGTGGAGATTCGCGAGATCGAGCCGCCTCGCGAGATACAGGAAGCCATGACACGGCAGATGTCTGCCGAGCGGACTCGCCGCGCCATAGTCACTGAAGCCGAAGGAACCAAGCAGGCTAAGATCACGGTTGCCGAAGGTGAGCGCCAGGCTACGATACTCCAGGCCGAAGGAACGCGCCGCGCACTCGTTCTGCGCGCAGAGGGCTATGCGCTAGGACTGGAAAAGATATTCGAGGTTGCCAAGCGCATTGATGCCAAAACAATGAGCCTCCAGTATCTTGAAGCGCTCAAGGACATCGGCGCCAGTCCTTCAACCAAGTACATCTTTCCCATGGAATTCGCCAATTTCCTCAAACCGTTTACCAGCTTTGCAGGGGAATCGGTGAAGCTGCCAAGTGAGCCCGCGCAACCGTAACGCAAGCGCCTGACAACAGCGCGGCATTTATTTGAATCGTGGTGTAGTAGTGTAGGGGCGTATTGCAATACGCCCCTACTTTTATTGTGCCGGCGCACGGACGCTATTTGCGGGCAAAACAGATAATTGCGACGCCTGTACTGTGGCGGTATCTTTTTGTAGGGGCAGTTACGCCTGAGGCGCATCCGCCAAGGCGAACATGAACTGCCCCTATTATTGTTGAAATGGAGCTATCATGCCGGGCACCTTGTCTTTTTTCATTGCAATCATTTTGTGCTTTGTCTAATAGGAAATCTGCATCGTGTGCATGACCGGAGCCGCACATAACGAGACGGTGCACAAGTACATACCTTCACCGTGCTGACAGGAGAGCGAGCAATGAGAACTCCTCCTATTCATTCCTTTAATTGGATACGCGACTGTACGGGAATGGTTATTCCAGTGTGGTTTCATCGGGATTTGTCAGAGGAAGTAGTATATAATACACTCCACGCGACACTTAGTGATTCTCAGCATTTCGTTCATCCAAAGAATCTCTGCCTGGTTGTTGATGGCGATGCGCGCACAGCGGAGCTTGCACACAAGCTGCAGCGCAAATTGCTCGGCGTCTGGGGCGATCTCTTTGACCTCCAACCACTCGAGGCCAACCGCGGCAAGCAGTATGCCGTAAGGCACGGAATGGCTCAATTGCTCAAGCATCCGGAGCTGTCGTACCTGGTTGTACGCGATTGCGACGGCTCGCACCTGGTCTCTGACGTACCACCGCTCGTGTGCTTTGCGGAACACATCTTTCAGACAACAAAAAACACTCGTATGCTGGTTATCGGGCGCCGACATGCGCTGGATGCGCCGCTAGGTTTTGAACGGGCGGAACTGGAAGAGATGCAAAGCCGCGTGCTGATCGAGAGCGTTGCCATGGCCCTTGCACGCGAAGGACGTGTGGCCAACCTTCAATTCTGCTCACCCTGCAGCGACGTTATTGATATGCAAAGCGGCTATAAGGTTTACAGCCACCAAACAGCCCTGGATCTCTTCGTCAAGCTGCAGCCGAACTTCGCCTGTTTATCTGAAGCCGAATACTGGCGCTACGGTACGGAGACTGTGCCGGTTGTGGAGGCCCTTATGAGCAAAGCGATTCTAGGCGAGATGCCTCGCTTTGCTCCGTGCGATCAAGGGCCAACCTCAATTGATCGCTCAGTGTACCTGGCGCACTATGGCTGTGCTATTGCGTGGATTTTTACCCGCCTGAATGTGCCTCATGATGTAGCTACACAGTTGCTTGCAAATGTCTCCGTGCGTCTTCGTCTTTTCCATCTCCCTGAAGGACGCCAACTCTTGAAGGATCTTCAAGCAGAGGTCATCAAACGACTCGACGCGTTTTACACCAAAGGTACACCTCCAATTTAAAACATCTCTTGATGCCGGCTATCGCCTGACGTTGCGCGACATTCCCGTATAGTCACGCGCAGTATGCGCTGCTGTTCAGTCGGCCGCAAGAGCACTCACAACATACCGTACAAAGAATGCAGGAGAAAAACCGATGCCAGCGGATTCACCCCGAGACCAGGCATTTTCTCCCCGCGAGCAACTTCTGGCCGTATTCCGCGGTGAAGTGCCGAATCATGTCCCGTGGTTCGCAGATCTATCGTGGTGGCATAGCGCAGCAATGGAATTGGGCGAGCTGGAACTCCAGTATCACAATGATGGGGTGGTTGAGCTCCACCGCAATCTTTGCTGCGGCATCTATCTGCCACTCTGCTCGGCATGGAATCTTTCCTATGGATGCGCTGTGCGGATGGGACGAGAAGGAGCTCATCTGGTGCGAACCTTTGGGACACCGATGGGTGAGCTGCGCGAGGTGCAACGCTACCTGCCAGAGTCCTTCACCTGGGCATTTACCGAGCGACTGGTAAAAAGCGCGCACGACCTGCCTGCGCTGCGCTATATCATTGACAGCCAACAATACGAGGAAAATCACGGCGAAGTAGAGCACCGTTTGGCACTTTACGGCAACCAGGGTCTTCCGGTCATGTCAGTGCCGCGCACTCCGCTCTCGCGAATGTTTGTGGAGTTTGCCGGGGTGGAGACCACCATCTACGCCCTCTGCGAAGAACCAGAGGATATGCGCAAAATTTTCGACTCCATGGAAGTGTCGGACAACGCGGCATATCACCTCACCACAAAGACGCCAGGGCCTCTGGTTATGTTTCCAGATAATCTGACAAGTGAAGTGGTGAGCCCACGGCTCTTCGAGAAGTATAGCTATGCGTACTATGAGCGGCGCATCAAGGAGCTGCACGCTGCGGAGAAATGGTGCCTGACTCATATTGACGGCACCTTACGGGGGCTTCTGCCATTGCTTGCACGCACGGGTCTGGACGGCGTGGAGGGCCTTACCCCGTTTCCAATTGGCGATGTGCGGCCTGACGAGTTGCGCGCACTGACGAACGAGGATATTGTGCTCTGGGGTGGAATTCCAGGTGCGATGTTTGGCCCTGGCTACAAAGAAGAAGAATTCCGCGATTACGTGATTCAGTACCTTACCACCCTACGAGGGAATCCGCGCTTTGTGCTCGGCGTAGGCGATCAGGTGCCTCCGCGGAGCGACATCACCAGGGTCCGCCTGATTGCTGCGCTCGTGGAAGAGTTCGGCCGCTATTGAGCATGGAAGGCCGAATGTTCAATGAGATGGACTTGTTGTTATGCCAAACCTTCCACATGGAATGATACTCGTAGGGGCAATCCGCCGCGGCGGGTTGCACAACGACCTCTTGCGATTACGCAAGATAATAGGGCAGGCACAAGGCCTGCTCCTGCGGTGGGAGAACCAGTCGCCTCTCCCCGAGACAATGATAAGATAAAAATGTGGGGGCGTATTGCAATACGCCCCTGCTCACCCAGATCCAGACATGGCAAATGGCCACCCCGGATGATCCTATTTTATGTCGTAGGGGCAGGTTTAAAACCTGCCCCTACATCTTTATTCCTTCCCCTCAAGCAGCGTATCCACCCGCACAAACCTGTAGCCCTTCTCCTCCAGATAGTCGAGCAAGGCGCCGAAGCGATAGTGGAACTTGTCGGTACGTTCCGGTCCGGCCCCGACGTGAAGGAGAAACAAGAACCCATTCAGGCCATGAGGATCATCGCGCTCTTTCTTGATAATGCTGTCCCAGATGACCTGTGAGGAACAGAAGTTCTTCGCATCGTCGCCCGTATAATCAGCATTCGAGCGCGTGCCCGGCGTGTAATTGATCAGCGTAAGCCCCATATCGTTGCTCCAGCCCACGATCTCGCGATTGTAATGCTCGTAGGGCGGGATCCAGTACTTGACGTCCTTGCGCGCAACGCCAAAGCGTTCGAGTTCCTTAAAGTTATCCTCCAGGTCTTTCATGAAGGTCTCTTTCGTAATCAGCGTCTTGTTGCGATCTTCCCACGAACAGTAGAGGGGATGCTTGTCTGAATGCGGACCAAGATAATGGCCTTCGGCCACTACTCGTTCGATGATCTCTTTGAATTCCGGGTTCCGAAAGAAATCGCCGATGAAAAAGAACGACGCCTTCCCATTGTGCTTCTTCAATTCGTCCAGGATGACCTGCGCACCTTCGGCAAAGTAGCCCCCTGTGAATTCCAGAGCGATAAGCTTCTTATCCTTTGACCCGCGAATTATTCCTCCCTCAAACCGCTCCAGCGTTGGTGTGGTAGCCGGATAGATCTTTGCTGCCAGCAGAAACACAAACCCAAGTGCCAGAATGAGGATTACCAGCTTTATGCCGTCCATTTTTTCCATACCTCCTGCTCCATCGAATTTGCGATACTCACGTGCGCACGAGCATGCATACTATGACCATTTGCCCATCTGATAACAAGCAATTTTTCGCAAAACTGCCACCGGTACACAGAGATATTTAAAGAATCAATCTTTTTAGGTTCTTCACAAAAAATTGCGCAGGGAATGTAGGGGCAGGTTTAAAACCTGCTCCCTACATAAAAAACACAATGGCAGGGGCACGCCGCGCCGTGCCCCTACGACCTCAGAAAGCAGGAGGCTTTGTCTGAAAAGAAGCACAAAGAAATGACAGAAATTATTAGACAGGATTAACAAGATTAACAGGATAAAAGAATTAGAGACTGTATTCTGAATTTAGAAAAGAAGAAATTCTTCTCTAACGCAAAATCTGGACTTATAGCCAAGTAGAAACAGAGATGATGATAGGGGCACGCCGCGGCGTGCCCCTACGGCTCATTAGTCAAAGTGGGCTACAGGGGAGAACTGCGACTGGGGAGTATTGGTAAGAGAAGGCCAAAGGTCGGCCAAGGAGTTCACTCATGCGCCGGCGATCTGGGCGAGTTCAGGCTTGCTGTTCTCTACAGGTTCTTTCTTGCCAGGATAGGCAATGCGGAAGTGAAAGCGGCTGATTAGTGTCTTTACAAACGATTCGCTGATGATGTGCAGATCTTTCAGTGTGAGGTTACATTCGTCAAACTGCCCACCGTTGAATTTCTCAACAATAGCATCGCGCACAACACGCCGCAAGTCGCTCTCCTTCACATATGCAGACGAGGCTTTTGAGGTTGCAGTGGCTTCCACGGCGTCGGCCAGCATGACAATGGCCGCCTCCATGGTCTGGGGCTTCGGCCCGGGATAACAAAAGTCCTCCTCGCGGACGGGATCGTTCGACTCGGAGTTTTGATAATTTTGCAGTGCGTGCTGGTAGAAGTAACGGATTAAGCTTGTGCCGTGGTGTTGCGGAATAAAGTCGCACACATTCTTAGGGATGCCGTGCTTCTTGGCGAGTTCCATTCCCTCCTTAATGTGGTTCTTAATAACCAGAACGCTCATGTGTGGAGTAAGTTTGCCGTGAGTCTTCTTATCCTCAGGGGTAGTTTGATTTTCGGAATAGTATTTCGGTTTGACCATCTTGCCGACATCATGATAGTAGGCTCCTGCACGAACCAGGAGGTAGTTCGCCCCGATCGCCATGGCAGCAGGTTCGGCGAGCTTGGCCACATTGAGGCTATGCTGATAGCTGCCAGGTGCCTTTTCCTCCAGTTCGCGCAACAGGGGTTGCTGGATGCCGGTAAGCTCGAGAAGCCGAACATCTGTAATAACGCCAAACAGATATTCAAAGAGGGGAAGTGCAGGGAGTGCAATGAAGGCACATGCGATGCCGTTGACGATGCCCCAGGAGGCCTCGGTGAGCTTGATGTGCGTGGGATCGACGATAAAGTTCACTACCAGGATGCTGAAGAAGTTGACCAGGGCAATACGGAATCCCGCCATCAGAATATCTTTGCGCTCTCTAATCGTATATAGGCTGGCGACCGCTGCGAATCCGCCGAGCAGGGCAACGAGGATGAATTTAAAATCAAAATCCACCGACAGCCCGAAGAGTAAACTCCCCCATGTGACCAATAGCACCGCTAGCTTGGCGTCGAGCAGAATGACAGCCAGCATGCCAATGACTCCCGCCGGGAAGGCATAGCCTCCGATTTCTTCTCCCTGCAAATAAATGAGAAACATCCGACCCAGAAAGAGCGCCAGCAGTACTGGCAAGCTGATGAGGATGACGTTTGGCGTAGTAAAGGCAAACTCGGGTTTAAACTTGCGGACGAAAAATGCGATAAGCACACATACCGCTGCCACAAAGACGATATTGGCGAGAAGCCGCAGGAAGTTCTGACGGTAGATGCGGCTGTTCAGTGTAGAAATGGCATCGCCGTGGAAGTCGCTCACCATGGTACCAGCCTGAATGACAACCTCGCCTTTATTGAAGGTTCTGGTAACGTCTTTGATTGCGGCAATGTGGGCGTCATAGGCTTTTTTTGTCTCGTCCTCAAGAAAGTGAATATTGGGCTGAATGAGCGCATCGCAGAGTTGAAACACTGCCGTTCGAGCATCGTGATGAGAGTAGAATTTGGGAATGTAGCGATTCTGGAGATAATCTTTCACCTCGTCAGGAAAGTTCAAAATTTTCTTGGCGGTAAGGGGCTCGGGAGGTTGGTCCGCTTTGTAGCGCATTGTGACGATCTGGCGGTTTTCGAGCGTTTCGAAGTAATCTTTATTAGTCATCACGCCGCGATAGCTGAGGACGTGCTCAATTATAGTAGCAAGGTTGGTCTTGAATTTCGCATCATTGGCGTGCTCAAGGATCATGCTGATCGTGGGGTCGGAGAGCGAGAGGCCAGAGGATCGTGAGAGGTGCTGCGCGAGTTTGGCGCGTTTCCTGTCAGGCTCTAACTCATCTGAAGCTTTAATCTCTGCAGCATATGTCAGAATATCATCCAGCAGCTTTAGGATCTGCTCCCCCACGGTACTATCGTACTCGTAAATGCGGTTATACTGGAGCTCGGCTTTTTCCAGCTGCTTTTGCGTGGCCTCTTTATCCGTGACAGGGAACGTGAAAGGCGCCTTGATGGTCGCATCTATGCGCTGGCCAACTTTGAATTCGTAGGCATGGAAGTAAAATGAAGGCGAGACGATGACAACGACGCTGGCAAAGATGATCAGCAGAGCGACCCAGCGTGTGAGATTGGTAAAAAGGCGCAGTTTCCTTTTTGGCTTTGGCGCAGGCTTCCTAAAGATCTTGAAGGGATTAAACATACGGCGGACGCCTCCCATCTGGGAGGAAGATTCTACCTCCGGTATCTATAGAGTGACGTCGGTCGGGGGATTATCGGCGTTGCCATTCCTTTCGTAGGCACGGATAATTTTCTGCACCAGCTCGTGCCGCACCACGTCGCGCTCGTCAAAGTAGATGAAGGCAATCCCATCAATGCCGGCAAGCACGTTCTGGACATGAACCAGACCGGACTTGGTGTTGGATGGAAGGTCAATTTGAGTAATATCGCCAGTAATCACCGTCTTGGAATCAAAGCCCAGGCGGGTGAGGAACATTTTCATCTGTTCAATAGTGGTGTTCTGGGCTTCGTCGAGGATGACAAAGGCATTGTTCAGAGTACGACCCCGCATAAAGGCCAGCGGGGCAATCTCGATAATGCCGGTCTCAATATAGCTTCGGATTTTCTGCGGTTCGATCATTTCATACAAAGCATCCCAGAGGGGACGCACATAGGGGTCAAACTTGGCTGCCAGATCGCCGGGCAGAAATCCCAGGTGCTCGCCAGCTTCCACAGCGGGCCGCACCAGTATGATGCGTCCGACATTACCGCTGACCAGATTGGAGACCGCCAAGGCCATGGCCAGGTAGGTTTTTCCTGTTCCTGCAAGGCCGATGGCAAAGACGATGTCGCTTTTCCGCATGGCATCAACGTAGCGCTTCTGGCCTGCGGTCATAGGCGAGAGATACCGCCGCTTCAAGGGTACGGGAATCTTATCGAGGAAAATCTCCTGCAACTGTTTTTGTTCCTTTGTCCCGGCCGACTCAAGCGCGAAGCGCAGCTGCTGCTTGCTGAGTTGGTTGCCGTTCTTGCGCTGGATGGCGAGGAGATCACGGATCAGGCCGACAGCCTGCATGACTGCTTCCTGAGAGCCAACGACTTTGATTTGGTTACCGCGCAGGATGATCTTGGCGTTTAACTTGGCTTCGATCTCGCGAATCTTCTGATCGTTTTGGCCGCAGAAGTCGAGAATCTCCGACTGCTGCAGTGTGATGGTTTGCTCCGTAATGTCGCTCAAATTAAAAGGATCACCTCGATTTTTCTGCTCTGAAAAATTCAAAGACATATATAGCTCTTTCAAAATTACTGTCAAGCAGATAAGAAGGGCTAATAATGCGGACGATTACGAATAAAGAGGTTATATGCTATATTATTCTGTAGATTTGACCCCTATGCAGGGTCTGAAGTCTGGGGGCAGAACCTGGCAGCATGGATTCCTCTATCCTTTGGCAATGAACAGTACTGGCGCAACTGCTTGCTAGTTATTATTGGGCTCCGCGCCCCATGCGCAAGGCAAATTTTATTATAGATAATGTTTTTTACCTTGACACGGCATGCAGGCAGAGGTACAAACTTGCTAAGAGGTGGGGAATAATAAGTAAAGGAGGTGAGAGTAATTTGCGGCGCCCCGCAGAAGCCGCATTGATGTCGGGTCGGTTTGATCCTTAGCTGAAGCCCACAGTTTCTTTTTCGGATGCATCAGTCATCAAGCCGTGAAATAGCGGGTTAGCATTCGATCATAATTCCATGATTAGATGATATTTTCTTCCTCTCACCTGTTCTATTCGCGGCGTTTGAAGAAGTCGCGTAAGAACTGTGGAACGTTTCGCAACGCCTACCTTTTTCTCATCTATTGTGCTTCAGCCGATTATTACAGTATTAGGCATAAAAGCCAGAAATCAGACATGGTAGTACGAGATGTACTGCCATTCTGAGGGGGTGAATGAGATGAGATACCAATTCCGTTTTATCATTGAAGTGGGGATTTTGGTTTTGCTGGTCAGCGGTGCGATGGCGCAGAGCCAGGCGCCGTTGATGAGTAACGTAGAGGTCCCGCGCGTGACCGGATACGACGCGATGATCACCTGGGAGACAGACGAGCCATCGAGCTCCGTTGTGCGCTACGGGATATCCGCTCATTCTCTGACAGACGTGGTCACGCAGGCTGGCCTGGTGACCACGCATCAGATTGGTCTGGCAGATCTGGAGCCGCAGACGACCTACTTTTTCGAAGTGGCGTCCGGGGATGCTGAGGGTGCGGAGAGCGTGGATAATCGCGGCGATCTCTTTTATTATTTTAAAACCACGGCTTTCAATCCCCGGGTGATTGTGGTTGATTATGATTGGTATCACGACAGAATTCTGGAATATGATCCGTCAATCGGGTCTTCGCAAGTTCTGGTAGATTATATTGGGCGCCCGCGCGGCGTAGCTATTGACGTAGATGGAAATCTGTATTTTTCAATGGATTCGTACTGGCGGATATATAAGACCGATTCACACGGAGAGAACATTGTTGCTATCCCCCCATGGTCCGAGCCCGGGATCTCCCGGGCATTAGGGCTGGCCTTCAATTCGGATGGGAATCTTCTGGTTGCATTGCACTACGACTCAGAAATTCGCGAATATACCCGGACAGGCAAATTTGTTCGGACGTTCGCCGATTCTTCGGATGGGATTTCCTACCCACTCTTCCTTGCCGTAAACCGTTTGGGCCATGTTTTTGTGAGCCAAGGGAATGAAGTGTTAGAATTTGATCCCGATGGAAACTTGATCGGCACGTTTGCCGATGGGATTTATAGGCCCAGGGGGCTCGCCTTTGACCACGAGGGAAATCTATACGTTGCTTACGGTTATGGGATTAAGGTGTTTGACTCGGCCGGGATGCTTCTCAGGGAGCTGAGAGGAGAGGACTACCTGGGAGATATTTTGGGGATAGCGCTTCTGCCAAACGGCAATCTGTTGGTCTGCAATGGGAAAGATGATAAAGAAACGCTTTGCGTGCTCGATTCACAGGGGAATCTGGTAAAGCGCAAAGGAGCGCAGAGTAAATACGACTGGCTGGATTTTTCGGACTATGAGCCATATGACGTGGCAGTGTATGGAGGAGTAGACCTGACGTTTACCCGTGGCTATGTGGTGCTGGATCGGGAAGTCTATAACTGCGCGCAGCGCGTAGGGATCACGCTTGCAGATGCAGATCTGAAAGGTGCGCGAAGGGCAACCGCCTGGATCAAAAGCACGTCAGAGCCGGCGGCAGAGGCAGTCCCGTTGTACGAAGAGGCAGACCAGCCAGGTGTATTTCGCGGCTGGATCTTGACAACAACCGGTGCGTCAGCTCGGGATGGACTCTTGCAGGTTTCAGATGGCGATACGATTCAGGTGGAGTACTCGGATGAAGATGATGGGAAAGGCAGTTCGCGCTTGGTGCACGCTACTGCGACAGTGGAGTGCGATGTTCCGCAGGTCTCGGACATCCGGGTGACAAATTTAGATGAGCGCGAGGCGACGATCTCGTGGCAGACCAATGACCCCTCGGACAGTGGGGTGTATTACGGATTGTCACAGGCTGCACTGACCGAGTCGACATATATTGTAACCAGGACGTACTGGCATTCCATGGATCTGGCGCATTTGCAGCCAAATACGGTGTATTATTATGCAGTAGCGAGCAGGGATGCAAGCGGAGGCGTAGGTACAGCAGACAATGACGGACAGCTGTTAACATTCATCACGTCGCTCACCCTTGACAAGCTCTTTGATGATGTAGAAGAGCCGGTGCGTGGATGGACTGCGGAGGGCACATGGGCCCGCACGAATGAACAGTCACATAGTCCTTCGTACACATGGAGCGACAGTCCCGGCGGAGATTATGCCAATAATACAGAGGTCTCCTTGGTTTCTCCGATAATAAGCGTTGATGATCTACTGACAAAAGAGCTGAGTTTTTACCACCACCATGATCTGGAGTATGGATTTGACTATGGGTATGTGGAGCTTTCCAAGGATAATGGCCAAACATGGTCGCAGCCGATCCTTACAGTGACAGGTACCAATAGTGGGTTCGAGCAGGTTGTTCTGAATCTCTCCGCGTATCATGCGCCTAGGTTGAGGGTGCGCTTTCGGTTGTCAACCGATTCTTCCTTCACAGCGGATGGATGGTATATAGACGATATACGATTGTGGGGAACGATTAATACACTCACGGACAATCTGGCAACATCCTATGACTTTCAGGTTGGCACGGATGGGTGGCAGAGCCTGGCCGTGCCTGATTTTTTTACAGAGCCAATTTTCAGCTCAGAGCCCGGGTATCTGGGCATAACGTCAGTTGACAATACGCACACGTTCGGTTCCTGGCAGAGCGACGAGAATGCGGTACCGATTATACCGGGGGCGCTCTACCGAGTCACGTATCGGGTGTCAACGGACGTGGCCGATGCGGCGCAGGTACCAACGTTAAGATTTCGGGTTAACACCCAGGACAACCAGCAGTCGAGTTTTCTGGTAGTTAATAGCGGAGTGAGTGGAACGTATTCGCCAACGCCAGAAGGACAGACGTATGAGCTCTATTTCGAGCCGCCGCCAAAGAAGTTTGGAGCATCGGAAGAGGCAGACGATTTCTTCGTGGCAATGGATTTACTGAACTTTGACCCTAATGATGCAGCGCAGGCAACCGTGCGGTTGGAACAGCTGGGTGTGGAGCGATTCCCCTTGGCATGGCTGAGATACCGTGGAGAAGGGACGTTCTATAGTTTCGATACCGGAGCAGAGGGCTGGCAGTTTAGCAGCATTCCTACGATTTTTACGCCACCACTGAGTGGCGTGGGCGATGGAGCGCTGCAGCTCACGTCAACCACAAACACGAACACATTTGGCTCGTGGGTAAGCCCGCGGGGTCATCATTGGATCGAAACCTGGGAGTTCCTGTTGCGCAGAACGTTTGTAGTGCGGTCAGATCAAATAGACCGGTCTCGTGTACCGACAATACGAATGTGTATGATTACCGGCGACGCGCTGGAAGTTGCGGGACAGGTGGTGACGAGCACAGGCACGGGGGAGTGGTCGCCTTCGACTGCACCTGAAGTCTACCGAGTGTATTACAAGACTCACGCGCTTGGAGCTCCGGTGACACAAGAATGGATAGACCTGTTGAGTTTTGATCCGAATGATGCGGTGGGCGCCACACTCTATCTTGACCATGTCGTGCTTGAGGTGCTCGACATACCTAATATTCCGTGAGCCGCGGTTGTTGCTATTTAGTACTACTCAGAGCACCGTATGGGTCTCGCTGTATGAATTATTAAAGTCTCACGCAGAGGCGCAAAGCCGCAAAGAAAATGGAAACCTTGCGTTCTTGGCGTCTTTACGAGAGATCTAAAATCCGTAACCCCTTTAGCGCTCTCGTTAATAATGTAGCTGGGGTGAGGTATATAAATTGGTTGCACCTGAGCCGGACGGTTCCCGTCCGGGATACGTAGCAGGTGCAACTCTTTTTTTAGCGACAGGTCTCTCAGCCGGGACGAAATAGCCGATGGCGATAAAAGCTTGATAAATCAGACAAAAAGTATTGAAGATACAGTCGGTTCGCGGCTAGAAGTAGATGGAATTTTTTGACGGACTGGCAATTTACTGGAATGAGCAAACTGCGAGATCGGCTGTTCACAATACTGACGGGGATCAACCTGCTCCTGGGCGTAGGCCTGGGAGTTATTTATTTTGCGATCTGGGGGATGGCGGGCGTTGAAGAACGGGTTGATAAGTACCTGGAGGTTGGGGGTGAGCGGTTCTGGTTTTGGATGTCGGTGGTCGTTGCGTGTTCGGTAGCGCTTTTTGTCGCTGCATATCTGTTGAGTTTGGATGTACAGCGCAAGCAGCGGCCCCGCACTCGGCTATATCTTCTGGGGCTTGGGCTGTCGGCCCAGGCCACGGGTTACATTGCAGGAAACCTGGGGAATGACGTCTACGCTATTGAATATCTGCTGCTCAGCGTGGCGATCCTGGTTGGTGGGCCGTTGGTAATTTTCGGATTCGAATTTGTCGCTGGTCGCACGCTCTACGGTACGAGCCGATTGTTTTATCAATTGGCCAGAACTCGGCTGGCAGCAGTGCTATTGCATGGGTCGCTCTGGTTTGATCCGGGTGCGCCGGCAACAAAGAGGTATTATGGACTCGCGCTGGTGAAGCTAGGGCGCGCGCCTGAGGCGATTGAGGCTCTCCGCACGCTGTTTGATACGGGGGTTGTTGACGATGAGATTCTCAGGACCCTTGGCAGCTTGTACAAACAACAGGGTGAGGCTAAGTCGGCGATCGCATGCTACGCGCGCCTGCTCGAGCTCAATCCCGGGGACCGCAGCCTGTTGCAGGATTTGACCGAAATGTACGAAGCCAGCGGACAGGCGGATCAGGCGATTGCAGTTCTGGTGCAACACGGCGATCAGCAAAATCTTAACGATCTGGTGAGGCTGCAGAAGCTGTACTATCAGCGCGAGGATGCGAAAGCGAAAGAGCTGTGCGGAGCCATTGCTCGGTGCGAAGGGCCACCGTACGCACAGACATTGATGTGCTATCGCGAGATGCTCCTGCGCCATCCGCACGACATAGAGCTGCTGGAGCAGGCGGCACGGTATTGCCTCGAGGTGAGGCACCAGGAAGAAGCCATGGGTTACCTGGAGCGTATTGTCACCGAGGTGTCAGAGCGTGAGGATATTCGAGAGCAGCTGCTGGCGATTTACCGCGATCAGGCGAAATATGAGAAGATGGTGCCGCATCTCAGTTTCCTGCTTCAGGGCGAGAAGCCCAAGGCGCAATTGCTGAGCGAGTATGGTGAGGTGCTGGAGCAGAACAAGGAATTTGATGAAGCGTTGCGCTGGATGCAACGCGCAAAGGACCTTTACCCGCTCGATTATCGCTTTCCATATCGCCTAGCATCTCTGCATTACGATCTGAAAGACTACGAGGCTGCACAGCGGGAAATTACAGCAGCCCTTGCGCTCGTTGACGAGAGCGAACGCAGCCAGCTCACCGTATTGCATACGAAAATCAATGGCGTGATTCTCAACCGCGAGCTCCAGGCGATCGAACAGGAAATCGTCAAGGATCCAGGCAATCTGGCGCTTCGCTTTAGGCTGATTGAAAAGCTCACGGCCAATGCGTATGTCGAGCGTGCCGCTATGGAACTGGATAATCTGCTCTATAAGAATCCCGAGCTTAAAGGACAGGTGATGGAGCAGCTGTCGCAGCTCATTGTGAAATATGATCGAACCTTCCTGTTGCTGAATTATCTGGCAGACCTCTATCTAAAGGATCGCAATTGGGATAAGGTGCTGGATTTTTACAGGATAATGGCGCAGCAGTCGCTCCATCCAACGGAAATATTGCGTGAAGGCTGTCGCAAGATCTTGAAGATCAATTCGACATATCTTCCTGCGATCAAGACGCTAGGCCAGTTGATGAAAGAGAGTGGTGATCTGCAGGGGATGATTGACTATTACGTGCGAGGAATTGAGCTGGATGCAGCACAGATGGGTGACGTGGCGCAGGATTTATTCGACGCATATTATTCCCTCAAGCAGTATGAGAAGGCAGCAGAGTTTGGCGCTGAAGCGATTGAGCGCGACCCTTATCGCTTGGACAGCTATAAGAAGCTGGCGCGCACGTACGAGCATCTCACGCGTTATCGCGACGCCTTGCTGACTCTCGACAAGGCAAAGCGCCTGGATACCCAGGATCGCGAGCTCTACGAGCTAATGAAGAAGATGGATCGCCAGCTTAAAGAAGAGCGTGCGTTGGAACTGCGCGATTTGCTTGATCGTGAGCCGGACAACGCTGAGTATCATGTTGAGCTGGCAGACCTTTATAGCATTTTTGGTCGCTACACTGAGGCAATTCTGCACTATCAGAAAGCGGGACAGCAGGCGCTGCTGGCAAATCTCTGCAAGGCGAAGCTGGCATGGTGCCTGGCAAAGAAAGGGATGACTGATATGGCAGAAGAGAGCCTGGCAGAGGTAAAATTGACGATCGAGGATCCGGACGAACTGGCGGCTATTAAGAATATTATATATGACATTGGCTTTCTCTATGAAGAGGCGCGCATGCCTAGCAAAGCTCTGCGAATGTATAAGCGAGTGTTCCGCATTGATGCAGGATTTCGCGATGTGGTGGAGCGGATAGAACGGCTAAGTTAGGAGCGGTGGATGCATCGAAGAGAGAAATGGTTCGGCGCAGGCACACAGGAAAGTAGAGAGCACAGAATAAAAAGAAATATCAAACCACGACGGCACGACGCGCAGAATTCAGGATAAGAAAGCGCACTGTCATAACTTACATATTCTACATCGCACGCAAAGACGCCAAGAACGCAAAGTTCATGTTGTCTTCCCGACTTTGCGGCTTTGCGTGAAGCCTTAATAAGCCATACGGCCACACGAATATGGTCCTCTGAGTAGTAATTCTTTCGTCGTGTATGTTGTGTCGTAGGGGTTAATGCGCCATAGGCGCACATTTTGATGGCGTCTTGCTCTGTTGAAAACCTCCAGGTGCACGAATTCCAATATATTTCGCCCTTCAGGGTGAATCCTTCAGGGTGAACCCTTACAGGGCTGGTGTAATGGGGGAGAATTTCATTGTCCCAGGGCGGCGCCCTGGGCTTCTATATGATGCCCTTCAGGGTGAACCCTTTCAGGGCACGATATAATCTCGATCCAGCGCCAGGGGCGCGGAACATAATAGCCCAGGGCAACGCCCTGGGTAAAAGATGATACACAATCAACGATAAGCCCTGAAAGGGCGCGATAAAATCTTAGGCGGGCT
>CAYVXD010000035.1:0-32334 GCA_964454265.1 uncultured Candidatus Sumerlaeota bacterium | reverse complement strand
ACTCAAATTTTGAACCCCTACAGACCGAGTGCCTTAGTCACAACATCACGCATCAGGGCGATGTTGGGCTCAACGCCGGTCCATATTTTAAATGCGGCGGAACCCTGGTGGACCAGCATGCCAGTGCCATTGAGTGTGCGGCAGCCTTTTTCACGCGCAGCCTTGAGCAGCTGCGTTTCCGCGGGAATGTAGATGGCATCGAAGACAAAAGTATTCTTCGAGAGGTGTGCCGGATCAAGTGGAAGCGGGTCATCAGGTCGCAAGCCCAGCGGCGTGGCGTTTACTATAATGTCTGCGGCCTCAACAGATTTTGCGAACTGCTCGGAGGTGGGCTCGAGAGCCGTGGTCTTGACTTCGGGCCGGACAGCCTGAATGGCAGCCACCAGGCGTTTGGCCTTGTCCTTAACGACATCGGTGAGGGTGATCTCGCGCACGCGTGAAAAAGCTGCTCCCACGCTAATTGCACGGCCAGCGCCTCCTGCACCGATCACCACGATGTGTTTGCCTTCCAACTGAACCTTTGCTTCTTTCTCAAGGGAAATCAGGAAGCCCATGGCGTCTGTGTTGTAGCCAAGAAGCCGGTTTTCTTCGACGAGAATAGTGTTAACAGCGCCGATAGTCTGCGCCTCGGAGCTCGCCTCGTCCAGATAGTAGAGCACTTTCTCTTTGTGCGGTTGCGTGACGTTTGCGCCGATCATGCCAAGGGCGCGCAGACCCAGGATTGCCTGTTTAAGTGCAGCTGGTTTGACCGGGAAAGCCACGTAGCAGAAGTCCAGCCCTTTATCAGCGAACGCGGCATTGTGCATTTGCGGCGACAGGCTGTGATTCACAGGCCAGCCGATCAGGCCCACGAGTTTCGTTGTGCCTTTAATCTCTCCCATTGTTCTCTACTCCCCCATCGTGTGATTCTCTCTCCTAGTAAGAGATGAATAGGTAGGTATAGATAAAGCGAAAGATTTCGCGATGCAAGAGAACGACGATCACCGAGGCCAGGGCAATATAAGGACCAAAAGGCATGGGATGTGGTTGCACAACTGGTTTCTCTGACGACGCTTCAGATGTCGCCAAGCTCTGAAGCACGCGCTGTTCAAGCGCTGCGTCGTCTGATTGCAGTACATGAGAGGGAGTTGCGTGGGTGTTCGGGAGCTGTTCCTCTGGTGGGCTGCCTGGCGGCGCTGAGCCCGCATTGGGCAACGCTGGCTTTTGCTCTGCGGTACCATGGACAATGCGATGCGAAACCAGCAGCGACACACCGATTATTGCTCCGAGAAACGACGAGAGGGCCAGAATCAGAACTGCGTTGACCCAGCCCACCATCGCACCGATAAATGCGAACAGTTTTATATCTCCCCCACCCATTGCCTCTCTGCGAAAGACCAGTGAGCCAACCACGGCGATGCCGTAGAGCAAGACGAATCCGAAACCTGCACCAATCAGCGCGTTGAGCAGCGGGATGAACATGGATTGGCTCTTTACCGGCCCTGCAGTGCTTATGAGCAGACTCGATCCCAACCACGGTGCGAGCAGCGCTACCGCAAGCGCAAACCCGAGACCTCCGAGGCTGATCGAGTCGGGAATAATCCAGTGATCAAAGTCCGTAAAGGTAGCGATGATCAACATCGAGAAAAAAACGAGATAGACAGCTGTGGCCCAGGTGTAGCGGAATTTGAAAAATGTCAGCACAAAGAGGACACCTGTTAGCAGCTCGACCAGAAAATAGCGGGGACTGATGCGGCCGCCGCACGTGCGGCAGTGGCCCCACAGGAGCACGTAGCTCAGCAGCGGAATGTTATCGTACCATTTGATCGGTGTGCCGCACGCGAAACAGTGCGAGTTGGGAAATACGATAGATTTGCCTGCTGGAATACGATAGATACAGACATTGAGAAAGCTTCCAACCACTAGCCCCAGGACGCCGAGAAAGATCACGTGGGCAATAAAATAGTCAGGCGACAAAAGCTCAAGTACGTCCATAAGCGTCACGTCTACCTTTCACGCTTAAGCTATAGCGTAGCAGCCAGGGTTTTGGCAAGTCAAAAACTCTTACCACACAGGTAGATAGGGTGGCGAGAATAAACCTATTCAGAATCGGAGCGGGGAGATGTTGTAGGATCGAAGAGGTCGGGTGTCTGTTGGTCGGTGTGCGTGCGGGCAGGCATCTTGGCCTCGGCTCGTCTGGATCCTGACGGTGCGCGCCGAGTGCCTGGTGACGGCAAAATGGTACCGTGGGCCAATTTGTCGAACTTACAGATCAGCTGTTTGCGAAGTCGCAGTGGCTCATGGATACGCTTGATCGCAATGTCAACGTAGTGCTGCTTGATTTCGTAACCCGTCCACAAGCGTCCAAGGCGCTCTGCCACCTTCAGCGTTGTGCCAATGCCGGCAAACGGATCCAGCACGAGATCGCTCTTATAGGAATAGAGCTGAATGAGACGATAGGGAATCTCCTCAGGAAACGGGCACGGATGATCATACTGGCCGGGAGGCACAGGGGCGATGTGCCAGATGTTGTTGGCGATTTCGCGGGTGAAGATCGAATCTATGGGAATGCGGCTATACTCTTTTTGCCTGGCAGTGTGGCGGGCAGAAATTCTGTCTCTCTGACCGCGCTTGCCCGCCGAGGCGGGTCTGCTCGCCGGGGCGAGCTTCCGACCCGACGTCCTCTGGCCTCGCCGGAAAATCAGAATATATTCGGTCATGATGTTTGGGTAATAGTTACCCGGGTATGGACTCCGTATGATTGAGCCTGCACGTTTCACACCCCCGGTGCATTTGTACCAGACGATATCCTGATGAAAGCGCCAGCCGATCTCTTCCATAAGAGAGGTGAAGTGAAAAGGAAGGGGTGTGTGGACGCCGTCGAGGAGCACGGTGCCGATCACTACAGCGCAGAATGAGCCGTCGCGATGGACGCGCAGGACTTCCCTGAAGCAACGGCGAAGAAAATCAAGGTAGGTGGCATAGTCTTCATCCTGACGTGGCCGGTAATTCGCACCGCGCGTACCTGTGTGGACATTGTAGTCAATCGCATTCCAGTAAGGCGGGCTGGTCACCGTGAGAGCTACGCTCTTGTCAGCCAGTTCCGGCATGGATTCACAGGAATGAAGAAAAATACGGTTCATCGTTGTGTTACCTAAATGAAATATGGTCAGGCCACCCGTATTGCCTGGTGTGTTGCAGCTCTACGGGATTTCCGCTTCTTTCTCCAGTCTTTCGAGCAGTTGCTGCACGTCAAGTTTTATTGCCCACGAGCGCAGGTAGTGCACGTCCAGCTTTTCATATTGTACCTCATAGACACGCAGTGCGTCAGTGAAGTGTTTTTCGCTACCTCCGGAGAGTTTTGCCCATCTCAGTTTTGCCAGGATGGTATCCTCTGGAGTTGAGACGGAGAGTCGAATTCCCATTATTTCTTCAACATACTTGCGTGAAAACCGTGAGCGGTCGAAGGGCTCATCTGTTAGCAGCCAGAAATCGATCTTATCTCCGCTATTTACGTCAACGAGGTTGAACATGCCTTTTTTGTTGATTGCTTCAATAATAGTTTCTTGGTCGAGGTAAAAATCAGGGGGCGGAAACGCCTTGTGCAGCTCTTTTACGGCGGTTCTTTCAATGTCAACCACGAGATCTATGTCGTGGGTTGTGCGTGGCTCACCCTGAAGGCTGGAGGCAATAGAGCCGGTCACCATGTATTCAATTCCGGCCCCCTCAAGTACTCGTATAACTTTTCTTAGTAATTCCTGTTGTGACATTTATTCAGGCGTTCCAGATATATTTTTTTAATTGCATCCTCTGACAAATCAGGGAATCGCTTACGCAGCCCATGGAAGAAGAGATCTTTGGAGAACTGCGTTAATTCGAAGCACTTACGCAGCCTCGCCTCAGGCGACATACGACGGAGTGCTTGAATGTATAGTCTGTGATTCGGACGCTTTTTGATGTTCATGGTTTCTCAGAACCATTGTATCACATCGTCCCACATGGCAGATAACTATAAATAACCATTATTTTAGGAACAGACATTGTCTATCAAATGGGAGAGCGGGCTTTCAAGCGAAAAAGCCGTAAGCCCATGCTCATTAATCAAGATAGAGCACAGGGGCTAGGTTTCGAACTTTGGAATTACGATCCTGAAGCCTGAGAGAGCGTATGATTTTTAGTTGACGAGAGCGTTTGAGGAATTAGGATGATGAATTCTGTGATTGCGGAGATTCAGAATAGTTCGGCGTCTGGTTAATTTAGGCCAGAGAAATCATTTCGTGCGAAGGAGATGAGTATGCGGATTTTATTGTATATGCTAATTCCGGTCGTAATGCAGATGGGAGTAGTGGGAATTGGGCAGGAGCAGGAGATGCCTCCTGATGAGGTTCGGCGTGGGATTCGCATGCGCGGCATTGGTGGGAGAACACGGGCTCAGATTTACAACGAGCGCTTTGCCGCGCGAATTGAGCCAAGTGGAAAAGGTGATATGGCAAAAGCGCAGCACTACGTTGATCTCTTCAAAGCGCTCACTATCACTGATCCCCATCTCTTCCATTTTGACGTTCAAGCCACCACACAAAGCCTGCCATTGCGTCTTACGGGCAGCGTGGAATTTTCGGAAAACAAAGACCCGCTTATTCGGCTCCTTGAGCAACTGGGGTTCGAGGATGTGAAGGATGAAATTGAAGTTCTTCCCGCACAACGGCTTGGGGATAAGAGGTTCGGTCTTGTCAAGGTGCCCGCGGAGTTTTCGCGCGCTAATGCTGATGAGAGGTCTGAGCCTTTGAATCAGTGCTTGCTGGGCGACCCGCTCTACCTGCTCGATGAGCGCCCAAACGGCTTTTTTCTCTGCCACGCTGCAACCGGCTACCTCGGTTATGTGGCAAAAAGCGCTGTGGTGGCTATGGACCGAGAGGCGTTCAGCAAATACACCACTGGTGCGCGCGTCGTATTCCAGAAACAGTTTAGCGAAGGAGAGCTCACGATTCCCCTGGGTGCTAAGCTCAAGCTGCTTAGCCGGAAAGGCAAGACGTGCCTGATTCAACTGCCCGAGGGCCAACAAGTTCGGGTCAGGGCAGATCAGGTTAAGGTACGGTCGGAGAAGCCGTCAGCATTTGTGGAAAATATCTCTAAAACCGCACGCATGTTTCTCGGGAGGCCGTATCGCTGGAGTGGCCAGACCTTGGAGGGAAGCGACTGTTCGGGTTTTGTGAACACGGTGTTTCGCGCCAACGGCATCAATCTGCCTCGCGACGCCTACCAGCAGCTCGTCTGCGGTGAACTCACTGGTACGCGCTGGTATCGCGACTCTATGCAGGCCGGTGATACGCTCTATTTTATAAGTAGTCGCTCAGGCGGAATCACTCACACTGCCCTTTATCTTGGCAATGGGAAGTTCATTCATGCAAGCCGGCTAGGTGTGGCAATAGAGAGCCTGAACCCTGGCGACAAGGATTACAGCGAGAGACGCGATAAGGGCCTGGCCTTTGCCAAGCGGGTGGTGGAATTTACTGAGTAGCAGCGTGGTGCACCATAGTGGCCTGAGCGTGTTTAATTAAATTGCTAAGCTTCGCAATAAAGCCACCGAGGCACGGAGACACAGAGTATTTAAGAGGTATATTTTTAAAGATCTCGCTGCCCCTGTGTTTCTGTGGCAGTCTTTAGTAAGACTCTTTGTCAAACGGGTTAGCATTTCAGGGGAGAGGGATGGGGTGAGGGGGCTGTGAAATAATCTACAAGACCGTCTTGGAGAAATAACAAGGAGAACGCTCATGTTTCAGCGCCTGCTGGTGACTCTTGGAATCGTATGTATTGTTGCTTCTTGCTGGGCTGCACAAGGGCAAGAGTCCATACAGGTATCTGAAGGCAAGACTACGCCTACGATTATTGAATTCCGCGGCGTCTGGGCTGGCACCCGGAGCTTTAATACCCCCGAGAAGCTCAAGACCTTCCTCGACCGCCTTGAGCAGGCCAATATGAACGCAATCATCGCCATCGCCTACCTGAATGGCTTTGCCTGCTATCCGTCTGATATTGCGCCCCGTCATGCTAATAGCGTGAATCCCAATGATCCCGGCTTCGATCCGCTCGGTGAGCTGGTTACAGCTGCTCATCAGCGTGGCATACAGGTGCATGTGTATCTTACCTCGGTCTTGAATAATCGCTACCGGAAGGTCAAAAATCACTCACTCACGCTTCACCCCGAATGGGCCACTGCCGACCAGACCGGCCGCTCGCTCATGAAGTATTCGGAAAAGAAGCTGGAAAAACTTGGCGTAGAAGGCGTGTACCTTGATCCCGGTAATCTGGCAGCGCGAAAGTATATCGTGGATATCCATATCGAGGTGATGCGAAAGTACGATATAGATGGCATCCAGTTCGACTACATCCGCTTTCCCAGCACTTACCAGATGAATTCCGGCTCGTACTTCCCGGGCATTCACTTTGGCTACAATCGGGAGAGCCGCAAGCGATTTCAGCAGGAGCATGGGTACGATCCGCTCGACATGGTGCGCCACCGCGAGCGGTATATAGAGAAGTTGGGGAGGCAGGCCTACAGAGAGCGCTGCATGGCGTGGGACAGCTGGCGGCGGGATCAGATTACTGCGATTGTGCGTGAGGTACGCGCGGAGCAAAAGATCATCAGGCCGCATCTCTGGGTGACGGCTGCTGCCATTGCGTTTCCTGATCGGGCGTACCTGGCGCTGTTCCAGGACTGGCGTGGCTGGCTGGATGAGGGATTGCTGGATGCCGTGGCACCCATGGCCTATTCGATGAATAGCCAGCTGGTAAAGTACATGATTCGGACTGCAGCGGCAAACGTCAGGCCAGGCCAGGAGCTCTGGGCAGGCCTGGGCGCGTATATGCTCGACGGTAAGGAGCAAGAGCTGGTGCGCCAGGTGGAGCTGAGCCGCGCTGCCGGCGCTGATGGGATTGTCTTCTTTGCCTCGGGTTCAATTATCCGAAACGACGCACTTGTCGAGCTCCTGCGCACGAGCTGCTTTCAGACACCAGCCTTGCCACCAACACTGGGCCAGTAGGCCCCGCAATCACATCCAATTTTAAGACAGCCTCGAAAGCGCATCACCCTTCCGGTGGAAGGTGTTCTGTAATTATTCCCTTGACAAGTTCCTGAAATAGGATAATATGATATTCAGATTTAACCTTAAGGGGTATAAATTTATGCCCAAACCGAGAAATGTGAGGTTGGAAGAATGCCAGTTACTAAAATAACTCGCCGGCATCAAGTGACAATTCCTAAGGACATCTTCGACCAGCTAGCCTTAGAGGAAGGCGACTTTTTAGACGTCCAAAGTCATAATAACGCTATAGTGATGGTCCCCAAGAAATTGATTCCTAAAGACCAGGGGTGGTTCTGGACTCGTGAACACCAAGAAAAAGAACGGGAAGCCAACGCTGATCTGGCTGCTGGTCGCGTCTATGGGCCTTATGAAACAGCGGAGCAGGCAGTCGGCGCTCTCCGGGATAAACGCAAACGTGTGCGCAAGGCCTAACTTGCATGCGAATTATCTACACCGAATCGTTCTGCCGGGATTATGACAAGCTGCCTCCGGCTCTCCAGGCTCAAATTCAGAAGAAAATTCGTCTCCTGTCCAAGAATCCTCGTCACCCCTCATTACGAACCAAGAAACTAGAGGGCACCGCTGATATTTTTGAAGGACATTTTACCGCTGGCTACTGTTTTACTTTTCAGCGCAAAGCTCAGACTCTTTATCTGAGGCGTATAGGTCGTCACGATATTTATAAAAGACCTTAAGTTAAGAATTACAACCTATCTTTTAAAGGCATTGTCACTAGGCACCCCCATGGGAAGTATTACATCTCAATCTTCAAATCCTAAAGCTTCAGCAGTAGATATCATTGCCAAGCGTAGAAAAGCCCTTTAGGCTTTGCTCGACTATATGTGATAAGGGGTATAACGCAGGGTTTGCTTGTCTTGTGAGAAATGGGAAGGTATCAGAGAAATGGGAAGATCGAAGCGAAAACAGGATGGCGGCATGATTAAGATGGTGGATGTTTCGGCGAAGCGCATAACCCAGCGTACTGCAGAGGCTGCGGGTAAAATTGGTATGAACAAGGAAGCATTTCAGGCGATTCAAAAGGGGACGGTGCCGAAGGGCGATGTTTTTGGTGCAGCCCGGGTGGCGGGTATTCTTGCGGCAAAACAGACAGCCACACTTATTCCGCTCTGTCATCCGCTTCAGATTCAATTTGTGGATGTTCAATTCGTGCCGGATGCGAAGACAAGGTCCATCAAGTGCAGGTCGTCCGTCAAGGTAAAGGACAGGACAGGCGCCGAGATGGAGGCCCTCACCGCAGTGGCAGTTGCACTCCTCACCATATACGATATGTGCAAGGCTCTTGACCCAAACATGACAATCTCTAACCTTAGACTTATCAAGAAAACAGGAGGCAAGAGCAGCACGTTTACCCGCCCTTAGATTCTGGCCAAGTCAGCACCCCAAAATTTGTTATATGTCATGGTAAATTGCTTGACAACAAGAACTTCTTTCTTGGCTCTTTGTCAGATAGGTTAGCAAGAAAGCCTCTGATGCATTGAATAACTTCAGTGTTTTCATATCTCGGCAAGTGTACGGCAGTTGCTTGGATCTGTGCCTCATTACGTAATGTGCCTGCTGTGTATTCCCTCTTCACCAGCCAACAGGACGAGTAGGGGCGTTTAATTAAACGCCCCTACTATTCAGCCGACCTTTTTCTATTGTTACGATCAAAAAACGCTAACTCATTTGAGAAAGAGCCTCTTTTTTATTAAAGGTAGCCACTGAGGCACTGAGGCGCAGAGACACAGAGTACATTAAAGAGAGAAAAATTGTAAAATAAAAATTGCAAATATCAAATTTTAAATTTTCATTTTGCAATTTACAATTCAACGCTCTTTGTCTCAGTGGCTCTTTACTTGCGTTTGAACTGTTTATCGAGCTGGTCTTTGGTAAGAAGCATCATGGTGGGTCGGCCGTGCGGGCAGGTAAACGAGAGGGGTGCAGAATAGATTTCTTCAACTAATCGGCGCATCTCTTCTGGCTGGAGTGCTTGACCGCTTTTAATTGCTGCATGGCAGGCCATGCGCGTTAGTATGCGATCGCGCAGTACCTCGATTTCGCACTCCTTACCCAAGCGTTCGAGATCATCCAGCAGGTCGTGAACAAGTGCCACCGCGTCAATGCTGTCGAAATCCACAGGGAGCGAGCGTACCACGAACGTCTGGCCGCCAAAATGCTCAGCCTCAATTCCGAGCTCTTGAAGGTGAGGGAGCAGCGTTTCCATGTAGCCCAGATCTGAGAGCGAGACCTCAACGGTCAGCGGAATCAGGAGTGCCTGGGCTGCCGCCCGGGCTCGTCGCTGCTGGAGGCGCAGGTAGAGAATACGTTCGTGTGCAGCGTGCTGGTCTATGAGCAGAAGGTCTTCGCCAAGCTCTGCCACAATGTAGGTGTTCGCAATTTGGCCAATCGGGTGCGGGGCATAACCACGGCCGAAGATTGACTCTTCTGTGGTCGGTACGGCTGGCGGCACAGTAGGTTCGGGAGAAGGTTGAGGGATTTTGGCGTCGACCGCAGCAGGGCCAGATGGGTTTGGTTGAGACGGCGGCTCTTCCGTGGGGGGTTGCGGTGGCGCGGTCATGGCCGCAGGCTGGGATGTCACCGGCTCCAGAGGCAATGCGGTCTGGTTCTTCGGGGCTTCTGGAGAAGGCTTTGCAAGTTGCTGCCTCAGCATTTCTTCAGGCGATACGAACACGCCAGCCACCCCCGCTGGTGGCTGAGCCGGTTTTGAAGGCTCTTGCGTAAGCCGTACCTGCGCCATAAGATTAGCTCCTCGTAAGGCTTCAACCACTGCGCGGTTCAGGAGCCCCATTACCATCCGATCGTCGCGAAAGCGTACCTCCTCCTTGGTTGGGTGTACATTCACGTCAACGTCAGCCGGATTCACCCGCAGGAAAAGCAATGCGATGGGAAAGTGCTGTGTAGTGAGCAGACCTTTGTAAGCCCCTTCCAAGACGTAGGAAAGCCCGCGATGACTGATCGGTCGGGAATTGACGAAAAAGTACTGGTGGCGGCGGTCGCGGCGTGCGCGCTCGGGCTTTACAATGTAGCCGAACACGCGCACGGGAAGGCCCTCGAGCCGCACTTCGATCAGGTGATCCTCAGCCATGCTTCCCAGCAGCTGAACAACGCGCGCACTGAGCTGCTGCCTGGCAGGGAGCTCAATCAGGCGTTTTCCATTTAATGAGACGGTAAACCCAATCTCGGGATGAGCCAGTGCCTGGCGAGTGATGGCCTGGACAATGTGGTTCTGTTCGCTGGCCGGACTTTTCAGGAACTTCAGCCGGGCGGGCGTATTGAAGAAGAGCGAGCGGATACAGACGGTTGTGCCAACCGGCGCACCGACATTGCTTTGCTCGGGGTTTTTACCGCCCTCGGCGCGCAACCGCACGCCATGAAGAGAGTCGCCACTGCGCGAAATCAACTCCAGGTGGCACACCGCAGCGATACTCGCCAGTGCCTCGCCGCGAAACCCACGGGTCTCCAGTGTCTGAATATCCTCGTAGCGCGAAATCTTGCTGGTTGAATGCCGCTGGATCACGAGTGCGATATCCCCCGCTGCAATGCCCTCGCCGTTGTCTGTCACTGTAATGTCGCGGCCTTGATTCTCTATCGTGATGGCAATCTGCGTGGCTCGGGCGTCTATGGAATTCTCGATCAATTCCTTCACCACTGACGCTGGCCGCACAATTACCTCCCCGGCTGCGATCTTATTAACGAGTACCTGCGGCAGAAGCTGGATACGATTGGCCATAAGCTCACGTAATCCTTGCTGCGTGTGCGAAGTAGGAGGCTTCCTCCCAGCGAACGAGTTCTAAGTTAATTGGGCATTATCTCCGCTGAAGAGAGTCTCTTCGGTAAATTTCACTCGTCCCAACACCCGACTTGCACTTTTCTCTAATTATCTTTTCCGCGGCTGTAATGTCAAGCAGAGAACGGAGCTCGCAGCAAGTATGCGTCTACAATATCGGGTGATGATTGTGTATCGGGAGCGGGAATTCGTCCACCAGGTGGGATCAATAGCGTTGATCCGCGCAACCTTTCAGCCAATGGAGAGGTGCGCAAAAAATTCTTGTCAAGCTTCGGAAAACCTGCTAGATGTAGTGGGAGTATTATTTGGAGAGGAAGTTAATTTTTTCCAGGAGCGAGACAGAGAGATGCCGATGAAGATTGTGATTGACGAAGAGGTGTGTATCGCGTGTGGAGCCTGTGAAGCCATCTGCCCCGATGTCTTCTACATGGACGGCGATAAAGCGAAGGTGAAAAACGACGCCAATTTTAAGGACCTAAAGGCAGAAATTGAAGATGCTCGAACCGGTTGCCCGGTTGAGTGCATAACTGTGGAATAAATCCCTCCACGGTTTCTTAGAGCACCTAACAAAAATAACTGTCAAACCACGACGGCACGACGTGAATGCGCCTCAGGCGCATAAGCCGAATTAAAGATTCAAAATGTAGGGGCGGGGTTAACCCGCCCTGGGGCGAGGAGACCTCGCCCCTACAAGGTGTGTACGTTGTGTCGTAGTGGTTAATGCGCCTTAGGCGCACTTAGGCGAATAAAAATTTCATTTTGATAGTGTTTCTTAGTTTTTAACCATTACAACAGTTACCTGTCCCAAAGAATCCGGCAAGAGCAGGACGCTCCTAACGTGGCCTATGCGCAGTTGTATTGTTCGTAAGATCCCCCGATCCCCGCCGTGATGGTTTATGTCCACTATCGGTGCTGCGTGCCGGTCGTCGCACGGCTTCGCCGGCATAGACGCCATAATTGATATTAATGGTGCAGCCAACATCGCATAGCCCTGGTTCTTAATCAGAAAAGAGAGAATACGGAGAATTGGGTAATTTGGGGTTCTCTATTCGAAAGGAGCCGCTTTGCACAATCCCTTTCTTATGGGCTTGTGTAAAAATTTTATACACAAACACCTCCAGATACCATAGACTACTGCTGGGTAAGAGATAAGCCTCTTTTATTGAAAGTTGGGGATTGAGAAAAGCTCTTGACAACATGCCGAAAGGAAGTAATAAAAAGTGTATATAAGAAGGAAAGAAAAGCCGCTGCTGGCTTTGTGCGCGCTATTTTGTGATAATATTCCCCAATTGCTGTGCCCAGGAATAATGCGGATTTAACAATGTTAAGCCATTTTGGCTAGAAAGATACAGGGAGCCAATTAATTCAGGTTTCTTAAATTCAAGGGATAATTTTGTGAAAATTAGAACATGGCCGGGTCGCATTATCAGTTCTAATCTCTTGGGTTTTCTTGGCCAATCCCGTTTTTTACATGTAATTACTGCTCTAAGAGGCGCTCGATGAGCGCAAATTTGTGTTATTTCAAATTCTGTTAGAAGGAGAGTATCGGTATGGCACCGCGAATTGGAGTGTATGTCTGCCACTGTGGGTCGAACATCGCTGGCAAAGTGCGCATTGACCAAGTTGTGGAGTACATAAAAGACCTTCTAGGGGTTGTCGTTGCAAAGGATTATAAGTTTATGTGCTCGGATCCAGGGCAGGAACTCATTCAAAACGATATTAAAGCACACGGTCTTGAGCGTGTGGTGGTGGCATCGTGCTCGCCACTAATGCACGAGCGAACGTTTCGTCGCGCCTGTGAGGATGCGGGGTTGAACCGCTATTTGCTTCAGATGACTAACATCCGCGAGCAGTGTTCCTGGGTAACTGAGGACGGCAATGCAGCCACGAATAAAGCCATGGCTTTGATCCGGGGAGCTGTGCATCGTGCAATGTACCTGGAGCCGCTGGAAACCAAGGAAGTTGACATTCATCCCGACACGCTTGTTGTCGGCGCTGGCATTGCCGGGATTCAGGCAGCGCTTGACCTGGCAGATGCAGGCAAGAAAGTCTATCTGGTTGAGAAAGAGCCAAGCATCGGTGGCCATATGTCGCAATTCGACAAGACCTTTCCAACGCTCGATTGCGCAGCATGCATTCTGACCCCGAAAATGGTGTCAGTAGGAAAACATCCAAATATAGAGTTGATGACCTACAGCGAAGTGAAAGAAATTTCGGGGTATATAGGTAATTTTAAGGTAAAGATAGAGCAGAAGGCGCGGTATGTTGATGTGGATAAGTGCAACGGGTGTGGCCTGTGCTGGGAGAATTGCCCTTCGTTCACTCTTCCAAGGCGAAGAAGGATACGGATAGGGGATAAGGTAATAAAAGAGGTGAAGTAGAACGGTTAGTTCGGTTAGGCCGTTAGTCAGTTAAAAGGGGAGATACCTCCTTTGCGGAGGGTAGTTGAGAACCCGGGTTGAAGCAATGAGACTGCGAGAGATATGCGATACATTGAACTGTGAGGTTATTGGTGGCGAAGATCAGCTGGATATGGAGATAGACGTTGGTTGTGGGGCTGATTTGATGAGCGATGTTCTGGCGTTTATCAAGCCGAATGCGCTGATGCTTACAGGATTGGCAAATGCGCAAGTGGTGCGAACAGCGGATATAGCGGATGTGAGGGCGATAGTATTTGTAAGAGGGAAGAAACCGGATAAGGATACGATAGCGTTGGCAAAGGAGAAGGGTATACCGCTGCTCTCTACGAAGCTCTTAATGTATGAATCTTGCGGACGGCTATACGCAAAGGGGCTTCGAGGGGGAAGCGAAGTTTAGCATGTTGAAAATGCGCCTTGTGCGTGAGGGTGGCGGATACAGGAAAAGGTGGAGACCTTATTTTCGCAGCAATTCTTAGTTGAGGGTGGGGATTTCAGGAATGCAGGCAATGCTTCGACACAGATAAAGACCATACTCAAGCAAATAGGGATACCAGGAGAAGTAATAAGGAGAGTGGCGATAGCGGCGTATGAAGCAGAGATGAACATGGTGATGTATGCGAAGCGAGGGGTGATGACGCTGCGTATAGAGCCGATGAAAGTTGAGATATCTGTAGAGGATGAGGGACCCGGGATAGAAGACATAGAGTTGGCGTTGCAGGAGGGATATTCGACGGCATCGCCGGAGATACGAGAGATGGGATTTGGAGCGGGAATGGGTTTGCCGAACATAAAGAAGAATTCAGATGAGTTTTCAATTGCTTCCACGGTTGGGAAAGGAACGCAGTTGAGTATACTGATAAGGAATAGGGTGGTACAAAGCGAATGAGGGCCTATTCAAGTTCGGTTTATGTGAACGTGGAGAAATGTAACGGGCGAATGATGTGTATGAGGATATGCCCAACGGAAGCAATTCGGGTTCGTAATGGCAAAGCCGAATTGATAGTGGAGCAATGCATAGACTGCGGTGAGTGTATCAAGGTATGTCCAAATCGAGCGATAATACCAGCGACGGATTCTTTTTCCGACCTGTCGCATTTCAAGCATACGGTAGCAGTACCGTCACCTGTGCTCTATGGACAGTTTGGTCGAGACGTTACGCCGGAGATGATACAGGGTGCGTTACTGAAGCTGGGGTTTAATGAAGTTGCGGACGTAACGGGCGCGTGCGAGGCCGTATCGCTGGCAATACGAGAGCATCTGGAGAATTATACGCTTCGTAAGCCGCTGATATCGTCGTTTTGCCCGACTATAGTGCGCCTGATACAGGTGAAATATCCGGATCTGGCGGAGCTGGTGGTGCCGTTTGAGTCGCCCAAGGAGATAGTAGCGAGGGAAGTAAAGGCGCAGAGGTCAAAGGAATTGGGTTTAAAGGAAGATGAGATAGGGGTGATATATCTGACGCCGTGTCCCTCGAAGATGATAGATATAAAGTTTCATCCGCGTAAGGAGAAGTCTTTTATTGATGGAGCTATTTCAATAGCGGAGATATACAGCAGTGTAGTGGCACTTATGGCAGAGATTAGGAACGTGACACCGCCGGAGGTATCGATGAATAACGTCTCCAGAATAGGACTAGAGTGGACGATGCTCGGGGGACAGACGGCGTCGTTACAGATGGAAAACAGTCTGGCAGTTGATGGGCTGAAGAATGTGATCAGAACGTTTGAGGATATAGAAAATGGAAGGCTGCGAGATATTGACTATATCGAATGCCATTCGTGTCCGGAGGGATGCATAGGAGGCTCGCTGACAGTTGAGAATCCCTATGTATCGAGGAGTAATTTAATCAGGTTGATGAAGCGATACGGAGATGAACCAAAGCGGAGCCGGGAGGAGATACAGGGGCTGTATAATGAAAAGTATTTTTTCACGGAGATGCGTTTGCCAGTAACTCCGCGTAAGCGGCTGGATGAGAATATCACGAAAGCAATAGAGAAGATGAGGAAGAAGGACGCGATATATCGGAATTTACCGCAGATAGATTGTGGATGTTGTGGTGCCCCGAACTGTGGAGCTTTTGCTGAGGATGTGGTGCAAGGTGCGGCACAGATAACGGATTGCATATTTATTTATCAGGAGCGCCTGAAAGCGACGGGCCAGGAGATGCTGCGGTTGCTCAATAAGAAGCCAGGGTACATCAAAGATTAACGCGCCTAGCCTGGCGCATAAAGGATGAAGGGCGATGAAATTAGACCAGATCGTTCGCCAATTGGGAGTGAAGGTGCGCACCGCAGAGGACAAGGTGAAGGAGGTAGAGGTTAAGGGTGGATATGCGAGTGATTTGTTGAGCGACGTCATAGCAAATTCGAAGGAGGGGTATTTGTGGGTGACGTTGCAGACACATGCGAATATATTGGCGGTAGCGAAGTTGAAGGATCTCGCGGCGATCTTGTTGGTGAACAGCCGTAAGCCGGACGCCGATACGCTCGAAAAGGCAGAGAAGGAAAGGATAGTGTTGCTAGAGAGTGAGCTTTCGACGTTCGAGCTGGCCGGAAGATTGTATGAAATGGG
The DNA here is from genome assembly GCA_964454265.1 of uncultured Candidatus Sumerlaeota bacterium. Classification (GTDB taxonomy): domain Bacteria; phylum Sumerlaeota; class Sumerlaeia; order MWCT01; family JAUWMI01; genus JAUWMI01. Next base: position 16,474 of record CAYVXD010000035.1, on the reverse strand, counting down.
GATACGGTGATCGCCGAGGCGATGAGGGGCATTCTTCAGAGTGCCCGCGCTTTGGCGTTAAGCTGATTGAAAGATGAAGGGAGATGGCGAGAGGAATTGCGGCGGACTTGCATATACATACGTGTCTGTCGCCATGCGGCGAGTTGGAGATGTCGCCCAAAGGAATCGTTGAGGAGGCTTTGCGAAAGGGGATTGATATAATCGCCGTCTGCGATCACAACAGTGCGGAAAATGCACGTGCGGTGATTGAGGCTGCAAGGGGCAGCGGACTAAAGGTGCTGCCAGGTATAGAGATTACAACACGCGAAGAAGTTCATATAGCCGGGCTCTTTGACAGATGCGCCGATGCTCTGAAGGTTCAGGAATTTGTGTATCAGCATTTGTATGGAGAGAATGACGAAGAGGCGTTCGGGATACAGCCGGTAGTGAACGCAGAAGGTGAAGTTCTGGAACTTAACCAGCGGCTGCTAATAGGCTCTTCAGATATATCAGTTGAGGAAGCAGTACGGCAGATACACGATGCAGGAGGTTTGGCGATAGCGGCACACATAGACCGGGAGGCTTTTGGGATAATAGGGCAGCTGGGATTTATTCCGGATGAGCTGGAGCTGGATGCGCTGGAGATTTCGAGCCGGACGACGGTGGAGGAAGCGAGGAGGAAATTCCAGGGGTGTGAAAGGTATTTCATTTTCAGGTCTTCGGATGCGCATCGTTTGAAAGAGATAGGGCAGGCGGTGACGGAGTTGGAGCTAAGCGAGGCTTCTTTCGCAGCGATCCGGGAGATGTTAAGGAGATTCACCCATAAAATTGGTGACTGATTTTGAGGAATTTTGGAAACGCTCGCCTACGGTAATTGATTGTGCAGGATTTATCGCTTCACATATTGGATATAGTAGAGAATTCAATAACGGCTGGAGCGAAGAACGTTGAGATAAGGCTGATAGAAGATACAAGGGCGGATTTGCTGATTTTGGAGATAGACGATGATGGCGTGGGGATGGATGAGGAGATGGTGCGAAAGGCGGCAGACCCGTTTGTGACGAGTCGAACCGAGAGAGACATGGGTCTCGGCTTGGCGCTTCTTGCGCAGGCCGCAGAGATGGCGAATGGGAAGATAACCATAGAATCGAAGCGGGGCAAGGGGACACACGTTAGGGCGACGTTTCAATATAGTCATATAGATAGAAAGCCGTTGGGGAATGTAGGGGATACACTGATAACGTTGATATGCGGAAATCCGGAAGTGGATTTCACATTCTATCATAAGTGGCCGCTACGGGAAGTAAGGATTTCGACAAAGGAGATGAAGGAGCGCCTTGGACGGGCGAGCCTTGACTATATAGACGCTGCTCGAGAGGTGCGAAGAAGACTTCAATAGGTGAGCCAGACGGCTCCCATCTGGGACAGGAGGCATGAAATGAAGGATAGCGTGCTGGAGCTCGGAAAGGTCCAGGATATTATTCAGCGTTGGAACGGGAGGCAAGAGTTTCTTATTGAAATGCTTCAGGACGTTCAGGGGGAATATCATTATTTGCCCAGGGAGGTGCTTGAGGAGATTGCCCGAACCATAGAGGTTCCACTTGGCAGGGTATATCATTTGGCGACGTTTTTTAAGGGGTTCAGTCTAACCCCGAGAGGGGAGTTTGAGGTAAGCGTTTGTATGGGTACGGCATGCCACGTAAAAGGGGGGAAGCGAATATTGGATGCATTTTCGCGGCAGTTGGGGATCGAGCCGGGTGGGACTACGGCGGATCAGAAATTCAGTCTGGACTCGGTTCGATGTCTTGGATGTTGCGGTCTGGCACCAGTCGTGACGATAAACGAGGATCTTTATGGGAATATAAATTCGACAAAGGTAGCTACGATTTTGAAGAAATATAAATAAGCCGGACGGCTCCGGTCTGGCAGAAGGTGGTGCGTAGAAGATGAAAAAGCTCACGATTACAGACCTTGAGAAGCTGCGCCAAAAGATTCAGGAAGACCATATTGTGCGAGAGGGAAAGGCACTTGCTACGATAAACCTGCATATGGGAACTTGCGGGATTGCTGCTGGGGCGAGGAAGGTAATGACGGCCTTGTTACAGGAGATCGAAGCAAAGGGCATTAAGAATGTGCGTGTGAGCACGTCTGGGTGCGCGGGTCTGTGCAGCCGAGAGCCAATGGCAACGGTTCAGATTGCGGGGCAAACACCAGTAAAATATGTTGACCTTACGGATGAAAAGATTCGGAGAATACTGAACGAGCATGTGCTTGGTGGCAACATTATTAAGGAGTATGCACTGGCAATAGGAAGCGAGCGTGTGGGATAACAAGGGACGGGGAGGAACGCTAAAAGGAATTGGCGTTATTGAAAGAGCAGAAATTAGCACGTTTACACCCAGGAGGTTGAAGAAATGCCATACCGACTGCATATGTTGCTATGCGCGGGTACGGCCTGCGTGAGTAATCGCTCGTTGGAGGTAAAGGAGGCTCTGGAGAAGGAGATTAAGCAACGCGGTCTGGAGAACGAGATTCAGGTGATTGCGACAGGTTGCAATGGGTTTTGCGGTGTAGGGCCAATAATGCTTGTGCAACCAGATGGAATTTTTTACCAGCAGGTGAGCGTAAAGGATATTCCTGGGCTGGTAGAGGAGCACCTGGTAAAGGGGAGACCGTATAAGAAGCTGATGTTTACGCCGAGCAAAGAGGCTGAGCCAATACCGAAGGTGAGCGACATACCATTCTTCGGCAAGCAGATGTTGATAGCATTAAGGAACCGCGGGCTTATAGATCCAGAGAACATTGAGGAATACATTGCTCGGGATGGATACAAGGCGCTGGCGAAAGTGCTCTCTTCTATGACACCGGAACAGGTGATCGAAGAGGTAAAGGTATCGGGCCTGCGCGGGCGAGGCGGCGGAGGATTCCCAACAGGATTAAAGTGGGAAGTGTGCCGCAATGCGATCGGGGATGAGAAATACTTAATTTGCAATTGCGATGAGGGCGACCCGGGAGCATTTATGGATCGAAGCATTGTTGAGAGCGATCCGCATTCGGTCATAGAAGGTATGGCGATAGGCGCATACGCAGTTGGGATACGGCAAGGATATATTTATGTTCGAATGGAATATCCGTTAGCATTGAAGCGTTTTATGCTGGCGCTTGACCAGGCGCTGGAATACGGCCTTATGGGAGAGAACATTCTGGGGACCAACTTCAGTTTTGACATAGAGGTTCATCGCGGTGCGGGTGCGTTTGTATGCGGCGAGGAGACAGCCCTGATTGCTTCAATAGAGGGGAAGCCAGGCGAGCCGCGAGCGAAGTATGTCTACCCCGCGCAGCAGGGTCTACGCGATATGCCCACGTTGATAAATAATGTCGAGACGTGGGCCAACATACCTGTGATAATTCAGCGCAGTGCGAAATGGTTCTCCACTATAGGCACACGTGATGTCAGCGAATCGGAGCAGGGGGGGAGCACGGGCACGAAGGTCTTCTCGCTTGTCGGGAAGGTGAAGAATACCGGGCTGGTAGAGGTGCCAATGGGGATAAAGTTGCGTGAGATTATTTACGATATAGGCGGCGGGATAGGAGGAGGGAAACGATTCAAAGCAGTTCAGACAGGCGGCCCTTCAGGTGGTTGCATCCCGGACGAGTTGCTGGATCTGCCAGTAGATTTTGATCGTTTGCTGAGTGTGGGCTCGATGATGGGTTCTGGCGGGATGATAGTTATGGATGAAGAAGATTGTATGATAGACGTTGCGCGATACTTTATAGATTTTCTGAACGGTGAATCGTGCGGGAAGTGTACGCCGTGCCGAGAAGGTCTGCGGCAGATGAGAGAGATTTTGACCCGAATTTGCGATGGAAAAGGTGAGGAAGCGGATATACAGAAGTTAGAAGATTTGTCAGAGCTGATGGTGGAAGGGTCGCTGTGTGCGCTGGGCGGTACGGCACCGAATCCGGTGTTAAGCACGCTGCGATATTTCAAGGACGAATATGTTGCGCATATAAAGGATAAGCGATGCCCGGCGGGGGTATGTCAAGCGCTCATAACCTACCGGATTGATGCTGAAAAATGCACGGGCTGCGCGCTTTGTGCGAAGCATTGTCCGGTAAATTGTATAAGCGGTGAGCCGAAAAAGCTGCATACGATTGAAACATCAGCGTGCATCAAGTGCGGCACTTGCTATGATGCGTGCAGGTTTGATGCAGTAATACGGGAATAATGATACCTGGCGTTTCGCCAAAGCGGGTCTCAGATAACGGCGGTAAGGAGCGGATAGTAAACTAAAAAGGAGTAGGTTATGGTAACTGTAACGATTGATGATCAGAAGGTAGAGATTGAAGAGGAGAAAGCGATCATTCACGCCGCGAAGAAGCTGGGGATAAGAATTCCAACGCTTTGCTATAACGAGCTGATTGAGCCATATGCAGCGTGCAGAATATGTTCGGTTGAGATAGTGAGAGGGAAGCGGCGCAGAATAGTAACGGCGTGTAATTATCCAGTTTCGGACGGGCTGGTGGTTTACACGAATAATGAGCGTGTACGGAAGATACGCAAGATGATACTGGAGTTGTTGCTGGCGCGATGTAGTGCGGAGGTGCCGATACTGAAGGAGTTGGCGGCGGAATATGGTATTGAGAAATCGCGCTTTGGTTATGGGAAAGAGGAGTGTATACTGTGCGGTCTGTGCGTAAGGGTGTGCGATGAGATAGTAGGTGCGCAAGCGATAGCGTTTGCAAATAGAGGAGCGGATAGGGAGGTGACCCCACCATTTGGAACAGAGTCGGAGGCGTGCATCGCGTGTGGAGCATGTGCGTTTGTGTGTCCGACAGGTGCAATAAAGCTAGAGGAACTAGAGGGACGCCAGATAGTTCACGAGGATTTGCGCTTAGGTCCGGCAAGGGCGATATCGGTTCCGTTTTTGCAAGCAGTGCCGAATGTGCCGGTGATTGACAAAGACGCCTGCATTCATTTCCGAACCGGTGAGTGCGGCGTCTGTGAAAAGGTTTGTGAGCCAGAGGCGATTAACTTTGAAATGGAAGACAAAATACGCGAGGTTGAGGTCGGAGCAGCCATTCTCGCCACCGGTTTTGAACCATTCGATCCTAGTGTGATGACGCAATATGGATATGGCAGGTTGAAAAACGTCATAACCTCGCTGGAATTTGAACGAATGAATTGCGCATCCGGGCCTACAGCTGGCAAGATTTTGATGGCGAATGGTAAGGAGCCAGAGAGTGTGGGGATTATCCATTGCGTGGGGAGTCGCGATAAGGAGTATCACGAGTACTGCTCTGCTGTGTGTTGTATGTATGCGCTGAAATACGGCCACCTGCTGAAGGAAAAGATTAATGCTGAAGTGTATAACTTCTATATAGATTTGCGCTGCTATAAAAAGGGCTATGAGGAGTTTTATCACCGATTGCTGGAAGAAGATATCCGCTTTGTGCGTGGTAAGGTAGCAGAGGTCTCCGACTTTGCCATTTATGAGAAGGAAAGAGGCAAACTGATCATTCGTTGTGAAGACACCCTGATCGGTATTATCCGCAGAATCCCTGTGGATATGATAATTCTCTGTACCGCAATCCAGGCACGATCTGATGCTCTGGAGACCGCCCGCATCTTTACGATCGCACAAGGTAAGGACGGCTTCTTTATTGAAAAGCATCCGAAGCTTGCACCGGTGGCAACGAGTAACGACGCCATTTATATTGCCGGGGTATGCCAGGGGCCAAAGGATATTCCAGAGTCTGTAGCACAGGGGTCTGCGGCTGCCTCTGCCGCACTCTCCGCCCTGGTCAAAGGGAAGGCGGAAATCGAATCAATTGTTGCAGTGATTGACGAGGAGAAATGCGCAGGGTGCCGCATTTGCAACGGGTTGTGCCCCTCAACGGCAATTAGCTTTGACGAGGAGAAAAAGATATCAGTTATCAACGAGGCGTTGTGTAAGGGGTGCGGGACATGCGGGGCGGGCTGTCCCAGTGGCGCTATTACCAGTCGCCACTTCACTGACCGCCAGATAGTTGCGGAAATTGAGGGGATTATGCAGGGTCCCTGACGTGCAGTTGACTTGAGTCTACCAATGTGAAGTAGCAATAAGCAGGTTTTCATGATTGAGCGACATGAAGGAGAGCCATGTCGCTCAATTTTCATATATGACCCTTCTTTACGCGCCTTGCCTAACTCAACTTCCGCAGTTAGGCTCTCTTGGGAAGAAATTTTCAGCCCAGATGTTGTCTTAAAGAAGAATATTTACAGGATGAATAGGATTTATCGAGGATTCACGGGATTCTTTACATTTTTTTATCCTGTTCATCTTATTATCCTGTATAATAATTATGAATTTATTTTCTCGTTTTTTTGTGCTTCTTTTCAGATGAAGACTTCTGCCTCATAAGCAAAGGGTTTTCTGTATTTTGCATCATTATCCTGTCGCTTTCTTTAAACTCAACCGCAAAATTTGGGTTTAACTGCGGAACTTGGGCTAAGAATGAGATACATTTTTAAGCAGTTGACATGTATGCTGGTAGTGAGTCAGGCAGGGAGAATGTGGAATGTTGAAGAATTTTTTTTGAGTAGGGGGGATCCGCCGCGGCGGGCGGGGCGCCGCTCCATTGCGCACAAATTATACATAACGACATAAATGAGCTCCAATAACTTTCCATACCTTGCGAGATCTGTCTAAGAGAGGCGTCATTCTGAGTCCGCCTGAGGCGGGCGAAGAATCTCAATATGACAAAAGGAGACATGGCATTACTTATGTCGCTATGTATAGGAACAATAAGAGAAAAAGCCTCAAGTGTTTATCTGTGTTAATCTGCGTGCATCTGCGGTTGCAATACTAATGCATATTTAAACCACAGATAAACGCAGGAAGGTATTGAAAGAGTTATCTCGGTAGATTATTCACGGAAGATGATATCGGCAGCACTTTGGGTGCCGTTTTTGGGTCCATATTTTAGTGCATCGAAATCATCGCGCATATCTGGGCCCAGGCTATAGAGTCTATATGCGTCGCCTACTTTCTCGTATCTGAAATTCTTCTCCGTAAAAGGGTCAAGGGGAATTGGCTCAAGAATAGTGCCCAGATCATCAATCGTACCGGGATAGGCGTTGTTCCGTCTCTTAAAAAGCTCCAACGCTGCCATAATATGTGCTCCCCGTGAGCGTGCCTTTTTATACGTATCTCTTATAAGTGCCTTAGAGATATTTGGAATGCTCATTTTGGTGCATGGGTCCATTTTCTCGAGCCTCGAGTCAGTATCGAATGTAATTGCTTCGGGGTAGGGCTTCTTCGCGTAGTCAATTGCTTCAGTCCAGAACTTCGTATTGTTCTTTATCATTTTATTCTTCATGAAGGGGAAGACTGTGTAACGGAGCAGAATCTTGCCCAGAGTGTTGGGCTTTCCTAATGTGTCTACTTGTTCAATTGAGTGAACAAAGCCGAGATGCTCGTGCCAGAAGGCAATAGCTAATGGCGGGCTGCTCTGCTCAAGTTTCTCCAGCTCTTCAAGCAATCCTTCCAAATAGGTGCTATCAAGTTGACAAACGAGAAGCGCTTTTTGCACGGCCTTATATGCCATTGATTCAATAGCAATATCAATGAGCTTTCCGATAAGAGTGCCGTTGCCGATTGACTGGCCGAATTTGGCGATGTCAATGTAGTTGCGTATAGCGTTTTCGGGTTTTCCCTCTGCCTCGAACTTCTTTCCCTGGGAAATCGTCAACTTGGTTAAAACCTGCATTGAGATGAAATTGGGATTTGCGGTTCCAAAATGAAGCTCTTTTTCTTGTATCACCGCTTTAGCAAAGGGCCTTTTTGCGCCTTCATGGATAAGGGAAAATGCTTGTTGATTCCTCTCTATCAAAGCCCCTAAATCGGTGAGTTCGCCCTGCCAGCCATCTTGCCTCACGGATTTTGTTGCCTCCACTGCAGCTGAGTCTTTAGGATCGTTCAAATCATAGCGAGCCTTTTTCAACTCCAGCATAAACTGCTTTATGCCGTTATCATCCGAAGCCTGTGCAATCTGTCGGTTTTCATATTCATACCAGCGGCCTGGGACTCCCATCAATGCGTCATCAGCAGGAGCGGAGATGTGCCTGAAAATATCGCCGTTGCTGATAGTGCCATTCTGAGAATCGTAAACGACGCTGGCATTGTCGTCATCGGTATCCGGGCCGTAGCTGTAAAGCGTAACCTCTGCCGTTTCACCTTCGCCCCGCTTCAGGTATTTATACGGGTTTTCTCCTTTATCTACTGGGTGGCGATCCTGATTGAATGGATCCACGGGAAGGGTACTTATAAAGGCTATCGGTGTGGAGAGAGAGATCAGATCACCGGGAAAGGTATTGTGTGTCGAAAAGTAATCACCCAGCGTGAGCTCGAGAGTTTTCAGGTCAGCGTCAACAGCAGCGATTTTTTCTTCTATGGTGAGCTTAGGCTTGCGCGGCGTAGGGTTGGAAATATAACTTATCATAACTGCCAAAAACACGCCGATTGCTACGATTGCCAAAATCAGCCAGTATTTCTTCATAGCCTCGCCCCCCTTATTAATATAGAGCACTGTCGGCTTAAGGACGATTACTCCAAAGGCTATTCGCGAAAGATGATATCACCTGCGCTCTGGGCACCGTTTTTGCGGTCATATTTTAGTGCGGCAAAATCATCGCGCATGTCCGGGCCTGCGCTGTAGAGCCTGTATGCGTCGCCGACTTTTTCGTATCTGAAGTTTTTCTCGGTAAAGGGATCAAGAGGAATCGGATCGAGAATTGCACCGAGCTCATCAATTGTTGAGGGATAGGCTTTGTTCCGCACCTTGAAAAGCTCCAGAGCAGCCATGATTCTTGTACCCAGGGCGTGTGTTTTTCTTGTGGTCTCTGGTGTGAGCATCATAGCGAATTGCGGGATGTTCGTTTCGGTAAAAGGGTCCATTATTTCAATTTCTGGTCGAATATCAAATATAATGGCTTCCGGGTAGGGCTTTTTCGAGTATTCAATTGCTCCGGTCCAGAATTTCCGGTTATTCTCTGTTATTGTGTTCATTATTTTGTTCTTTATAAACATGGAAAATAAGAAACGCGGTACACCCTTGGGCTTTGGATAAGTCTTGCTATATTTCTTTACGCTGTCTGCCTGTTCAATTGTGTGAATAGTAGCTAAATGCTCATGCCAGAAGGCAATAGCTAATGGCGGGCTGCTCTGCTCAAGTTTTTCCAGCTCTTCAAGCAGTCCTTCCAGATAGGCGCTGTGAAGCTGAGCATTGAGGAGAGCTGCTTGCAGTGCCTTATAAGCCGCTGATTCAGTCTGAATATCAAGTATCTTTCCGATAAGAAGGCTGGAACCAACTGACTGGCCAAATCTGGCGATGTCAATGTAGTTGCGTATAGCCTTTTCGGGATTTACCTCTGCTTCAAACATCTTTCCCTGACAAATCATCAATTTTGTTAGAACAGGCATTGAGAAGGGACTTGGGAACCCGTGTCCACAAGTAAGCTTTTTCTCTACTATTATTTCTTTTGCAAAGGGTTTTTTTGCCCCTTCATGGATAAGGGTAAACGCTTGTTGATTCCTCTCTATTAAAGCTTCTAAATCGCCGAGTTCACCCTGCCAGCCTTCTAGCGTTACGGTTGTTGCCATCTCCATTGTCGCTGAATCTGTGGTATTGCGGAGATCACAGCGAGCACTTTTCATCGCCCACATAAAGTCTTTAATCCCATTATCATCCGAAGCACGTGCAATCTGTTCGTTCTCGTACGGATACCAGTGACCGGGGGTTCCCAGCAACGCGTCTTTTGGAGGTGCAGATGCGGGTCTTACAATATCGCCGTTGCTCTTAGTTCCATTACGGGGGTCATACGCTACGCTGGCATTGTCATCATCTTTATCTGGCCCGTAGCTATAAAGAGTAACGTCTGCCGTTTCACCTTCGCCCCGCTTCAGGTATTTATACGGATTTTCTCCTTTATCTACTGGGTGGCGATCAAGATTGAACGGATCAACAGGAAGGGTGGTGATAAAGGCTATTGGGGTGGTGAGGGAATTCAAAGAATCAGGGAAGGTGTTGTTGGTGGAAAAATAATCTGCCAACGTGAGCTCGAGGGTTTTCAGATCAACCTCAACAGCAGCAACCTGTTCTTCCGTGGTAAGCTTAGGCGCCGAAGGTTTGCCCCCGCCGCAACTCATGATAAGGCCCAAGGCCAAAATCATGATTCCCAAAATCAGCCAGTATTTTCTCATCTCTTCGTCCCCCTTGTTAATTTTGAGCATCTGGCAAAATAAATGCTACGGCATGATATACGCTCGTCTATGAGTTCATGATGTAGAGGCGACCCGCCGCGGCGGGCAGATCGCCCGTTTTATGTTTTCAGGATTTTCATCATCCAATTCCCATGTTATGGGATTGTTTACAATGTATTCGCGGATTTTGTTTAAATTCTTTTCGTCACGGATGATGTGTTCATAGTAGTTGCGTTGCCAGACCAGTCTCCCCGAGGTATGGCGCATCTCGTTGATTTGCTTTGTGGTTGCAGACTTAAATCCTCGCATAATCGCCCCGATCGTTTTGGTTGGTGATCGGAGTTCTTTTGTAGGGGCGTATTGCAATACGCCCTTAAGATCGTGCGTAATTATAATAATGCCATGGAGATGATTTGGCATAATAACATATTGATCTAGCGTTAGATTTTTGCGTAACGCGCCAGTCTTAATCCACTCATTTTGAACAATTGTACCATATTTGTTCAATTTCATTTCGCTATTGACTATGTTTCCGAACACACATTTCGCTCTGTGCGTACATATTGTCACAAAGTATGCGCCTGCTGTTGAATAGTCATAGTGCTTTAATCGGATTGACCTGCGATGATGTTCTTAGGGATCGTATTTCATTTTGCCTGCCATTTTGTATGATATATGAATGCGTTGTACAGATTTATGGGCGTATTGCAATACGCCCCTACATATATTATGTGGTCTTTTGGGCTTCAGGATGTATTCCCTCATATTCTTGCTATGATGTGGTGCCCGAGTTCAAATCGACATCGCCGCAATTGGTTAAATTCAATTTCCATTTACTTGGCGGGTGTGCGCAAGCCAATTTACATTCTTAAGGCGGTTATTGAAAATGACCTCGCGGGTTTGGCTCTAATAGTGTTCGTCACGCATGATGTGTTCGTAATAGTTGCGTTGCCATAGTTTATCAACGTTCAAGCTATTTTGTATGCATTTACGAACACAACGTGATTTAAATGAACCAACAATTTTTCCCAGTGTAGGGGCAGGCCTTGTGCCTGCCCTTTTATCATGGGCAATCCGCCGCGGCGGATTGCCCCTACAATTAATATGCAGGGGATATGGTTTGGCATGATAATGAATTCGTCTAGTTCGACATTCGGGAAGCGAATTGGCATAGAATTCCATTCATTTTGGACGATCTTGCCAATTGAAGATAACTTCGTCTGTCCATTTACAATATTGCCAAATAAGCACCTGTGATTCTGCGCACATATGGTCACGAAATATGCGCCCGCCTCAGGATAGTCGTAGTCTTTTAATCGAATGGAACGCCGCTGATGTTTTTGAGGATCGAGCTTCATTTATTACCCGTCTTTTTCTTCTACTTTGGATGATAAGATAGTAAAGCGAAGGATATTCGATTGCAATCCAATTGTAGGGGCAGGCCTTGTGCCTGCCCTTTCATTATGGGAACCACGAGGGTTGCCCCTACAATTAATAATCTGCCGTGAGTATTGTTCAGCATGATAATGAAGGCGTCTAATTCGACGTTGGAGAATCGACTTGGGATTGTATTACATTTTGTAGGGGCGAGCTGGTGGGTCGTGCTAGTCGCATGCACCAAAGGGCAGGATGCTTCTAGGCATCCTGCCGTGGCATGTTTTCGGGATGGTTTAAATAAATGAGCAGTCGGGGAGTTTTCTATAATGCCGACTGCTCATCCTGAGGAACGAAGCGACGAAGGATCTTACTCCTATAATGACTATCGCTTGAAAGGTGATACTTCGCTTCGCTCAGGATGAGGGGCCGGAGGTAAACTGCCCGCCCCCTCAAATAAATAGAGGAGCAAGGACTAGGGTAATTGTAGAAAGCAACTTAATTAACACATGCAGCGAAGGGCCAGCCGTGTCTTTAAACGGATCTCCAACCGTGTCGCCGATGACTGTTGCCTTATGAACATCTGAGCCTTTGCCGCCGAAATTGCCGGCTTCAACAAATTTTTTCGCATTATCCCAGGCACCGCCAACATTATTGAGAAATGTTGCCAATAAAATTCCCGCAATTGTTCCAACCATCAAAAAAGCGGCGACTGTCTCCGCACCAATGCCGAGAAGTTTGAAGACGATGCCGACAGCCACAGGCATCAGAACAGCCAACAGGCCAGGCAAAACCATTTCTTTCAAGGCACCCTTAGTGACGATGTCAACGCAGCGACCGTAATCCGGTTTTTCTGTTCCCGAGAGGATGCCGGGTTTTTCCTTAAATTGAGCACGGACGTCGTTGATGACATAATAGGCAGCGCGACCAACCGCTCGAATAGCAAGGCCGGAAAACAGGAAAACCAGCATCGCACCAAGAAGAGCACCGACAAAAACTTCCGGCTTGGCGATATCAACGCCCGTGAGATTGAGCCCGTAGTTTCTCACTTCATCAAGATACGCGCTGAATAGAAGGAAAGCGGCTAAGGCAGCTGAGCCAATGGCATAGCCTTTGGTCAGGGCCTTGGTGGTATTACCCACGGCATCCAGCCGGTCGGATTTTGTTCTCACCTCTTTCGGCTGATTGCTCATCTCTATAATGCCACCAGCATTGTCAACTATTGGTCCGAACGTGTCCATGGCTAAGATGTACGCAGCGGTGGAAAGCATGCCCATGGTAGCCACAGCGGTTCCGAAGAGGCCTCCGTGAGCAAACCCCGATGTTGTGCCGAGATAATAGGCAACTATGATTGCTATGGAGATAACAATTGTGGGTAGGGCTGTACACTCAAAGCCGACTGATACGCCGGTGATGATGTTAGTGGCAGGGCCGGTTTTGCTTGCCTCTGCAATTGAAAGGGTGGGGCGGAATTTATAATCGGTGTAGTATTGTGTGATATAAACGAAGGCTACGGAAGTCAAGACGCCAACAGCTCCTGCGAGCCAGAAGTGCCACCAGGCGTCAGGGGCTGAGTGGTGGTGCAAGAGGCACCTTGAGGCAATGCCAAAGCCAATCATCGCCAGGATTACGGTTACGTAATAGCCGCGGTTCAGCGCAGTCATCGGGTGTTCGTCTTCCCTGGCTTTAACCGAGACGATACCGATGATAGAGGCGATGATTCCAAAAGCACGCGCAAGGAGCGGGAACATCATCACCCCTAAAATCCAGAGAGGATTGGCATCAGGAACAAGGGCAGCCATTACAGCACCTAAGATCATTGCGCCGATATTTTCCGCAGCTGTTGATTCAAACAGGTCGGCACCACGACCGGCGCAATCACCCACATTGTCGCCTACCAGATCAGCAATGACTGCTGGATTTCTCGGGTCATCTTCGGGAATGCCCGCTTCTACCTTACCCACAAGGTCGGCACCAACATCCGCAGCCTTGGTGTAGATTCCGCCGCCAAGCTGAGCAAAAAGGGCCACAAACGAAGCGCCAAAGCCATAGCCGACGATGAGAAAAGGAATCTTTACCAAATCCACGTGAGTGGTGTATTTGACCGCTAAATATAGCACGGTGATTCCCAACAGACTCATTGCTACAACCATGATACCGGATACCGCCCCACCGCGCAGGGCTATCTGTAACGGCTCATTTAAGCTTTTGAGTGACGCAGTTGCGGCACGGATGTTACTTCTTATGCTCACCCACATTCCAATATAGCCAGCAATCAGCGAACATATCGCCCCAAAAACAAAAGAAAGCATAATCCAGAACGCTAATCCCGCAGCTGTCCTCACAGGATCGAATTCCATGTGCTTTCTCATAAACGCATAGCCAATAAACAGTAGGGCGGCAAAAACTATAGCTAGCTTAATAATAGTGCCAAATTGTCTTCGCAAAAATGCTTCTGCTCCTTCTTTGATAGCATTAGAAATTGCCTGCATTGCCTCACTACCAACGTCCTTTTTCAATACCCAGCGGGCAAGTAAGAACGCAGAGAAAAGCCCAAAGATGCTTATGCCCAGCACCAAGCCCAGGAGGAGAGTCTCACTCATAAGAACTCCTTTCGTTGTTGAAGTTGAGGCTTACTGTGTTTCCGAAGGCACAGAGAAAGATAATCTCGTGCGGTAAGTCGATGTGCAAAAAACGAGCTCCTCAAGTAACAAGATAGGGAAGGTTTGTAAAGGAGAAAAAAGCAGCGGAGTTCAGGCGATTAGCTTTGCAAATATGAGTGAAAAAAGCAGACAGGCCCGCCAGAGGCGGCCAGGCCCGCATCTTCACCTTTTATAAAGCCCTTTGCGATGAATATAGTCAATCACCGAGCGTGAGAGGTACTGATCCACAGGTTCTCCGCGCTTGAGTTTCTCGCGCACCATGGAGCTGCTGATGTCGGGAAGAAAGAACTTTTCGGGATTCGCCAGGTCTGGGACGGTCTCTTCACACAGCCGGGGCAAGATGCGCAGCGACACCAGAGTTTTCAGCAGCTCGAACTCTTTCCACTTTGCGGTTTCTTTCAGGATATCGGAACCGATAATCAGTTCGAAAGAGGCATCTGGATGTTGGCGCCTTAGCTCGCGCACGGTGTCAATGGTGTAACTTACCTTTCCGATCTCAGCTTCAACGGGTGAAACCTCTACCCGTGGGTGCAACTGGCCCATGGCGAGGCGGCACATCTCAATACGATCTTCAAATGGAGCGGCAGGTTTTTCAAAAGGATGCTGATAGCATGGGATCACCAGAATCTTGTCGAGACCGCTGGTTTCCAGGAGGTAGTGGCAGGCCAGCACATGGCTTAGGTGAGGCGGATCGAACGTGCCGCCAAAGATGCCAATTTTCATTGCGCGCCCCCGCTGAGTTGAAATCGGGACATCGAGGCTTCTTCACTTATCAATGGTTTTCTGACCCTTGGTCAAGGGAAAAACGCGGCGCGCTTGCTGTGCCGTGTAACCATACTACTACTCGTACGTGATACTAAGTTGCAAGTGCTCGCGGCGACCTGTTGCTTTCACCCAGAGCTTCAACGAGATAGTGCCTGTGGCATTGCGGACTAGCGTCTCGCTACGCCGCCCTGCATGCTCCAGCTGATAAGGAAACTGCTGGCACAGAATCTTAAGAGCCAGAATGAGCTTGAGCTGAAGATTTTCTGGAGGAACCGGCAGATCAATCCGCTCTTTCTCGTGCAGAGCATATATCCGAAACACGAGCTGGGTGCTTTCTATAACCAGAGCGTGAATGCCTTGCGCTCGGCATAGATGCAGGAGGCTATTCAGCGCATAAAGAGAGTCCGGGCTGTCGGGAAGCGAATGCGGAGAAGATACGGCGATTTGCTCCCGCATGAGACGCGCTAGCTCTTGTTTCATCGAAACCGTGTATTCGGGATAGAAGTAGTAGTAATCGTCGCGGCCGAGCACATAAAGCTCCTGAATGGCTTTCCCCACCCGTTCCTCTTCACACTCGAGCCACTCAAGGGGACAGGATAGAAGTTCGCGGATATGGTTTTTTACCACTGGGTCTCCTGGCTGGCTGATAATACAGGTGAGTCCACCCTCTTCGAGCCAAAAAGGGCAGACACTATAGTGCAGGGCAACCAGCTGAGGGATGTGTTTCGTGACTTTCAGGTATCGGTATTTCGTTTCAGGGAGCATCTTGCCAGCCACTACTCGATCGAAAACAACTTGCGTCTCTTCGGCTGTCTGCTCAACGTCAGGAGAAGGCAGCACAGGGGGTTTCGAAGCATGAAAACGGATCAGCTCTTCAATGGCGATGCGAGCTTCGTTTCTGACGCGGCGGTCGGGATCATCCCGAGCCACCTTCTGGAGTTCCGGCAACGCATCCATGTTCCGCAACCAGCCCAACGCAATACAAGCCTGCGCACGGAACTTCTTGTCCTTGAGCTCAAGGAACTCTTCAATTATTGGCGTCGCCTTTTCCACACCCAGCTTGCCCAGCAGGTCTATGATACGCAAGCGCAAGCGCCGCGGGGTGGCTTTTGTCCGGAGCGTTTGGGCCAGCGGCTCCAGCGCCTTGCTACCGTACAGCAGCAAGTCGCGATACGCCCTCATTGCCTTCAGCATATCCTGATCCCCAAGACGCTCTACGAGAAAAGCTATGTGTTCCTGTTCACCCATGCCTCATGCCCACGGCTCAACGTTCATAAGTCAACCGGGTGCGGCGCTGCTCTCTCCTCAGCTCCCGCAATTCTGCTCACATTATCTTCGGGTCAGGGGAAATTGCAAGCACTTCTTAGCTTGTTGGGGATGCAAGGCCTTAAATGCTGCCACGGAGACACAGAGATGGTGTGTTGGAAATCAAGTCAAAATCAGCTCTGT
>CAYVXD010000034.1:0-32599 GCA_964454265.1 uncultured Candidatus Sumerlaeota bacterium | reverse complement strand
AAATTTTAAAACCCTACTTCATCCTATAATGAATTTATTTCTTTCCGATCAACGCAGCCCTTTCGGTCTGCCAATGGGTAACATGTGGGGAAAAGATCAGATGCATTGCTAGGTGGATAATGCAGCAGAAATGCTGTTGCGGAGCGCCTGAATATTTTCACCCACCCTTCCATTTTCAAATATTGCGGTCCCAGCAACGAGCACCTCAGCGCCCGCAGCCACGGCAAGCGGTGCAGTTGACCGGTCAATTCCGCCATCCACCTGAATGACAAAATGATGCCCTTTTGCCTTGCGCATTAAGTTCAGTCGCCGCACTTTGCTCAAGGTCGCAGGAATCAGCGCCTGGCCGCCAAATCCAGGATCCACGGTCATAATGAGCACCAGATCAATTCGATCTAATACAGGCTCTAATTTCGCGAGTGCAGTTTTTGGCTTGACGGAAACCCCAACCTTCAGCCCTGCCTTCTTGATGGTCTCGATCAGACGTCCGATTTCCGAAGAACACTCCTGATGAATCGTGAGCAACTTGACACCGGCTTTCGCGAATGGGCTAATGTAGGCTTCAGGGCACTCTACCATCAGATGGGCGTCAAAGAACATGTTCGGCATCGCGCGGTGAAGAGCTTCGGCCACACACGGGCCAAAGGTGAGATTCGGCACAAAGTGGCCATCCATAATATCCAGGTGAACCCACTCGCAACGAGCCCGGCTAATGCGCCGGAGATCCTGCTTTAATTCCGCGAAATTTGCCGCCAGCAACGACGGTGCAATAATCACCTCACCCGGTGCAGGAAAGCGGAATGATCGTGTTCGTCTCTTGCGGCGATGTGCAGTTTCCATGTTGCTAAGCTGCTTGACCTCCTGGCCCGGATTTACAAACGCCCGACCAGACCCTTCTCATACAGACTTGCCCAGCATACTTTCAATCTGGCTTCGGGCGCGCTGGGCCTCCGGGCTATCTGGATCAATCTCAATGACCTTCCGATAATTCTTCGCTGCCTCCTCAGGATTGTTCATCCGCACATACACCCGCGCTAGCGCACTATAAGAACGCACATGTCCGGAATCAATTTTCAGTGCGTTCGTAAACGCCTTAATCGCCTCGCGGTAATATTTCACATACGGGCGGCCCTTGTTCTGACTATCTCGGCCGATCATATACTGTGCCCATCCCACGTTGTAATGGTATTCGGTTACGTTGGCGTTATAGCTCACCGCCTTTTTGTAGCTTTCCAGGGCTTTCGTGTAGTTCTTCGCTCGATAGGAAGACTCCCCCTGTTCAAAATACACCTGAGCAAGCCGATCTTCGATCACCTTCTTATTAGGCGGATTGAGATCCAGAGCCTTTTCCAGAGTGGCAATCGCCTCGCCATAGCGATTTTGATTCAAGTAAATCTCCGCCGTATTGTATAGAACGTTCACCTGCTTCTCAATAGGATTGACCGCTTCCTTTGCCCACGCAAACTTCTGAATGAACTCCCTGATGTTTTCACTATAGAAGACAAAAAAAGCCATTACACTCAGACACAAAAACCCAAACACAAACAACCAGATGCCCGTCCGAATAGTAATGCGAGAGGGATGCTTGCCAGCCCTGGCCTCCTCCACCGCCATATCCTCCTCGCCTTCCTCTACCTCCGCGATGGCACAATTGTCTAGCGCCATGGCCAGCAGCTCACGGACATCGCGACGAAATGGCGCCAACTTTAATGCAGAACGAAAATATTCCACCGCCTCCTCAAAAGCCTCGTTCCTCAGTGCAGCCACACCCTTTGCCACGAGTGCATCTGCATTATCAG
The DNA here is from genome assembly GCA_964454265.1 of uncultured Candidatus Sumerlaeota bacterium. Taxonomy (GTDB): domain Bacteria; phylum Sumerlaeota; class Sumerlaeia; order MWCT01; family JAUWMI01; genus JAUWMI01. The sequence continues at coordinate 30,800 of CAYVXD010000034.1, read as the reverse complement.
AGTGGGGAACAGCTCGGCCTGGATTGACCTTGCGTATCTTGCTCATTGTTATATCCTGGGAAACAACACAAATCTATGATCAGCCGCGTAACCTTTCGGGTCACACATCCCTTGCCATGACTGCTCCTTGCTTCACATTCAGTTAACCCGTTCAGTCCAATTACGCATGCCTGTCACCTTACTGCACCAACATGCTTCAGCGGCCAGTATATGTACGTTACCTTACCCAGAATGCTACTATACTCCAGCTGACCAAAATCCAGACTATCGTAACTGTTATTTCGGTTGTCTCCGAGTACAAAAATATGGTTCTGTTTTATTTCTGTACTGAAGTCTTTATATGCGATTAACTGCCCATTGATTTTCCCCTCCTGCAAAACCGTTCCGTTAACCTGGAGATGTCTATTACGAATGCCCATATGATCGTTCGGGATCGCCACTACACGCTTGACCAGATACTCACCTTTACTTGTCGGATTTTGAAAAGCCACAATATCATTGCGCTGCGGACGATAGTGTTTGCTACCGCTGACAAAAACGCAATCTCCCACCCTCAGCGTAGGGAACATGGAACTGGAGGTGACTCTATACGTCTTCACGCGGTCGGACTTTAGAGTGACAAATACCAACAGGAGTGGGATTAAGATGCCTATCCCGATCCAAAGGCGGAGATTTGACACCTTTTTTCGTTGTACCATCGCTACACTGGCCTCACCTAAATGCGCTCCAGGCGCATAAACCTGCAGTGGCAACCTGGATATCTTTCTCGGATTGCGCTACAACTAAGAAAAAACGATAGTGTATCTCAGGGGGTCTTATCAAGGAAATTATGCGCGACGCCATTTGCCTTTGGCGCAGCTGCGCATTGAGTATTGACAGAAGTTTGAGGCTATTATAGAAATGAAGATATTCGTTTAAAGGGTGTGTGTGTGAAGGAAATCCGCAAATCGTCTGGTGCGGGTGTAGCGCTGGCAATTATACTTCTTGCCTCTCTGGCCTGCCACACTTCTTCACTGAAGCGACTGACCACTACCCACTTCCCTCCGAAGCCAAACTCCGCACCCATTGACCTATACGTGGGTACAGTTAGTCGGCATCACATAGAGGTGGCCATCATTCAATCCAGGAGCTACTCATCGAAAGACGAAAAGACAAAGGCTGGACAGCTGGAGGAGCTGAAACGCCTTGCACGCAAACTTGGCGCGGATGCAGTCCAGGAGATACGCCTACTCACAAAAAGGGCACAAGGCTACGTTATAGACGATCGCGTCCCATTTGCAGCTTGGAAACAAGGGAAATACAATTTGTATTTCCTTCGCGGGACAGCCATCAGATACACAGAGAATTCACCAGCCGCTGGCGAGACTCCCTTGCAGCAGTAGCATAATGGGCAAGCTGCCATGAGCCAGGTGCATAACAGGCGAAACTGGCGAAGCCACGGAACCGCTGGGAGCCCGGCTATTCCTCTTGGTCTTCCCTGATTGAGATTCCGTATGTGGCGGCAAGATCCGGATAATGTTTGATCACAAACAGCTGCTCCGACTTGCTCAGTGGCTTGCCTGCGACAACTTTTGCCCGGATCAGGCAGTGCCGATACCCTGGAATGCAGATAGCACCAAGCAGGAGAATCACGGCGATTACCACCAGAAGCTCAATCAGAGTAAATCCCTTCACTGCTGGATGCTCCGGCAAAGTTTCCTGCTTTTCGAGAAAAGAGAAATTCTTTTCCTATATAACAAAAGACGCAAAAGGAGGCAAAACGTTGACACATGTTGACCAGCGGCTTAAGTATTCTTAAATTTCTCCTTGACAAGCAAAAGTGAATTCTCTAGAAACACAGTGAATTTTTTGGCGAGAAAGAGGGAAAAGCGGTTTAAACGGTTAGTTGGCTAATTTGATAGAAGTACCTTAGTCCAAAGGATATATAGCTTAGCTTTTAATAGTTTTTTTGAAAATCTTTTTCTCTCGACATGTTACGAAAATGCCACTAGTTTCATCGAAGGATTTATTTGAAAAGGCCTTAAAACAAGGGTATGCGCTTGGGGCCTTTAATGTCAACAACATGGAAATCATCCAGGGTATTGTTGACGCAGCAGCCGAGGAGCGTGCACCTCTCTTTTTACAGTTCTCTGCGGGTGGCCGAAAATATGCACGACCCGAGTATCTCATGAAGCTCGTGGAGGCGGCTTTAGCGACAGCAGACCTCCCGGTGGTTTTGCATCTTGACCATGGCGAGGATTTTGAGACGTGCAAGGCGTGTGTGGATCAAGGATTTACCTCGGTCATGATTGATGGTTCGAAAATGCCATTTGAGGAAAATGTTGCTCTGACCAAAAAGGTGGTTGATTACGCACACGAGCGAGGAGTAGTTGTCGAGGCAGAACTGGGACGGCTGGCGGGTATTGAGGATAATATTTCCGTCGAAGAGAAAGACGCCATATTCACAGTGCCCGAGCAGGCGAAGGAGTTCGTTGAGCGAACTAGGTGTAATTCCCTGGCAGTGGCAATTGGAACAAGTCACGGTGCTCATAAATTCAAGGGCGAGGCAAAACTGGACTTCGAGCGGCTGAACAAGATCGAACAGTTGCTCCCCAATTACCCGCTCGTGCTGCACGGCGCATCTAGTGTCCTAAAGCAGTTTGTTGACAAATGTAACAAGTATGGCGGTCATCTGACTAACTCCACAGGCGTCCCGGAAGAGATGATTGCTCGGGCGGTGAAGACCAACGTCTGTAAGGTTAATATTGACACCGACATCCGGCTGGCCATTACAGCGTCAATTCGAGAAATTTTTGCAACTCATCCGGAGGTCTTCGATCCACGAAAATACCTTGGGCCGGCACGTGAGGCGATTAAGAATATGGTTCGCCATAAGGTACGGCTTCTCGGTTGTGCGGGCAAAGCGTAAGCCGCACGATTCGTAGAAAAGAAAATCCCTAATCCCCCCTCAACGAAAGCCGGGGTGAATTCCCTAACGGGGTTCGCTCCGGCTTTTGTCTCTTTTGTGTTGACACTCAATTTTACACAACGATATGATTTTCTAGTGCTTGGTTTAAAAAATGGCTCGTAAAATGAAACATACGAAACATATGACGAAATACACGGTGCATCGGCTATTATTGAAGATGCTAGTGGGGCTTCTGTGGGGTCTTCTCATTTGTCCGGCCGGCGGCGACGAAATCCATCACGTGGGCGGCCGGATCATTTCAGGAACCATTACTGACGAGGACGACCATAGAATTGAGATCGAGACCGAAGAGTATGGAACATTGGTATTTGACAAGGCCAATTTAAAAAAAATCATCTATACGAGTGAGCCACACCTAGCAGCACCACTGAGTCCATCTCTGACACCCTCATCCTCCGTGGTCCCTTCTGCAACTCCTCCAACCTCTTTGCAAGAATTAATACCCTCTAGCCAGAAACCAGCAACAAACGGCGTGGTCGCCGAACCCCGCACGAATCAAGCTGTGGCTTCTCAATCAACACCTGGTTCGAAAATAGCAGAAATCCTGTCGAACATTCGCCAGGAGAAACCCGGAACAAGAATACAATTACCATCCTTAATGCAACAGCCACCAGCTATTGCCTCACCCTCACCGGCGCTTCCCCCGCCATTGCCATCAGTGAACCTGGCAATGCAAGATACCGCGGTGCCGCACAAGGCTCAGCCGTCGTCTGAGGGTCTTGCCCCGCTCTCTGTTCTAACAGGCAATCTCTCAGCGTCGGAAGAGGCGTCCGCGGAGGCAGTGGCATCGCCCATAACCCCTGCACCAAGCCCCGTGACATCAACATTAGAAATGCCCTCACTGCCGACACCCGAACGGCCGACTATAGAAGCCGGCTTCGATGCTGTACTGTTTGACGTCGTTAAGTCGGTCAAGGTCAGACGCCGTGGGCAAGGATGGGAAGCCGCTAAAGAAGGAATGCAGTTGAAAGTAGGCGATGAAATCTACACCGGCGAGGGAAAAACCAAAATTCGATTACGCGGCCGTGGCGAACTGCGACTCCCACCGAGCTCTCATCTGATCATTGTAACTCTAAACCGCGAAGGCACGCAGATCACCATCGAACTAACGGGAGGGCGCGTCTGGAACAATGTCACCCCAGGCGGAGGAGCAGTAGACTACACTGTCAAGACTCCGGATCTTGTGGCCGGAGTACGCGGCACCCTGTTCAAAGTCAGTACTGTACCGACTGAAGGATCGCGCGTAGCGGTGTTTGAGGGCGAGGTCCTCACTGTCAGCGAAAAAACGCAAGAGCAGATCACTGTTGCGCCGAATACATTTGTCACTGTTGACCAGGAAGGTCAGCTATCGCAACCTGCAGCAGTTGATCCAGAAGAGCGAGAAGAATGGGATGAGTGGGATGAATGGGCATTGGAAGTGCATAACCAGATTGCATCGCGGTTCGTCTTTGGTGGACAACAGATTGATGCTCTGGCCCAGCTGGTCGCTGAGGACGGGAAACGCTACGACCGTATGATGAACGAGGCGAATCAGCGCATCCTTTACAATCGTGAAGGTGACAAGCTCTTTCAGTTTCGCGATGCCTTTATTAAGTTTTACAAAGACACCGGCCATATCCCATCAACTGACGAAGGCTTTCAGGTGCTCTTGCAAAACCCCGACATTCAGAACTGGAATGGGCCGTATCTTGCCTCTGCAGATCTTCTCACTGACCGTTGGGGTTCAACAATCACTTACGAGAAAAAGCAGAGTGCAGCAACAGGAAACGTGTATGGAGAGTTGATCAGTCCCGGGCCGGACAAAATTCACAGCAAAGGGAGCCCGGCCACGGATGACATCAAAGTTCTGATTCTTTACTTCACTGTCACACGCTAAAGGAGACGCCGAGTGTGGCTATAGCCGGCACGCCGAGACTTCGTGAGTTGACACCGCGAGTACTCACGCTTCTGCTGGCCTTCTTCGCTGCCCTACTCTCTATAATTCCCCTTCCCCATCGTCGGCTGAACGAGTTCCTCACAAATATGGAATGGGCTTCGTACGATGTGCGTATGCGGCTTCGTCCGGTTCAGCCCATTGATCCAAAAATCCTGCTTGTGGGTGTTACGAATCTTGACCATTTACTCTACGGCGAGCGCCTGTTTACGCGCGAGGCATACCAGCTAGCATTGCAAGCCCTGCAGCGGTTGAAGGTTCGGGTGGTGATCTTCGACCTTCTCTTTGAGTACCCGCGACCGAAGGATAGCCTGATCGCCTTTAAATTTCAGGAGCTGCCAACTTATCTCAGCTACAAATTCCTTAGCGAGCCTCTGCCGCTTGATGAGCTCGCCAATGAGATTGGGTTTCAGGATGTTACTCAATTCAAGCGGGAGCTGCAGACGTTATCGAGCGACGAGATCAAACAGTGCATTGAACACTTGAATGAGCAGAAAACCGAGCTAGAGCAGGTGCGCGCAGAAGCAGAGGCCCCCCCTGACGAAACAAAGCTTGAGGAAATTGATGCAGTACTATTCAGGATTCCTTTTCAACTCGATCTGCTTGCCGAGGCCTTCTTGAATCGCCATTATGCTCTGGACCTTCCTCAGTCTAAGAACGCCAATCCGTACAGGGCCAAACATGTGGTATTGCCATCGGAAGTCCTGGCGATTAATGCCGCGGGTCTGGGATTTATTAACGTGGAAAAAGGCGATGAAGACGTGCTTCGCCGCATCCCGCTGGTTTATGAATACCAGGGAAAGCTCTATCCGCACATTGATCTCGTCTATATCTGCGACTACTACGGAGTTGAGCTGCAGGATCTTAGCATCCGCTTTGGCGATGCGATCGAATTCCACCCGACCCGAAATGCTAAAGGGACGAAGCGTATCCCTATTGACCTTCGCGGTAATATCCACGTTAATTTTCGCGAAAGCGAGTCTTTTATTGAGCGCGCCTACACTCTCCAGTCTCTCATCCACTATGCGAAATATCGCGGCCAGTTCCCGACGAAAATCAAACCCTCAGTCTTTGCTGATAGCATTGTGATCATTGGCGAGAATAACGTGGGAGGGACTGACACCCAGCCAATCCCCCTGCAGCCGCGTTTTCCTATGGTTGGCATCCATGCCAACGTCTTGCATAATATTCTTCACGACGATTATGTGTTCTTACTCCCCTCTGGTGCTTCAAGATCAATCGTCCTGGGCTGTGCTCTGGTTCTTGGCTTGCTCTTTTTATTTATGGATTATAAAAAGGCCTCGCTAATCTTGCTGGCCTTCGCACTTGGCTACTCAATACTCTGCGTTGTGTTCTTTACTAGCACCTCAGTGGTGCTGCCAATTATTCGACCGCTCATGGCTATGCTACTTGGCTACGTCTTCATTATTACTTATACGATAGGGGTCAAAGAGAAAGATCGCCGTAAAGTGCGAAACATCTTTTTGAAAACAGTTTCACCAGAAATTGGGGAGGAGATTCTCAAGCAACCGGACAGCGAAGCCATCTGGGGCACAAAGAAGCGCGTCACTATACTCTTCGTTGATATTCGTCAGTTCACAGGCTTGTCGGAGCGACTTAGCGCCGACCAAATCGTTCAGGTCCTCAATGCTTATTACGATGCGGTTTCAGACATTATCCTCAAGCACGGAGGGCAAATCAATAAATTCATGGGCGATGCTGTGATGGCTCTCTTTGGCGCACCAATTAGCGGGGACGCAGACGAAGCGAGAGCGATTCAGGCTGCCGTGGAAATCCAGCACTCAACAGACCGGCTTAATGCCTTGACTCTGATGCACGAATTGAATGTCACCCTGAAGACTGGCATCGGCATTAACAGCGGTGAAGTAATGGTCGGGACTGTGGGTGGTGCTGCAACACGATTTGAATACACCGCCATTGGCGATAGCGTCAATATCGCCGAGCGGCTGCAAGGAATTGCCGTAGAAGACCAGATTCTCGTTGGTGAACAAACCTACCAGCAGGCCCTGAAAACTCAATCCACAGATTTTGAATCGCAGGGCATATCTTTCTTCAAACTCCCTGAGGTGAAACTTAAAGGGAAAACAACAAGTGTGGATGTCTACGAAGTTCGGTATTCGTGATTCGATCCTTTCTGCTGGTGGTGGTCCGACGATTTCCTACAGGCCTGTCGCAGTCACCTTAGGAGGTCTATTTCATAAATTGTGTTACGCATATGCATAGGCGGATGAAGACCTGTAGGGGCGAACCTATGTGTTCGCCTTTTAAGGCCAGACACACAGGTCTGCGCCTACATCATACAATAGATTCACGTCGGAGCGCATTTTTTCCACGGCCAAACCAGCATGTGGCTGGCCCATTGCATCATTCAAACTGATCACACTTGACAGGCAGGCTTTTTCGCCGCCAAGATCGTCTGTGTCAGTCCCATGAATGCACGCTAAACTACCTGTCCGAAGGAGAGAGGTTATTTGCCCGTTGCGGCAAGGCCTCATACGTCGTCAGAGGAACAAGACATGACCGAGCGCTATGACTTTATTTTTATTGGGGCGGGACCTGGCGGTTACGTGGGAGCCATTCGGGCCGCACAGCTGAAATCCCGCGTGTGTGTAATCGAACGAGATAAGGTAGGAGGAACCTGTCTGCATCGTGGCTGCATTCCGTCGAAAGCCCTGATTGCCAGCGTTGCCCGCTACAGAAACGCCGCTTCATCCGAAGACTTCGGCGTTCGAGTGAATGGCATCACGCTTGACTGGTCTAGCTGCATGCAACGCAAAAACGCCATTGTCAGCCAGTTCGAGAAGGGCGTCCACTACCTGTTTAAAAAGAACAACATTGTGCTGAAATCAGGAACTGCGCGATTGCTCGATCACAGCCGCGTGCTGGTTACTGACGAACAGGGAAATGAGATAGAAGTCAGCGGTGAACGCATTATTATCGCCACAGGGGCTGAACCATCTCTTATACCGGCATTCTCAATTGACCGCACGACAATTCTGACAAGTACTGAGACCCTGGATCTGGAGCAACTTCCCGATTCGCTCATCATCGTGGGAGGCGGGGTGATCGGGTGCGAATTTGCATCGCTATTCAATGGCGCAGGAGTTAAAATTACGCTCCTCGAGGCGCTGCCTGCCTTGCTCGGTCTCACCGCGCTCGATGAGCTGATTATCAAACAACTCCAGGCACATTTCAAGAAGCGCGGCATCTCTATTGTTACAAAGGCAAACATCCAATCCCTGAAAAAGCACCCACAAACCGGCGGTGTGGTTGCAACGCTGGAGAACGGACAAACCTATTCCGCGGAAAAGGCAATTGTTTCCATTGGCCGCAGCTTAAATACGCAGAATCTCGGTCTTCACGAACTCGGTGTAGAGTGCGGACCAAAAGGCGAGATCCTCGTGAACGAGCGAATGGAGACGAATGTCCGGAGTGTTATGGCGATTGGCGACATCACAGGGAAATGGCAGCTTGCCCATGTAGCATCGAAGCAAGGTATTGTTGCGGTCGAGATGGCTCTGGGCCGCTCTGCGCCTACCAATTTCGACGTCGTCCCATCGTGTATTTTCACGGATCCTCCAGTTGCCTTTGTCGGCTTGTCGGAGCGCCTGGCCACGGAGAGAAACATTAATGTGAACGTTGGGAAGTTCTACTATCGAGCCCTGGGAAAAGCCCTGGCCGAAGGCGTGCCCGAGGGTGTGATAAAAGTCGTTTCAGACAAGAAGCACGATAAGATTTTGGGCGTACATATTTTCGGCAATGGTGCGCCGGAAATGATCCATGAAGCGTGCCTCGCCATGCAAAATAATTTGCCCTGCTCAGCGCTGATCGCCGCAATCCATGCTCATCCTACTTATTCTGAAGCCCTGCTCGAGGCGTTCGAGGCTGTTCATGGGATGAGCATTCATTCATAGAAACCTGCGATCCAGAACGCACGGCGAGATGGCATAAAAAGAGGATTTATGGCTGAAAGCAGAAAGATAAAGTTATACGTCGACGCGGAGGCGCACAATACGCGTCTCGATTTGTATCTCACTCATATGCACCCTGAACATTCGCGTACATTCTTCCAGAAACTGATTAAGCAGGGAGAGGTCCTCGCCAATGCAAAGCGCGTCAAGCCAAATCATGCCGTCACGCGTGGAGAAGAAATTATCCTCTACTTGCCGCCAGACAAAGAGCCAACGCCCAAACCTCAGGCCTTGCCACTGAATATTGTATATGAAGATGATTGGCTCCTTGTGGTAAACAAGCCCACGGACATGGTTGTTCACCCGGCTGCGGGAATTAAAGAAAATACGCTGGTAAATGCCGTTATCCACCACTGCAAAACGCTCTCGGGCGTTGGAGGAAAGGAGCGGCCGGGGATTATTCATCGGCTCGACAAAGGTACCTCCGGCCTGATGGTTGTGGCCAAAACCGACCAGGCTCATCGCTTTCTCGCACAGCAGCTAGCCGACCGCACCATGGGCCGTACATACATGGCGGTGGTTGTCGGAAATGTCGGCCCTGACAAGGACACGATTGAACTGCCAATTGGCCGCGATCCCGTGCATCGTAAGAGAATGTGCGTAAACTTTACAAAGGGAAGAATGGCGATAACAGAGTACGAGGTAGCGAAGCGCTCGGAGGGAATTACCCTGCTTCGCATCTTCTTAAAAACCGGACGAACACATCAGATTCGCGTTCACATGAGTCACCTGGGTCATCCTGTGCTTGGCGATCCGGAGTATGGAATGAAACCGACGTCGGTCATTGCGAGACTCCCCCACTCCAAACCTGATCTTACCGCCAGGGTGCGCCGGCTCACTCACCAGCTGCTTCATGCCATGGAAGTACATTTTTTGCATCCTGATAGCAAAGAGCGACTTCAATTTGAAGCGCCACTGCCCGATGACTTTCAGCAGATCGTTGATCTCCTCTGACGCGCTGCATTTGTCATCCACTCCTCCTCGCCTGCGACTCTCTGTCATGACGAACGTGATGACCTGCATCACCCTTTGTTTATGCCTTTTGCCGCATGCGAAGAACACCGGCCTTCTGAACCGCCTGTATGATCTTCTTATAGCCGGTGCATCGGCACAGGTTCCCTGAGATGCCTTCCCGAATTTCTTCCTCAGTTGGCTCGGGTTTGTTCCGCAGCAGAGCCTCTGCGGCCAAGATCATTCCCGGGGTGCAATACCCACATTGAATTGCGCCCTCCTCAACAAAGGCTTGTTGTAGTGCTGTGGTCTTGTTGTCCGACGCTAGCCCCTCTATAGTTACGATGGAATGTCCGTCCACCTGCGCAGCTAGAACAAGACAGGCATTCACCGGCTCGTCATCCAAAAGCACAGTGCACGCGCCGCACTCTCCCTTTCCGCACGCCACTTTGGTTCCGGTGAGACCCAGTACGTCACGCAGCAGTTCCGTGAGCAACATTCCCGAAGGAATGCTGGTTCTGACCTCCTTACCATTTACAATGCACTCAATGGTAACTTGATAAGACATTGCGGCTTTGTCCTTTTAAAAGACGTCATTGAAATAAAATTTTACCACTACCGACATATCGTCCACGATCTTTGTAGGGGCGTTTAATTAAACGCCCCCTACAACTTACGTACTGCTATCACACCAGTACGTTTCTTTTTGCCAGGAGCTCTAAATTTTCCTTTGCCGCTCTATCTCAGCGAGCAGCTTTTCCGGAGTAACTGGAATGTCGAAAATCCGCACCCCGATGGCATCGTGGATTGCATTCAGAATTGCAGGACATATCGCCACATTAGGCGGCTCAGCCATGCCTTTCGCGCCAAAAGGATTTGTTGGTTCCATGGACTCTACAATCACAGTCTTGTTCGTGAGTGGAGCATCTGCAGCGGTTGACAAGATATACGTTGAGAAATTATTCGTGAGAAAGCGTCCTTGCTGCATCTCAACTTTTTCAAGTAAAGCATACGACATGCCCATTACCACTCCACCCTCGCATTGCCCTTCAACACCCTGCGGATTGATCGCCCGTCCACAATCGGGAATGCTGAGTACGTCGTGCACCTTGACCATCCCGGTCTCGGCGTCCACGACAACTGAAGCAACCTGCGTAATAAATGAATAGAGGCAATGGGGAAGTCCATCACCATAATCTTTGTCTGAAGTTGGGTGCACAAAATGTCCTTCGCCCTTCAGCTGCCGCCCGCGCGAGTGTGCCATTTGCGCAAGCTCATGCAAAAATATTCGTCGCGAAGGCCCCACGAGCTCGCATTCCTGGTAGCGCATTGGCTCGCCGAGCGTCTCGCTCGCAAAACGTTCCAGTTCCTGGACAAGCGTTTTTGCAGCAAGGTAAAGCGCATTCCCTACAAGATAAATTGATTTCGAAGCGGTGACAGAGCCCGAATCCGGGCTTGCAAAGGTATCGCCATGTGTTAGGCGCACGCGCTCAATGTCACATTGCAAAACCTCGGCAGCCATCTGCAGAAAACATACCAGATTTCCTTGTCCGATCTCAATGCATCCCTGACGCAGCAGAAACGATCCGTCGCGATCCAGCTCAATGCTGACACCTGCAAAGTCCGGGATCCCCTTACCCAGTCCAAGTGCCTGCATCTCCGAAGCAACACCAACGCCGTAGAAAATCGGGGGCTGAAGATCGCGCTTTCGGATGTGACGTGTGCGCCATAACTCGCTGTCGCGAGCAATCTTCAATGTCTCCTCAATCCCGACGCTCGTGAAAATCAGGTGGTCAATTCCTGAGAGGTCGTTCTGGTGCAGCACATTTTTTAAGCGCAGCTCAATCGGATCCATCTCCAATTGCCCAGCCAGCATGTCCAGCGTAATCTCCATGGCAAAACAGGACTGGGTTGCGCCGAATCCACGACACGCCCCGCTCATACCATTATTCGTATAGACGGCGTGGCCGAGCAGATGCGTATGAGGAATGCGGTACGGCCCGGGTGCGCTTTCAAGCGCCAGATTCAGCACCGGCCCGCCCAGCGAAGCATAGGCACCGGTGTCGGAGAGAACCCTCACGTCCAGCGCCTTCAGCTCACCCTGCTTCGTGGCGCCTAGCCGCACATCCAGCCGCATCGGATGACGCTTCACATGAGAAATGAATGATTCCTCGCGTGAGAGGACTATTTTCACTGGACACCGGGTATAGTATGCCAACAACGCCAGGTAGATTTGGATTGTGATCTCATCTTTTGCTCCAAATGCGCCGCCCACCGGTGAGCTGCATACCCGAATCTTTTTGGGATCCCAGTTCAGTGCCCTGGCTATCTGCAGCTGATCACGGAATGCGTATTGCGAACCGCAATACACCGTGATCACCCCTGATTCCTCGTCATAGACGCCAACGCCACCTTCACACTCAAGAAACGCATGCTCAAACAGCTGGGTCGAATAGCGTTGCTCCAGGATCACATCCGATTCTGTAAAACCTTGCTGCACATCACCCTTTTGCAGCTTTGTACGGAGCAACAGATTCCCCTGCTCATGAACCTTCGGCGCAGATTCACTCAACGCTTCCTCTGGATCTTCCACGACTGGCAAGGGATCGTAGTCTACATGAATTAACCCAAGCGCCTCCTCAGCGATGCTCTCCGTCTCAGCCGCAACCAGCGCCACTGCATCGCCAACGTAACGCACCTTATCATGGCACAAAACCGGCTGATCAGGCTTCACTATGCCAAAGCCATTCAACCCCATGACGTGGCGATGGGTGAGTACGCAGCGCACACCGGGCAGCTGCTCGGCTCGGCTCGTATCAATGCGGCAAATCCGTGCATGAGGGTAGGCTGCTCGTAGCACTTTCCCCCACAGCATGTTGGGAAACACCAGGTCCGACATGAAGCGCGTTTTTCCCAGCGCCTTCTCAAGCGCATCAATGCGCGCGATTGGTTTCCCAACGAAGCGTGTCTGGCTCATGATCATATTTGCTCGGACATTAGTGTTACTTCAAGCGGCGGTCGTGAAAAATCAGCACACTTTCTATATGGAGTACGGCCCATTTACATTCCTCAGCAAGCGCACTTCCTCTTTTTACCTTTTCCCTCCCCCTACTGGCTGAAACACATCAATCCGATCACCATCCGACGGAATATAGCCTACATCAGTTTTTCTATCATCCACCAGAACCATAGTATAGACCAGCTGATCCTGCGGAACGCCTATTTCAAGCAGGATGTCGCTCAGCTGCCGGCAGGGTGAAACCTCATATTCGAGCGTATCTTTCTTCAGCACATTACGAATTGACCCGTAGAATCTGAAGTGAATTGTAGTCACTTATTATATCCACGTAACTTCACTATTTCAATTTACACTGGCTCCGTTCTGCCCATTTACTACCCATATTCGCTTTCTTTCCGGATATTAACATACAAACATGATTGAATATCTAATCATATAATTCCCAAAGATTCTTGGCTGCTGTTGGACCCGGACCTCTGTATTCTAACGCGCCTCTTGAACGGGCCTTCGTTCCCTCATTGTCCAAAAATAATGGATTGCCGGACCACACAGCAGGTGAGAAATCTTGAAGATGAAAATCGTCAGCCTCGGCATTAACAAACAAAGGATCCCCTTCTAAATGACCCGGATAATCTGAAGGTGAAATCCCTGAAGATAATCCCGACATAATAGTAGAACAATTGTAAAAAAGATTATGAGATATCCATCCATTGCTCGGTTGCATAAAGGTCTCTGAATCCGATATTTCGATAGCCGTCTGACAATTTGAAAAAATATTATTCTTTAGCTCAAAACAACTATTCTCTCTTTCATAAACCCAAGCGGCGTTAATCTTTGCCCCTATCCCTTGGATATTATAAAATGTACAATTGTGCACTTTTACCGCCTCTACATAGCTGAGATTTATTCCAATTTGGGCCATATCTGTTATAATTAGATTTCCTAAATAGACTCCGCTGGACCAACCTGAAGGCAAATTGATGGCCCTATTGCAATTCTTCAGCGTCATGTTGGCAATCATGCAGCCAGAAACACTGGGCGATTCGAAAATACTGATAGATCTACCTCCTCCATCCAGAATGACCCCATCCGCCTCGCCATAACCAACGATGTTAACCCACCACTGTTGAGATGAAAAACTTAGCGAAGAATCGATTGAGTAAGTGCCCGGTTTCAAAATAATAGCTGTTTCCCGCAGTGCACTATTTATGGCTGTTTGAATATCTTGATAAGGATTATCGTAGCTCCCTTCCGGCTTTGAAAGATTATCGTCCGACGAGTCATTATCAACAAAGACCAGATCATACACTTCGCCGTTTTTATCTGGAGAGTGAATATACCACCACGTATCGTATAGCGCTGAAAATCCCTGCGCCCCTTGATTATTGATGCCTAAAACAGCTATTGTACCGGCATTCCTATGAGAGAAATCTTGATGAAAATCATACGCAAAATTATAGAATCCCACCTCTGTTATATCTGCTTTGTCATAAATAAAACTTTGGAAAAACATATTTGCGCATACCATGGCGCTCAGACAGAAAAGTCCTGACTCAGGATCCACTCCGCTAAATACCATCGTGTAAGGAGCCGTGACTGCAGAATAAATATGACCCATGCGAGGCCAGGCAAGCGCAGTTATCGGATCGGTGGTGTCCGTCCAATCATCATCATTAAGAAAACGGCTTTTAAGCAAACGACGACAATCTACAAGACGAAGTTCTGCTCCCTCCAAAGGAACATATTCACTGGTGGAGCACTGTAATAAGTTATATACACGTCGGACAGCAGATCTGCCGCTCATCCACCCCAATCCCATCACAGGATCGGAAGGATCTAACGCGTCGACAATAGGATGCCACAAGCCTACAGAATGACCGAATTCATGAATAAAAGTGCCTATTAAATTTGATAGAAATGATCCCACTGTCTGGTTAGCCATCAGTGGATTGCCACCTGTTTGAGGGTGGTTGACAGTATCATCACATATAGCTGCCTGCCACCCTGAAGCATCGCTAGGGAGGTAATCCAAAAGAACAGCGCTTATATTACAATAACCGCCATTTCCTCTGCTTCCATTAAGCAACTGCGTTCCGCTGCCAATCGATCCGCCCCAACCCGGATAATTTCCAATTAAAGGCATATTAGGAAGGTACTCATGACAGTCGTAAACAATCACAACAACAGCTTTTTCCATCTCTTGATAAATATTCATCCCTAGCTGTCCAAACATTTCATTAAAAGCTAAATGCGGCATATCCCAATCATTCGGATCAGCGTCTTCCGGTTCACCATTTATTCCATTGTTATTGTTATCTCCCCAATACCAATTGTGATCGTACTCTCCATGAAAAGGATGAATAATGAGCTGTCCCGAAGTGTTGCGCTCAAAATTTGGCGTCTTGGACGATACCCCATAAGATTGAAATTCACTTGTAAAGTAATCATCAATAAATGAATAAAAAAACTCAATACGCAACCTCATGTTTTCAATTTTGTTATTCAGATCTGTTGGATTACTTGGCCATCGATTATCTGGAATAAATACTATTGTTCTGACGAGATTCTCAGGACTATTGGCGGGTGGATCAGGGAAAAATGTCGCGGAAGCTCTCGAAGGAAAAGGGCTCTTCCCTGAACTAAAATTCATAGTGCCTTTTTCTTGAGCGCCGATAGTAGTTAACTGTAACCCTAAAAAGAGAACGAGCCATCTATAATAATCATGTCCTTTGATCATCTTATCCCCTCCCCATTTTAAAAAATTCACCTTTTCATCTAGAGTCGTTTGTTTAATGCCGCCTGGCTTAACTTTTTACCATTCCTTTTTGAAGATTCCAATTGCCTCACCGCGCCAACGGGTACGATTAGCCACGCCTCGACACCGATCTCCTCAAACCCCCAGGTGAAATCTTCCCAAAAATAAAGCGTTGGTAAAAATATCCAACGCTGCCACAGTCCCTTGAGATTAAACCTACTGGCCAGATTTTACCACAGACGAAAGTGGATGATAAGGCAAATCAAATGCCTCGGCAACGGGTTTGTAGGTAATTTTCCCATCCACAATGTTTATACCAAGCTCCAGGCTCTTATCGTCTTTAATTGCGCCAGGAAAGCCTTTGTCTGCAAGTTGCACGGCATAGGGTAATGTCACGTTAGTCAGTGCGAATGTTGACGTTTTACTCACGGCCCCGGGCATATTCGCTACACAGTAGTGAATCACACCATCAATCTCGTATACCGGATTACTATGCGTCGTTGGCTTTGCTGTTTCCACGCATCCGCCCTGGTCAATAGCCACATCTACTATGACTGAGCCCGGCTTCATAGTTTTAAGCATATCGCGTGTAATCAGTTTTGGCGCCTTGGCACCGGTTATCAAGACCGCGCCAATTACAAGGTCGGACTCCTTAATCTTCTGCCTGATATTATAGTCATTACTTATCATGGTGGTCACATTGGCAGGCATAATATCAGCCAGATAGCGCAATCGTTCGATGCAAATGTCGAGAATGGTGACATGTGCCCCCATGCCGGCAGCCATCTTTGCCGCGTTCGTCCCGACTGTTCCGCCCCCAATGACAATCACGTTTGCAGGCTCAACACCAGGAACCCCGCCAAGTAACACGCCGAGCCCGCCCATAGGGCGCTCGAGATATTTCGCCCCTTCTTGAATTGACATGCGCCCGGCCACTTCGCTCATCGGCGTCAGAAGCGGCAACCTGTGATCATCGGTCTCAATTGTCTCGTATGCAACGCACGTGGCTCCGCTCTTCATCATGGCCCGCGTGAGCCGTTCAGACGAGGCAAAGTGAAAGTAGGTAAACAGAATCTGCCCTTTACGAATGAGCGGATCTTCCGCCTTGAGAGGCTCCTTGACTTTGATGATGAGCTCCGACTTTGCAAAAATCTCCTCCGCTGATGGCGCGATAATCGCCCCTGCGTCCTTGTACTGCTCATCGGGGATACCGCTGCCACGCCCTGCCTCCTTCTCAACATACACCTTGTGACCGTTTTGAGTCATTTGACGAACCCCCGCAGGTACAATGGCCACCCGGTACTCATTGTCCTTGATTTCCTTTGGCACACCTACAATCATGATGCTTCTCCTGAGAAAGACTTAAGAAAGACTAATAATTGCCACAATCGCTACGGCTAAAAATTGCAATAATCAAGTCTTTTTTCTATGAAGTTACCGCATTTACTCCCCCCTCATTGCACTATCCGGTATGGCGTCCCTGCTATCCGGGTAGTGCAGCAATCAACTGGTCAATATCCTCTATCGAATTGTAGAAGTGCGGAGAGACGCGCAGCAGTTCGCGCCGCGCCGCGGTAATGATATTCTGACTAAGCAGATGCTTATAGACCTCCGCCGCACTTGAATTCCTGGTTCGACAGACCACTATCCCTGACCTCTCCTCCGGTACCCGCGAAGAGATCACCTCATACCCTTTTTCGTCAAGCTGCTGCATTAGGTGGCCAGTTACCGCGAGAATCTGGCGATATATCCGCTCAATACCGATCTGCATGAGGAATTCCAGTGAGGCATGAAGCGCGTGGATACCCATCGTATTCAGCGATCCTTCCTCAAACCGCCGAGCCGTGGCCGCAGGGGCTTGATCGTAATCCAGATAATCGTCCGGCCGGGTCACACCGTGCCAGCCAAGATATGCCGTTGGCCTCAGCTGATTAAGCCGCTCTTTTCTGCAATAAAGCATCCCTGTGCTCTCGGGCGAAAGAAGCCACTTATGGCCATCCGCTGCAAGAAAATCCACATGGCACTCTCGAACGCTTATTGGAACCACTCCGAGGCCCTGGATTCCGTCAACGCAAAACAGGATATTTCGCGCCGCACAGAGCTCCCCAATGGCACGCAGATTATGACGAAATCCTGTGGAGAACTCTACAAATGAAAGCGTCACCAAACGCGTTCGCTCGTCTATCTGTTCTGCAATACTTCCGACGGAAAAGCGATAATCCCGCTCCTCGGCCTGCCGCAGCTGAACCCCCTGCGACGCCAGGGCCTTCCACGGGTAGACATTGGCTGGGAACTCGTATTGCGCCGATACGATGTTATCGCCTGGCTGCCAGTCGATGCTGGACGCAACAATGAGGAGCCCGTGGGTGGTGTTCTTCACAAACGCCACTTCTTCAGCGTCGCAGTCCAGCAAAGCCGCACATTGGCGCCTCGTGGCTTCTACTGTTGAACGCCATTGTGCATATTTCTGTTTGCCGAACCGTACAGCATCGTCCGCCCACTGCTGGATCGCGCGTGCCGTTGAGCGAGGCAATGGCGATGTGCCCGCGTGATTAAAAAACAAGCACTGCTCGACAATCGGAAATTCTGATCGTACCCTGGTCAGCTCTTCCGCGCTGAATTCCATTGCTCTTACCTCGCCAGCGACGACATACTCATCATAGTCAAGAAGGCTTTGTAGACCTCTCGATAGTCCGGGTCCGTGAAGGCCAACGTCCTTGAATCCTTGCGCACCACTCCGGGAATCCGCTCACACAGATCCGCCATTTCGCTCATGCTCATTGTTACCACCAGACGATACGGCGATTTCGGCTTGAACGGCCGAATTTGCTTGCGGAGCCCAATCGCCCGTTTCATACCTTTCTTGATCAGCCCGCGCGCCACCTCTGGATGAACCGACATCGCAACCTTACGGCCAAATCCCTCTTTCACCGCTGCGGTAACGATCTTCGGAATGTGGTTGCCGATTTCCTGCGTCGCAGCCTTGTCGCCACTGAGAAACACCACGGGCACGTTGTAGTAACCTGCCATCGCAGCGTTCAATTCAGGCTCCCCAAACAGTACTCCGTTTACTTTCGCCTCCAGCACTTGGCCCGAGTATGTGTGCGCCAGCACCCCGTATTGCGTGCCCCCCATGGAGTGGTAGCCAATGAACGCAACAGCATCGAACGATGCGTCAATGCCCTGCATCATTGACATTGGTTTGAAGCGCCCCAAAATCAGCTTGGCTTTCGGATGCACTTTCGACGGCAGCAAGTTGATCATATTCCCGTGCGAATCGTTAATCACCACCTCCGTTGCCCCGGCCTCAAGCGCCCCTTCAACCGCGGCGTTCACCTCGCCAAGCATCAGCTCCCGCCCTTCTCCGTAATCCAGTTCTTTACGCGTCGCATACTCAAAGTCTGCAATGCCTGCAACTCCTTCAATGTCGCAGGAAATATAGACCTTCATCGCCTCCTCCTTCCATCTCGGGATTTGACATCAATGGGTGCTAAAGTCCCTTTAAACGATAGCACACAAGAAACTTATTGAATCCCCATCTGTTTGTAAATAGTATTTTTTAAGAACTGGGCGAGCGCCAGGGAAAAGCAATTGAGTTGCCAACGGCTGAAAAATCAATACAACCAGATCGCCTGCCGTACGCTCGGCCCAGGATAAAGGTTCGCTCACCAATAAACACGTGCGCGACGCTGAGGTGTTTAACATGAAATTGAAACGAATCGATCCGAATCGTGTAATCATAGAAAAAGAGGGCGCGATGAAGGTGGACGCCCTGATTTATGCCAGCGATAAGATCTTGATGGAAGACGACTCGCTCCAGCAGCTCAAAAATGCAACAAGAATTCCTGGTGTCGTGCGCGTCCTTGCTAGCCCGGACATCCACAGCGGCTACGGTGTCCCTATTGGAGCGGTAGTCGGCATGCGTGACGCCATTATCCCCTCAGCAGTTGGCTACGACGTCAACTGCGGTATGCACCTGCTTACCACACCCCTCTCGCAGAGCGACATTGACATTCCCGAGATCATCAACTCAATCCACCGTGACATTCCACTCGGGGAGGGAAAGGCCAATCTCCGCCTCAGCAAAGAGGAGCTCAAGATCGTCGTACAAGAAGGGGTGAAAGGCATCCGCAAAATTGCCAAAAAGGAAGGCCGCATCTGGCAGAGCCGCAATGAAGATGACGAAGAACGCGACATCCTGCACATAGAGGAACAGGGCTCAATGGCGGGACGTGCCCAAGCCCTGTCGGATCGCGCGATCAAGCGGGGCAAAGACCAGCTCGGCACACTTGGCGGCGGCAATCATTTCATTGAGATTCAGATCGTCGAAGAGATCCTGAACCCCGCACTGGCTAAGGAATTCGGGCTCTGGAAAGGCCAGATTGTGGTGATGATTCATTCGGGTTCGCGCGGCCTTGGGCATCAGGTGGGCAACGACTACATGCCGCGTGCTGCTGAATTTGCAAAAGAGCAGATTCCTGAAAAGTCGCTGGGTTTCTTCTCCACAAAATCGAAACTAGGTCAGGACTATATCGCTGCTATGCATTGCGCTGCGAACTTCGCCTTTGTCAATCGCCAGATTATGGCCATGCTCGTGCGCAAGAACTTCCGCCACCATTACGGCAATATTCCAATGCATCTGGTTTACGACGTACCGCACAACATGGCAAAGCTCGAAACCCATTTTGGCGAACAGCTCTGGGTGCATCGCAAAGGTGCCACGCGCGCATTCCCTCCTGAGCGTATGAAAGGTACGCCGTTCGAGCAAACTGGCCAGCCTGTGATTATCCCCGGCTCCATGGGCACGCGCAGCTACCTGCTGGTCGGAACGAAAGAGGCGGCGGAGAGCCTTTACAGCGTAAATCACGGGTCTGGACGCGTCATGTCGCGCCGCAAGGCTGCTGGCAAAATCCGCCGGCGTGACGGCAAGGTGCTGCAGCCCGGCGCTATTTCTGACGAACAATTCCGCCAGAGCATGGAAGGCGTCCACTTGATCTGCGAGGATAAGGCTTCCATCAAGGAAGAGGCACCAGCCGCGTACAAGAATATTCAGGACGTAATGGAAGTAGTCATCGGCGCAGGACTGGCCAGAGTAGTCGCCAAAATGCGCCCGCTTGGCGTCCTGAAAGGCTAGAAAGATTTTAGGTCAAAAGGCAATCCAATGTGTAGCATTAAATGCAGGGACATCTGCCGAATTTCTGCTTGGCAGAGCATCCATATCCTGGTGATTGATAATGCGTTATGGGACCGAATCCCATTTGGTCATGCCTGATATGACGTACAATATAACTCATCAAAGAAATAGGAATGCTGTCACTGATATCGTCACCCATTTCGTCACCGAATAGCGCCGTCGAATCCGGCGCATCTGTGCGTGGCGATGACAGATATGCAAATACGAGGAATACATGCCTGACAAACAGCCAATACTTGCTCCATTGCGCCGGTTCGCCAACTCTGTAACGGCAAAGATGACTCAACTGACCCCGGGCGAGCCTGAGGACCAGCTGCGCGGCCCGTCGCGCCCGAGGTCTTCGAGTTCGAGGTCTCGGGCCTCAAGGTCGTGCAGTCGTGGCTGAAATATCGCATGAAGAAAGGCGCTGGAAAGAAGTCGTCGCCGCTGGACGACATCCGCCCCGAACGCTGGACCAGCCAGTTTACGACCGAACTTCTGGAACTGCTATGGGTGCTGGAGGCGACCGTCGAAGCCTATCCCAAGCAGGCGAAGTTGCTGGAGGCCGTGGTCAAAGGCCCATGCGTGCGCGCTGACGAACTGCCGCCTGTGCCTGACGAAATGCGCAAGCCGCCCGCAGCCCCCCGCACGTCCAGCGAAGACTTTTTAGAGGGAATCGAAGACGAGTAGGCAGACCGTGTGACAAGAGTGCCTTACACGCACGTTGCTTTTGCCGACGAATCGAACTGGAATCAGGGCCTGGACCGTAACGAAATATGTAATGGCTCTTTCTAAAATGAGTCAGCACTTCAGGAAAGATAACCCCCTCACCTTTGTCCTCTCCCGCAAGGGGAGAGGGGGCAGTACAGGGTTTAACGAAAGATTCCTAAAGGAAACCGGTAAGGAGTGCAAATCCAGGAGGCTCATCTCCTAATTAGGGCAGCTAGATGGTTTTCCTAAGCAACCCCTCAATGACAAAACGGTGACACTACCTAATCCAGGGCAGGGAACGATCAGCCTTATTTCTTATTCTCTTGTTTCTTTCGATTCTCGCGGGCGATGTGCAAGTTCTCTTTCACCCGCTTGTCATTGGGCCGAAGGGCCAGGGCCACTGAAAAGTAATGAATCGCCTTTTGCCAGTCTTTTTGTGCAAAAGCATCGCATGCTTTCTTATATTGATCCTGAAACAGGGCCTCGCTGCGCTCTTCCATAATTTTTGATGAGGCGCCATGCGCTGCCTTATCATCCGCTTCAGACTCAACCTCGCGCAGACTTTCGAGGTCCAGCCTGCCAAATACTTCAGGCTGCTGCCCTTGCGAATCCACGCCATCCTCTGGACGCGGTAGTTCCTGTTCTTCAGGGGTGACTATCAAATCATCTGAAATTTCAAGCTCATCCTGCCTAGCACGAGCAGACGTTTTTGTAGATCCCCTATCTTCATCGCCGGGTGATGATGCCTCCCCCCTTGCGTCTCGCTCTGACTCACCTGGCTCCTTAACAGGGCTCTCGTCATCCAAGGGGTGCAAAATTTTTGTCTCGTGCTCCGGCAGGACTTTTGTTTCTTCATCTTCCGGACTTGGCGTTGTAGGCTCGCCTGGCGGTGCTTCTTTTTGAGGCTGAGAAGCTCCGGGCTCTTTTGCCTCAGATTTTTTCGACGATTCATCTACGCCTGAAGGCTTCCCTTTTCCTTCAGGTGCAAGAAGTGTATCATCCTCGCTAATTCTCTTGCCGATTGAAGTAGCATCCTCTGCTGCAGGAGTGAACATCATCTTTTCAAAATCTTCATCATACGCTTTCCGCTTCCACTCCTCTACAGTTGAATCGTCGGGTTTGGGTACCGGCGGCACACCTGGCGGCGCAGATGGTTTCCCGGATTGCTCGAACAGAAACTCGTCGAGCTTCATAGAGCCATCCGGCTGACCGAGGTCCTCGTCCTCTTCTCCCAAAGGCACGGAGGGTTCCGGCTCAACCTGTTCCTTCTTCTCCGAAGCACCCACTTCCGCCTTCTCGGTCGGCGGACGAATGTCTTCCTCAGAAAATAGTGCTGTTGGCTGCGCCGCTGATTTCTCTTCTGCTCCCAGTGTGAGCTCCCCGATGTCCTCTTCTTTAACTGGTTCGGCACCGGTCGGGATGCCCTCTATCGCAGAGACCAGTCGATCTCTTTCTGTTGCTTCTGATATATCTACGGCTTCCACCTCAGGTACTGCCGAAACCGTCTCTTCGGTGGCTTTAGACTCTGCGTCCTTCATCTCTTCTTGCTCAACGCTATCAGTTTCAACCGGCATGTCAGTATACAGAGCCGCAGGTTCTAACTCTTCGGCCACAGGGCTTAGGGGTTCTGTTTTTTCATCTACACGTTCTTCCAAGAGCGGCGGTCCGGACGGCAGCTCCGTTGTTGCTGCCTCAGCTCTGCTCACAACCTCAGCTCTTGCAGCTTCAATGGCCAGTCTTGTCTTCCTTCGCGATCGCATAATCTGAAAAACGATAAAAAAGGTAAGAAAAGCTCCAACCCCAATAACGATATACCTGGTGGAAGGCTGAGCCAACAGCTCATGAATCCTCTCGCGCTTTGTGGCTTTCGCTTCCTGCCGTGCCCTTAATTCACCACGCTGCACCAGTGCCTCGGGCTGATCTTCAGGAGGATGAACTGGCTCTGCAACTCCCGGCGCCACGCCCGCGTGTGGCGTCTCTACAGGTGGTGCTGCGACAGCCAGGGATGGCGGTGGGACTACTCGTGGAAACGCTATGGCACGCATTGGGGAAGTTACGGTTGCCTCGCCAGACGGTTGCCTGAGGTCTACCGTGAACGGCTCCTGGGTCTGACCCATTTTCGCAATCGAACGATAATACACTGCAATATTGTTGCTGGGGTCCAGCTTTTCCAAATTCTTGCATTCTTCCAACACCTTGTCGTATTCTTTCCGCGCATAATACCGGCGCAGATTCTCAATACTCTGATCAATGGCCCGTTTCAGGAGCGCCTGCTCCCTTTGCGTCAGATCTACCGAATCCACACCCGGCTGGCTTTGCGCACTACGAGCAGTTACAAAAAAGCACACTGCCATAATGGCGCAGAAAAGCCCGGCCAGAACTGCTATTCTGCCCACCTCATTTAAATGTACAGCCCTGCACCTCATCGGCCATCACCCCTCAGTGACGCTGTGAAGAAACTTCCAGCGCGCAATGTTCTGAGAAAACAGACGCCTCAATCTCTTCAATGAGACTGCAGCCATTATCGTATCTCCCAGGTACTTGCCAATACAATGATTTTTTTCGCATCCATATGGCACGATTATTGTTTCCTTTATTATATACCGCAAGGCCCCTATGCGTCTACAAGCAACAAATCATTATCGTTCGGCTAACCTTAGACTGTGGCAGGCCATCTTAGGTGAGCTAGTAGACCAAGGCATAGAGATGGACTGGAGCGTCAGTAAAAAGCGTAAAAATGATACAGTCCAGGCACGGGCAGGTCATGAGCAGGTCAAAATGACACACTATTGTGAAAAACAAGAGAATACGACTCGACGAATATTCCGTATAATACTCCTATAAAAGCACTTAAGTGCGTCCGAATCAATTTGCCGTGATGGTATGCAATTTGCGAGGTTATCTCTACGCTAAGAGTGTAAAAACAAATCTAAGAAAGGAGGAAGATTACATATGCGGTTTAAGCCCTTGGGAAGTAGGGTTCTGGTAAAAAGGCTCGAAGAAGAAGAAGGCAAGACGAGCGGGGGTATCTACATTCCAGACACGGCAAAGGAAAAACCCCAGCGCGGCAAAATCGTTGCCGTTGGGCCAGGAGAACTCAATGAGGAAGGTAAGCGGGTCCCTATGGAAGTCAAAAAAGGGGACGAGATACTATTCGGTAAGTATTCTGGCAGCGAGGTCAAGATTGACGGCGTTGAGTATCTAATTATTCAACAGAGCGAGATCCTGGGGATCGTGGGGTAAATGTGCCTTAGGCTCGTAAATGAGTTGCCAGACAGCAAAGAGCCGAGGAATTTAATTAAAAGGGAGGTTACGTTAGAATATGGCAAAGCAAATGTTGTTCAGTGAAGAGGCGCGCACTGCCATCCTTCGAGGGATTGATAAGCTGGCCGATGCGGTCAGAATCACCCTTGGCCCGAAAGGGCGCAACGTCGTGCTTGACAAGAAATTTGGCGCCCCAACGATCACTAAGGATGGCGTGACTGTGGCCAAGGAAATCGAGCTCGAAGACCCCTACGAAAATATGGGTGCGCAGATGGTACGTGAGGTGGCGAGCAAGACTAGCGATGTGGCTGGCGATGGAACGACCACAGCCACCGTGCTAGCCCAGGCAATCTACCGGGAAGGTATGAAAAACGTAGCAGCCGGTTCAAATCCCATGGCAATCAAGCGCGGCGTGGAAAAGACTGTTGAAGTGGTTGTCGAAGAGCTGAAAAAGGCGAGTGTGCAAACCCGTGAGCACAAGAAGATCGCCCAGGTTGCCTCCATTTCGGCCAATAACGATCAGACCATTGGCAACCTGATCGCCGACGCAATGGATAAGGTGGGCAAGGACGGCGTGATTACCGTGGAAGAGGCAAAAGGCATCGCCACGACGCTGGAAATCGTCGAAGGGATGCAATTCGACAAGGGCTATCTCTCACCTTATTTCGTCACCGACGTCGAAAAGATGATCACCGTCCTGAACGAACCGTATATTCTGATTCATGATAAGAAAATCTCCTCGATGAAGGATTTGCTGCCGGTGCTCGAAAAGGTTGTTCAGCAAGGCAAGCCGCTATTGATTGTATCCGAGGAGGTCGAAGGCGAGGCATTAGCCACGCTCGTGGTCAACAAGATTCGTGGGACGATCTCCTGTGCCGCTGTTAAGGCTCCGGGGTTTGGCGATCGCCGCAAAGCCATGCTTGAAGATATTGCAATCTTGACCAATGGCAAGGTGATCAGCGAAGAAGCCGGCTTGAAGCTGGAGAACACGAACCTTGACATGCTAGGCAAGGCCAAGACCATTCGGATAGAGAAGGAGAATACCACTATCATCGAAGGCGCGGGCACCAAAGAGGCTATTCAAGGCCGCATCAAGCAGATTAAGCTCCAGGTTGACGAAAGCACCTCAGACTACGACAAGGAGAAACTCCAGGAGCGACTAGCCAAGCTGGCCGGTGGCGTTGCCCTGATTAAGATTGGCGCAGCCACCGAGGTGGAAATGAAAGAGAAGAAGGCCCGTGTGGAAGATGCCCTGCATGCTACTCGTGCCGCTGTCGAGGAAGGTATTGTACCAGGAGGCGGTGTGGCGCTTATCCGCACGATCCCTGCGCTTGATAAGTTGAAACTGGATGGGGATGAGCAAATCGGAGTGGATATCGTAAAGAAGGCCCTCGAATTCCCCACCAAGTTCATTGCTCAAAATGCAGGATTCGAGGGCTCGATTGTGGTGGAGAAAGTCAAGGATCTCAAGGGTAACAAGGGTTTCAATGCCGAAACATGCGAGTATGAGGATATGATCGAAGCCGGCATTATAGATCCAAAAAAAGTCACCCGACATGCCCTGGAAAATGCTGCGAGCATCGCCGCGCTCCTGATCACCACAGAGTGTCTGGTCACTGACATCAAAGAGGAAGAGGAGAAGGCACCTCCAATGCCTCCGGGTGGCGGCATGTACTAAGTTGACCATGCAGCCTCGACACAGTCGGTAATGTCTTGGCGTTCTTGATACATGCACCATGAATGAGGACGGCAGTGAGGCTCTATGCCTCACCGCCGTCCATCCTTTGACTTGCCCGCCAGAGGCGGACTTGCGGTGTCATGGCTTATTAGACGCCTATCGGGCCAATATGCTATGAAAGCGCAAGATACCATGGAGAAAAATCATAGAGCAAATTTATCAAACACGATGAGGGAGGCGTGATTCGAATGAGTAAAGTGATTGGAATTGACCTGGGGACTACAAACTCGTGCGTTGCAGTGCGAGAAGGAGGGGATACCATTGTTATTCAGAACCTGGAAGGTATGCGAACAACCCCTTCTGTAGTCGCCTTTACCAAAGACGAAGTTCTGGTCGGCCAGGTGGCAAAGCGCCAAGCGATTACGAATCCTGAGAATACCGTTTTCTCCATTAAGCGGTTTATGGGCCGGAAACACGATGAAGTCGGAGAAGAGATCAAGAATGTACCCTATAAGGTAATTAAAGGGCCAAAAGGCGACGCCCTGGTTGAGGTTAAAGGAGAAACGTACGCTCCGCCGGAGATTTCGGCCAGGATTCTACAAAAAATGAGACAAACGGCAGAAGACTATCTCGGTGAAAAAGTAACAAAAGCCGTTGTCACCGTGCCGGCATATTTTAATGACAGCCAGCGTCAGGCAACCAAGGATGCGGGGCGTATTGCCGGTCTGGAAGTGCTGCGGATTATTAACGAGCCTACCGCCGCATCGCTTGCATACGGATTGGACAAAAAGAAGGAGGAGAAGATCGCTGTTTACGATTTTGGTGGCGGGACCTTTGACATCTCCATTCTGGAGCTAGGCGAGGGCGTGTTTGAAGTGAAGAGTACAAACGGTGACACGCACCTGGGCGGCGATGATATTGACCAAGTGGTGATTGATTGGCTAGCTAACGAGTTCAAAAAGGACACAGGAATTGATTTGCGCCAGGATCGCATGGCCCTGCAGCGTCTGAAAGAGGGCGCGGAAAAGGCAAAGTGCGAGCTCTCCACATCTATGGAGACGACAATCAATATGCCCTTCATTACGGCTGATGCCTCGGGGCCGAAGCACATGAATATCACACTATCGCGCGCGCAACTGGAGCGCCTGATGACACCTCTTGTTGAACGCACCATCCAACCATGCAAACAAGCCCTGGCTGACGCTGGATATACTGCAGAAAATATTGACGAAGTGATTCTTGTAGGCGGGTCAACGCGGATTCCCCTGGTGCAGGAAACCGTCAAGAAGCTTTTTAAGAAAGAACCGCACAAAGGTGTGAATCCCGATGAAGTCGTTGCCATTGGCGCGGCTATTCAAGCGGGCGTGCTGGCTGGCGAGGTTAGCGACGTATTGCTGCTCGACATTACTCCCCTATCACTGGGCATTGAGACGTTGGGTGGCGTCTTTACCCGCCTGATCGAGCGCAATACCACCATTCCTACGAAGAAGAGCGAGATTTTCTCTACCGCAGCGGATAACCAGACGGCTGTCAGCATCCACGTGCTTCAGGGTGAGCGGGAAATGGCTGCCCACAACCGAACCCTTGGTCGGTTTGACCTGGTCGGCATTCCTCCTGCGCCACGTGGAGTGCCACAAATTGAAGTGACGTTTGACATTGATGCAAATGGAATCGTCCACGTCTCGGCCAGAGATCTCGGTACCGGCAAAGAGCAGAAGATTCGCATCGAGTCGTCCAGTGGGCTCTCGGAGGACGAGATTAAACACATGGTCAAGGACGCCGACGCCCATGCTGAAGAAGATAAACACAAGCGCGAAGAAGTGACCTTGCGAAACCAGGCCGATTCACTTATCTACTCCGTGGATCGTTCAATGAAAGAATTTGGCGATAAGGTGAGTCAGGCGGACAAGAAGAACATCGAAGAATCCATCGAGCAGCTAAAAAAATCCCTTGCAAGTGGGTCAACAGATGATATAAAGCGGGACATTGATAATCTGAATACGGCCAGTCATAAACTTTCTGAAGTGCTTTACCGTGAGGCCACTGCCCGGCAGGCTACAGCATCTGGCACCACGGCACAGGCTGAGCCTTCCGACACCAAAGAGGAGCCTACGCAGGAAGGCGAGGTTGTTGACGCAGAATTCGAAGTAGAGGACGATAAGAAAGGCTAACACCCTATGGAGGAAAAGTTGTCTGCGATGTATAAGGAAGGAAAAGGAAAGTATTCTCTTGTTAACATAATCGCAAAACGAGCACGCGCTCTGAACACCGGCAGCAAGCCCATGGTTGAGTTAGATCACCCGACTGATCCGACTAGGGTGGCAATCAAGGAGATTCTGGAAGACAAGCTGAAAACCATTGCTAAAAAGCATTCGACCAAGTTAGTTGATGTTATTAGTCGAGGTGGCTAGCCCACTCCGTTTCGCCCAGACGCGCGAGCTTGATCCCGCATAAAAACCCTCGGAAATGCACCATTTTCATTTCCGAGGGTTCTGTTTATAACAACTGCACAGCGCGCAGGGGCTCCCCACCGTCTTTATCAGATGCGGCAGACTCTTCCCCATGTCATGCCGCGCATTCTTTCTTTTCTAACATATTACTTGGTGCAGCCGAAGTTCACTCTGGCATGGTCACATCTTCCGGCGGCTTCTCTGCTCTGAGCATTTCAAGATGCCTTTTCGCGGGTGGAAAATCTGGCTTGAGCTCCAGAACCTTCTCAAATGCGCTCATGGCCCCCTCTGCATCGTCGCTTTGCATGCAGGCAACGCCAAGGTTGTTAAACATCACGTACTGCGAATCGTCCAGCCTGACAGCTTCTTGTAAAACCTCCCTGGCGTCCTCGAAGCGGCTCATCTCAATATAAACTAGCCCGAGATTGTTAAAGTTCCACGCAACCTCTGGTTCCAGCTCGCAGGCCTTTTGAAAACTCTCCATAGCTGCGTTCAGGTCGCCCTGAAGGCGTTGCACGCGGCCCAGGGTCCGGTGCGCGGAGCCATTATCTGGAATGAGTTCCACAGCCTCGGCTGCATGGAGCGCCGCCTCGTCAATCCGGTTCATGCCGATCAATGCACGGGCAACTTGATAATGAGCCCTCACGTATCCTGGATCTTTGGCCAGGACAGTGGAAAACGCAACAATCGCTTTGCGATACTCGCCATCACGAATTGCCTGCACACCTTTCCAGTAACACTGCTCCGCCGACATTTCCATAAGCACAGGAGACGTTTCCATAGACGCGGTGTGGAGCACGGCTCTTTCAGCAGGTTGGAGTTCCTCGCCTACTGTCTGTTGTTGGCCAAAGACCGGATAGATCAACAGCATAATTACTGCACCAACCACCACTGCCACACATCCTTTGCGCATAGTCATGAATCCTACCCTCCTTTTCTTCTCAGTCTGCTGTAACTGTCATTGCAAAGAACACGCACTCCTTCCAAGCAAACTCACAAGGTAATGCAGATACTCCCCCAATCACACCTTTTTGCGGAATAAAATTACCTTGCCAAACACAACTCTTCCTATACTCAAAACATGGCAGCGGAAGCAAGAAAAAACTTGCTCCGCACGTAAGATTTCTATATCCATTGCAAAAATAGGCATGCACCAGTAGATTCAAAGTTTAAGAGAGGTTACAATGAGTGTCTCCATGGCCTCTACACCCCATCGGCTGCCCAGGCTTAGAATATATGCAGTCGTCTTTTGCCTTATCGTATCTTTTTCGTCAATCTTTAGTGCATCCGGTCAGACTGCTGTGGAGGCCAGATGCCTCTGGCTGCGCCCTCCCAAGGACATTTCGGCCATCCCTGAGATGTTAGATCAAATACAACAAGCAGGGTTCAACCTTGTTCTTGTAGAGACTTTTTACCACGGGTTCACACTCTACCCTAACGCGATTGTCCCTCCATGTCCGGAATACGGAAAGACCGACGTGCTGCAGATCTTTCTCACTGAAGGACATAAGCGAAATCTCCAGATTCATGCATGGGTGGAAGTCTTTTACTGGCAAGTAGATACGGCGAAATATCCTGATCTACCCCGCTCACCGCTATTTAACCTTCACCCCAACTGGCTACTGCTACTTCGGAGCGGGAAGCCGACAAGCGATTCGGAACCAGCACATCTGTTTGCCAATCCTGCGCATCCTGGGGTACAGCAGTTCATGCTCAACTACTTTAAGGATTTGCTTGCGCGTTATGATATTGACGGTCTGCATCTGGACTATATTCGGTATTCATCCGGCAGGCAGGACGCTGGATATGACGCCTATTCGCGCAGGGAAGTCCGCTGTCGCCTCGCTGTTGGCTAGTGCATCTTCAAACTTGAAATGATGGGTTGGTGCCTATGGCAAAGTCAGTT
>CAYVXD010000033.1:0-33205 GCA_964454265.1 uncultured Candidatus Sumerlaeota bacterium | reverse complement strand
GCTAGGCGCTGACATTCTTGTCTTGCAAAACAACCAGAAAATCCAAGGCATTATTATCAGTGAGACCGCAGACGCATATCAGGTGCAGGTCAAAAACACAATCTTCGTTTTGCGAAAAGAGCGCATCAAAACGGTTGTCAAAGAACCGCATGATACAGCGCTAGTCCGGATTGGTGATGAGACGTTTCGCAGGCGGCAGTTCCAGGAGGCAAAAGACTATTATCTTAAGGCTCTTGCCGTCACGACCCAGAAGGACGTGGTAATTGAACGGTTGAAGCAAGTGCGTCAGGCCATCTATCAGGAAGTGGAGCTGCCGCGTGCTGAAGCGGCGTTCGAATCAGGGAACTATCGCCGAGCTGCTGATTTGTATCTCGGCCTCCTGGCTCAATATCCCAATGAGTGGTTCACCCCGGGGCTGAAGCAGCGTGCTGCCCAGGCGTACTATTTTCTTGCGCATCAGGCGTTTGCCCAGTTGCGCGACCGCGATGGGTACCTGATGATCCAGCAGGCTCTTTCGTTAGACCCTACTGCTCCCCAGGTTCATCTGTTGCTTGGCGAACAACTTGTGCGACGCAAGAAGAATCGCCTGGCAGCTGAAGAGTTCGCCATTGTCCTTGCCTACGATCCGAGCAATGCAGCCGCGGAGGAATGGCTAGCAGAGATTGGCGCGCAGTTCGCTGAGGAGGAAATCGCCGCGCTGGGTCAAGACGTTGGGGAAAAGCCATTCAACCTCGACTTTCTCTATGACAACCAGATGCTTTTTGAAAGGACGCAACGTGTTGTGGCCGAACAAATCCACCGGCCACCTTCAACGCCGTTGAACGTCAAGGCCATCTCGCTCATTCTCCAGGCTTACAATGCCGGCCCCTGGGCTGTAGTGTCGTACAATGGAAAAGTGCGCTACAAAGAGACGGTATCGTACGTGTCCAAGGTCTTGCACTGGCTGGAAAATGAAATTCCTCAGAGCGAATACGATCATCTGATTGAGAAGTATGCACAGCGCTATAACCTCGACCCACAACTGGTGGGAGCGATTATCAAGGTTGAATCAAATTTCAATGCACGTTGCGTATCGCGTGCGGATGCCCGCGGCCTGATGCAAATCATCCGCGAGGATTGGGATGATACAATGCAACGATTGGGAGAGACATGGCTTTTCGATGAGGAAGTTTTCGATCCGGACAAGAACATCCACGTCGGCTGCCATTATCTCAACTGGCTCCGGCGCGATTTCCTGCCACAGTTTTTCGGCGATATTTTTGGCTAAAGAATCAAAGGCTACGAGCAAGGGCTTACAAGTGGGGGGAAGCTTGCTATGGTCAGGACGGGTTTAATGGATAATGGACAAAATCCACAGGCAGAATCGGATTTTCGCCAGGCTCGAGGATGTACGGTGTGATAAAAAAGAGAACGTCCGTTTGCTCCTTGATGACTTTATTATTGCGAAAAAGCAGGCCGATTAGCGGAATCTTCTGGAGAAAGGGAATGCCGCTGATGGCGCGGCGGTCGCGCTGCGATTTTAGCCCACCGATGACCAGGGTTTCTCCGCTTGGTATTACTA
Source organism: uncultured Candidatus Sumerlaeota bacterium (assembly GCA_964454265.1). Lineage (GTDB taxonomy): Bacteria > Sumerlaeota > Sumerlaeia > MWCT01 > JAUWMI01 > JAUWMI01. Next base: position 31,644 of record CAYVXD010000033.1, on the reverse strand, counting down.
CTTCGGTTGAGGCGTCCGACTTGGCAAAAAGCGGCCGTGATACTCCGCGAATGGTGATAAAGCTCGTAACACTGCTTACCTCGATCTTCTCGATATTTAGGCGCACCAGACGGAGCTTCTCATTTTCGATTGTTGGTGTCACCTCCAGTCTTACGCCTACCTTTTCAAACGAGACATCAAGCAGCGGTGATGTCTGTCCTGGCAGGAATTTCACATCTTGAAACGGTACTTCATCCACTGTTTCTATGATCGCTTTAGTATTTTCCAGCGCAACGGCCATAGGCTGCGATTTAATCTCTGCGTCTCCAGTGTTCACCAGCACTCTCAATCGCGCGGCAAGGATTCCGCGGCTGATGTCCATGCCAACAATATTAACTCCGAGTCCGAGCTCACGATCTTCCTGCTCGATCTTGAAGGTGCTATCTGTATCAACAAAATCCGGCACAGTCAGACTGCGGGCTGGCATCGGGAAGCGAAACGTTGCGCCTTTCAACACACTGCTCGGGCTCCGGGCTTCGCTCCGGTTGTAGCTGTACTCGAGGCCCAGTTCTCTGGTCATATTCTCCCCCACTTCCACCACAAGGCCCTCAATGGCGATCTGCCGTGGGAGCTCGGGGTTCGAAGGCGCAGAGGCGGGCTGTCCAGCTGTGGAAGGTTTCCCGGCTGCTTTGGATGGCTCGATTGGCGCTTCGGCAAGCGCGGCCTTGCACACCACTACGACCAGGACGGTCAAGGCAACCGTCACAATGATCCGTCTGATTGACATTGTTTTTGCGCTCCCCAGCAAACGCATTGGCAGCTCCAGGGGCCTCAGCTCTATGACTCTGGCGAAGCCTGATGCAAAATGGGAGTCGTCGTCTCATCCGCTGCAAACGACCCCGTCGGCATTCGCGTCCTCAGAATCTCCGGCGTAATCAGGAAAATGAGCTCGGTATCAGACTTAGTGGAATGGTGGCTTTTAAAAAGGTACCCCAGGATCGGTATGCTTGATAAAAAGGGAACTCCTTGTTCCTTTTTCAGCCTGGAGGTAGTTTTAAGAATTCCTCCAATAAATGGAGTCCTGTCTTTTACCAGAATCGTATTGGTCAGTGACCGGCTTGACAGCTCGGGAACCGAGATTGGATTTCCATCCTTGTCAATAGCAATCGCCACATATCCTGTTAGGCCGGCGACGGTTGCATTCAGCTGCATCTGAATGTAGTCATCGTTTACGACTTTAACTTTTTCGATGGTCAGTGTTACCCCAGTGTTGCGGAAGTCCGTAACCTGCACTACCGTCGCCCCCGCCACCTGAGTGGTTTCGTATGGCACTTTTGCTCCTGTAGATACCTTGGCGGGCTTCGCATGGCCTTGCACTACAGTGATATTTGGCTCTGACAACACCCTGATTGTTCCTTCTTCTTCCAGCGCCTCGAGCACCAGCTCAATTGCGCCACTATCAGCGTTCAGGCTGTCGAAGAAAAGCTTGACGCCTCGATCAATAGCAGTTTGTGTGGGGAACGTCAGATCTGCGCTCTCGATAATCGAGCCTGCGCCTAGGTTGCGGGTGTAGAGAGCGCTGATCCCGTAGTCCAGCGCATTGTCTAACTTCCATTCAATGATTTTCGCCTTGATACGAACCTGCACGTGTTCATCACTGCAAAACGAAGAGTAGGAGAAACATCCCGCCAGCACAAATAGCAGTGCCAGCCTGTAACCGTGCTTTGTTCTCATGGCTTTAGCGGTTCTGTTATCTAGCGAATTTGGGTTCGCATTCAAAACGATCAATATTTGCAATATCGCTGATATTGGCAAAGTCTGCTCTGAAAGATCGAACTTCTTGCGGAAAAAGGTTGCCCAGGTAGGTTGTTTTGACATCCAACACATTGCCATAAGTATTAACAAGCGTTACTTCAATGCGGAGGTTTAACACCGGCCTGGTACTCTGGTTTTTCGCCTGTCCCGTCACGATGTACATATTCTGTTGGCCCTTATACCAATCTCTTGCGGGCGAGGCGTAAGTGTTGTAGATTACAATCGGTTGTTTCTCGCGCTCCAGCTCAACGCGCTCCCGCGGCGTAAAGGGTATTATGTTGCCTTCCAGGTCAAAAATAAGACGCGACTTAATCAACGCGTTCTCCTTATACGACCGGTCCAATTCAATAGCCCGAAAGTATTCTTTTACTGCCTCCTGATACTGCGCCAGATTCCAGTAGGCATTACCCAGCTCAAAGTGGTAGCTGGCATCCTGAAAATTCTTCTCCACCAACGCCTTTAGCTCACTGATCCGCTCCATCTCCTTCTGAATCCCGGCCTGGTACTGTGCCTCTCTCTTATCATATTCCCGGCGGATTTTCTCCAGGTAGCGCCTACTTGGATCTGCATCTTCTCCTTCAGGGTAGAGATTAAGGTAGGATTCAAAACTCTGGCGGGCGTCATAGTACGAATTGAGATTGTAGTAACATTCTGCCAGTCTAAACAGGACGCTGGCATGCGTCGTGCCAGGCTCGAGACCCTCTAGCAGCGAGAGGTACTTCGTTACAGCGATGCCGTATTGTTTGTTGTTAAAGCTCTGGTCTGCTGAGCGGAGATCGCTTTGTAGGGTTGGATTCGTGAGATGCGCGCAAGCGACAAGCACTACAACAAGAAGGCCTAAAAACGGGCTCCTCAAACGCACACGTGACCGCATTAGCTCTCCTCGTATCAGCAGCAATGAATAGGGACAGAAAGCCCGGGGCTACTGGCTTTCATTGCAAATTCCCTTGTAAGAAGGACTATAACATACCCTGTAAAGTTTGACTATGCAATAAGAATATTATAGCGCGTGCCCATCTGTGTGCCGGGATACCATAGTGCAAGATCTCCCCGCATTTGCTGTGTAACCAACAAGTTCCTATGTCCTTAGACGTACGGAAAGGCAAAAGGTGACACACGAGAAAATCGGGTTGGATAACAACACGGATCTTTCTCGCATGTGCCGCTCTTAACAATGAAAAAGAGACACATCTCAGAGATCGAATCCTGCATTTTACCAGGACGGATTCAGCCCGGACAACAAGAACCAGAGCTACTACTGCTGCGGCGAAGGGCTATGGGTCAGGTCGAACAGCTGAGTGAGATATGGCGTAAGCCTGGCGCGAGGCATGATATAGACGCGGGCTGTCCCAAAGTCGCGCGCAGGATAACGTTTCAATTCTTCTGCATAGGTTGCCGAGAGCTTGGCCTTAGCGTCGCGGATTAAAAAGAGCGTGTCAAAGCCCTCCAGATCGCGAAATGGATTGACGTCACCTGCAATGCGCCAGAAAAGATAAAAGTAGTTGTAATCTATACCGGTACTCGCCTTGCGCATGTCTTGAACCACAAGGCAGTTCTTTCCACCTTGTTTGGAGTTGATAAACTGGACAACTTGCCATTGGTAGCGCAGACAGGTGAAAAACCGATCCTGCATGGTTGCCCGCGCCAGCAGTGCGTTTCCCGTGTGTAGATACGCTATCTGGCTGACACTCCAGAGTGCCAGAAAAATGCACGCAATTCCCCACAACCACCGTCTTCTCTCTTGAGCAACGACATTTGCCAGCCGCTTTGCTCCCCAGCCTAGCAAGATAAATATGGCAGGAAACATGGGGAGCAAATAGGGTGTCACGAAGGCTGTCCGCACAAGCGAAAATGCAAGAACTGGCACTCCTATCCAGATGAGGATCAAACAGAGCAATGTGGATTCCCCGGCCTTGGCTAGCGACTTTCCTTGCTCTGGTAAGCGAATCGTGCGCAAGCATCGCCATATAGCCCAGAGAATGAGCAGGACAAATATTCCTCCCATGGCCGTGCGCAGCGGCGCGTAAAACGGTATCATGTTCACAAATGCGCCATAATTTTCGCCCATCAGATCATGATGCCCACCATCGCTCAGAAAGTTGAATGCGGGAAGAAAGGGATACTGTTTTGCCTGCGGCAGGCTATCAGCGCCCGAGAACATCACGTGCAGAATGATTTTGAGATCCTCAAGGCGCGTCTTAACGAGATGGATGCCATAAGGGACGTAGGGAAGAAGACCGAGGCCAAATCCAAGTGCCAGCGGTTTCCAGCGCCATGGGGGACGAAATAAGATCAAGGCCAGCAGAACGTTAATCCATAGCAGCGCGCCGGAGAAATGGAACTGCTGCGCCAACAGAATTAGCAGTGGAATCCAGAATAAAGAGCGTGTATTCCAATCAATAATCCATCTGAGCACGGCGAAGAAGAGCAGGGTTGAAAGCAACGGAATGAAATCGTGTCCCCACAGGCCACGCGAGTAAAGCACTGCCATGGGAGAGACCGCTGCAGCAAGCATTGCCACCGTGGCTGCCCGTTCGCCGCAATAGCGCCAGGCAATTACATATATAATGCCCACGGTTAGGACTCCGAGCAAAGCAATAACCGCCATTGACAAAACAGGGCTGGTAGAAATCAGGTAGAGCGGCGAAAGAAAGAAGATTAAGAGCGGTGGGTTGTAAAAGAAGAGGCTCGTCTTGACGCCTACCAGGGGAAACATCCCGTAGTGGTTGAGCTGGATCGCGAGAATGCTGGCGATCCCTTCATCAATTCCAAACGCTGTGAGAGTGAGATCGCGGAGCCGCAGAAGCGACGCAAGCAAAAGGCCCAGCACAACGCAGCCCTTTTGAAGGGGGCTCGATGAATACCAGATCTGAATCAGCAATGACCCCCTGTGCTCTAACTGACCCTGAGATTCACGCCGCATTCCGATCGAGTTTATTCCCATTGGAACCATAGCAATCCGCAGTAATATGGTTTTGGGCTGAAACCTACTTCTTACTGGGAGTGCCCGCTGGATTGTGCACCCTGCACCCCTTTCCCCTATTGCAAGGGATAGCCCATCATACTACTGCACGCGAATAATCAAGGCCTGTATTGACCGAGGAGAAATAGGGCGCTACGTTGCACCTGGCAGGGAATCTTGGCCATTGGCCCAGGCCTTTTACGAACCTGAGGATAAATTGATCGGGCGTCCTGGGAATACAACGTCTATATCGTGATGCTGCAATTGATGAGGTAAAATATACAGAAGACAACACGAGAAATTACAGCACAAAAAGCGAGCTGCTTCGTGTCTGATTTGTGCCGAAAATGCCCTAAAAGCAGCCAATACGAAGCATTATGACTACTCCAAAACCGTATTAGGTATGCGAGGTGTTATTGGTGGAGGTAGGGGGATTTGAACCCCCGACCCCTGCGCTGCCAGCGCAGTGCTCTCCCATCTGAGCTATACCCCCATGCTTGCGGGCAGACTTACAAATTGAGTTTTTTAGAGCAAAAAGGTTGGAAAAAGGCACTTATTCCCTTTCTGACTTTCAGAGGATAATCACAGCTGTTTTTTATGTTGCGTTCCATGGAAAAGTCAATATAATTCTTGGTAGTTTTCCTTGCCATTTTATCACTCTGGCTTAATCGTAGGCTGGAGGGGTATTCAATCAGCTGGGACGACTACATGATATACGCAAAACCAGTCGGTTTGCTTGCAGACTGCACCGTTTTAGTTCAATTGCCAAGGATTGTATGCAGAATCTCCCGTGATGTAACGTGTCCACTCTTGACTCAAGTTGAGGGATGGTTTATACGATAAGAGATTAATGTGGGTGAACTTGGAGAAAATTGGCAGGCGTGTTTTTGACGTCGCCGCTAAGCAGGTCTTTTCTTTACGCTTTCAAGCCTCGCCAAGGCTCTGCCAATTGCGCTTGTAGTGTCTGTGCTCCTGCTGGTCGTGCTCCTGTCTCGATGAAAGCGATACCACAGCTCCATTAAGTTAGGCTGTCTATGGGACCGTCGCGATTTTCAAAAACATTTTCGGGCCCTATGAATGTGGGCATCTGGCAGCGGATGCAGGACGACCTGGCTCGGATTACCGGGTTTACTCTTCAGACCTTTCTGCCAGATGGGACGCCGATCTGCGCTGCCAGCAATGAGAACCTATTTTGCCGGTTTCTGCGGGACTTCCCAGATCCATCCCTGCGCTGTCAGACCTTCTGTGGAGAGTCGCTGGACGAGATTCGCCAGATCCGAGCTCCATACACATTCAAGTGCCCTGCCCAATTGACAAACTTCGTAATTCCCTATTGTGTGAATGATGTTATGGAGCTCTTCCTGTTTGGTGGTCGCGTCTTTACCTCGCATAAAGATTTTTCATCTCTCCTGCAACATGCCCACCAGTATCAGGATTTTGACAAGTTTGTCGAGCAGAGCAAGCTTGTGCGATTCAAGGAGTGGGAAGAATTCGAGCGTGGCTTCCGCCTGGTTGAATCCTCAGCAAAAGTGATTCTTGAGAATTTGTATTCCCAGGATCTCTACTACCAGAATGTTGTGCGTCTGCTTACGCTGTTTAATACCTGTCTGAATCTCAATCTCTACAGCACGCCGTCAGAGATTTATGCTTACGTGGCCAATATGCTGCTGAACTTGTTTGAGATCAATACCATTGGCATTTTGGCCTTCGATGAGCAACGCAAGCAGTTTAGCGCCGAATTCAGCCTGGGGCGGCATAAGGACGTCTTTGAAACCTCTCATCGCAGGGAATTTGATATCTGGGCCGCAAAGGTGCTTGCCACAAAAGATCCCTCATTTGTGGATTCTCCCGGCCTGATCAAAGAATTCGGATTTCCGCCAGCCATTGAGTGTCTGTACATTTTCCCGTTTCGGTTTAGCGAGAAGCAACATGGCGTTATCATACTCCTCAACACACGGCTGGAGAACACCGCCTATTCCATTGTTTCGTCGTTCTTCCGCCAGATTGCACTCACGCACGAAAGTGCCGAGCTTCACTCGCAGCTGGATTCCCATCAGAAGATTCTGACATTTATTTCTGATTTGCACGCTCAGGTGAGATCGTCGGGTGAAGAGGAGGAAGTGTACCGCTTTTTGGTAGAGGAGATTGCCAAATTGTTGGAAGCCCAGCTCTGTTCCTTGTTTATCTACGACGAACAGATGGATTCGCTTTTGGTTAAGGTAACGACAGGCTTTCCCAAGGATGCGCTCACGCACGTTCGGATTCGTCCGGGCGAACACATTGCTGGCCGTGTATTTCGCGAGAAGGAGCCGCTAGTTGTCCGAAATATTGAAAGCGACCCGCGTTTTGCGCGTCCGAGTAATCCTCGCTATAAGACCAAGTCCTTTCTCTGCGTGCCGGTGCGCGTGAACAGCCACGTGGCGGGGGTGTTGAATGTGGCAGATCGATTGACAGGCAGGCCCTTCTCGGACGACGACTTGCAAACTCTCCTTTCGATTCTCTCTTACGTATCGTTGGCCATCGAGCGGATGCACTACTATGAACGCTCGGAAACCTTACGAAAGTTATCATCTATTGACAGCCTGACAGGATTGTACAATCGGCGTTTTCTAGAAGAGCGGCTGGCCGAAGAAATGTCGCGGTCGCGGCGCTATGGCCGTCACCTCTCCCTCCTGCTACTGGATATTGATGATTTTAAGAAGTACAACGATGGCTTTGGCCATCAGGCAGGTGACCAGGCACTTCAGCTAATTTCACAAACGATCATGGTTACAGTGCGGAAGGTTGATATTGTGACGCGGTTTGGCGGTGAAGAGTTTCTCATTATTCTGCCGGAAACTGAGAAGAATACGGCTCGCTCGATTGCCGAACGTATTATCGCACGCATTGACCACCTCGGGACTTCTGACAGCGAGGACAATCTGCGTGATCGCCTGACCGTAAGTATTGGCCTGGCATCATTTCCTGTTGATGCCAAGGATGAGAAAGATCTGGTGGGCAAGGCAGATATTGCGCTATATGAAGCCAAGCGCGAAGGCAAGAACAAGCTGGTGTTGTTTGACGAGGTGTTTAAAGATAGAAATATCATTGACTTTCCCAGCGGCGCATGAGCTGCGGTGCGCGCAACTAAGAGACACGACACCGCCAGTAAGGCAGGCCTGAAATACCATGGAAACAACGAATCAGTTTTTCCCCATGCTGCCCGAAAGCGAGTTTTTCGATCGCGATCGGGAAGTAGAGTATATCGTTCGCATGGGATTGAATACAGCGCATGCACGCACCCGCAGTGCTATCCTCTTCGGCAGCCGAGGCATTGGCAAAAGTGAAGTACTTAAGCGCAGCTATCACCGGCTGTTCTGGGAGCAGGACGATATTGTCCCGATTTATTACAATGTCAGTGCCGAATGCCTTTTTGTTTCCGATTTTGTTCGCAATTATCTCGCCGAGTTTCTTCGGCAATACCTGGCCTTTAAACACAAAGAGGATTATGGCGCATTCCACCATACGCTTTCTCTGCGGCGCCTGGTGGATCTGGCGAAAGATTTTGGCGAGAACTGGCTGGCCACTTTGATCCCGCAGTGTGAAGAGAGTCTGGCCGAGCGCGACTACCTGAATGCCCTGAAGAGTGCAATCCTGGCGCCATACTATGTCGCTCATCATAACGACTGCCGACTCTATGTCATCATTGACGAGTTTCAGCGAGTGAAGGATCTGCGCACCGACATCGGGCCCTTTCACGTGCTCGGTTTGTATCAGCAGGTGGTACAATCGCGGCGTTGTCCGCACCTCTTTTCTGGGTCGTCGAGGAAGCTGATTGAAGGGATCGTTGGCGGCAGTACGAGCTTGGCCGATCTGGAACGGCTGGAACTGCAGGAATTCGGACACCATGACGCACTGCAAATGTTCGAACAGCTGTGCGAGCGCTTTCAAGTGCCATATAGGAAGGAATTCCTGGTTGATTTTGTTGAGCAGATCGGCGGAAACCCGCTCTATATTCGCAACATTGTGCACCAGGCGCAAAAGCAACAGGTGGCATTGACGTCAATACGCAGTTGCCAGACCATCTATGCTGAGGAAGTTATCGCCGGGCATACACATTTCTACTGGACAGCGCTGCTCAAGAATCAAATTCGCGATCCGCTGCGGCGCAAGCACGCACTTGGACTCTTTCACACAGTGACGGTAGCTCCTCAGATGAAGTTCTCGCTGGACTATCTGGCACATCGTCTCAGCCGATCTACGGAGGAGGTGCGCGAGATTCTGGGCGATCTTGAACAGCTCGGAATCGTTGACTTCGATTTTGGTCAGGTCGCTGTGGCTGAGGATGCAATAATGCGGGATTGCTTCCTGGTGCTTTACGAAACTGAAGTGAAGGGCATGCAGCGCGACCGTGTCGCTAGTGATGTGATCAAGCGGAAGCTCAAGGATATGGCGCGTTTTCAGCGCAGACGTGAGCGAAGCGGAATTGAGAAGAAACTCGAACAAATCCTCAATTCGTTCGACTGTCAGCAAATCCCTCAAATTCTGTTCTCTTATCAAGATTTTAGCGAACAGTACGGTACAAGCGGTTCCGATATCACACTGGGCGAGATTAGAAAGCACCCGAGAACCATGACGCTACCGCAGGTTGTTGGCACGAGCAAAGAGATCGTACCACTGGATGTCACGCCCTCAACCGAGACGTATCATAACCCGTTTGTATTCACGAGCTACGCTTTCAAGAGTGGCCTCTACTCAAGTGGGAATGAGGTGGTATGGTTGGTTGAGCTGCTGGAGTCGGCCTCGCCCGTGACATCGGTAGAGGTCGAAGATTTCCAGGCCAAATGTCTGCGGTTGCAGAAACGTTTCGGGCGAGTCGGCCTGGTCAAATGGATCGTTGGAAAAGATACATTCTCTGAGGAGAGCCTGGAGCTGATCCAGAATTACAATATGTATGCGTCTAATCTGGTGCAGCTCGGGCTGATCGGAGAATGTCTGTCCACGGCCGAGAAAGTCCCCTTTCGTCAGTATGCGGCAGAGGCAGCACCTGAAACTGAAGCTCCTGCCACAGAAGCGCGGGAAGTCACGGAGTTTAAGCTGACCTTACCCATAGTTCCTGATGCAGAGCTGGTAGCGGCAAATGCGATAGAGCAAATTGCCAAGAACGCGGACTTTGATGAGCAGGCGATTGGCCAGATGAAAATGGCCATTATCGAGGCGTGTATCAACGCTATTGAATACAGTCCAAATAAGGAGAAGAAGATTCGGCTGCATTTTATCACCAAGCCGGATCGTGTTGAAGTCTGGGTGGAGAACGAAGGCCCGCCGCTAGAGTTAGGGCCCGTCGGCGAGCCAGCTATCGCGCAAAAAGTTATTGACCCGAACAAGCGCGGCTGGGGAATCAAACTGATCCAGAGCCTTATGGATGACGTTGAATTCGACATGCTGGAACACGGAACGCGATTGCGCATGGTCAAGTTAAAGCACCCGCCAGAGCAGCAGACGACGTCAAGCGAAGCCACGGAAGGCGAGACACCCTGATATGGCGAAGTTTTCCGTCACGGACAGAGTTCACGATAAGTACGTCGTGCTGTATGTGAATGGCTATATTAACAATCTTGGCGGCGAGAAAATTGACGAGCGCTGCTCGTATTACCTCAAGAAGGGTATTAAAAACTTCATCATAAATTTCGAACGCACTGAGCTGATCAATAGCGTGGGCATTTCTATTCTCATCGGCGTTATTGAAAAGGTGTTACAGGTTAAGGGGACTCTGTACTTTACAAATGCTAATAGGGTGAGTAAAGAGATCTTTCGTATGCTCGAGCTATCTAAGTTCGCTAAAATCTTCGATACAGAAGAGCAAGCAGTGGCGCACCTCTTGAAGAAGTCCTAGAAAGGATGCTAGCGCGGCATATGGCACGGCGCACGTCGACGGACCTGAGAAAGCACCTCTTTCATATCGCTACCCTGACCGATTTAAGCGAGGAAATCACGTCCCACCGTCCTTTTCATCGTACGGTCAAGGCCACACTCTATATGGTTTTAGGTACCCTATCGGTGTCAAGAGGGGCGATCTTTCACTTTGACCGCGAAGAGTTGGCCTTCGTTCCAATTGCCATCAAGGGATTCGACGCCAGGCAGGATAATCATCTCCCTGTCACTCGAGCCCAGATGCGTCATCTCATCGGGCGCAATCGTCATGTCGCTCTGGGTTCCCCGCCACCTGGATTAAAAGGTTTTGTTCAAGGAGTACGCGATCGGCTTGCGCACATGCAAGCGCAGTATTTCATCCCCCTGGTTACCCGCAAGGAACTCATTGGTGCGATTGTATTGGGACCAAAGCTCTCGCGGCGAAGCTATAATCAGGAGGATTTTGACCTTCTGCCGGTGATGAGCAACAGTATCGCTGTGGCCATTCATAACCATCAGATGTTCTTGTCATTGCAGGAGAAGATGCGGGAAATCAAGCAGCTCTACGAAAATATGCGCGAGATTTACTACGATACTGTGAAGGCCTTCGCTGTGGCAATTGATACTAAGGATGCCTTTACCCAGAATCACTCACTGAGAGTGGCAAAGTATGCGGTAGCAATCGCACGGGAAATGCACTTTTCAAAGGAGGACTTAGAAGGTATTTACATTGCGGGACTGCTGCATGACATTGGGAAAATCGTTATTGATAAGGTGATTCTGAACAAGGAGCAAACTCTCAGCAAGGATGAAAAAAGCGAGATTCATCTTCACCCGCTCATCGGCTCTGAGATTATTCGGAATATCAAGTTTCCCTGGCGCAATATTGCCGATATTATTCGGCACCACCATGAGCGTGGTGATGGTCACGGGTATCCCGATGGGCTTAGCGACGCAGACCTTAGTCTGGCCGTGAAAATTATTACCTTTGTTGATGCCTTTGACGCTATGACTACTGACCGGCCGTACCGCCGGCGCATGTCGCTGGAGAAAACGATTGATGAGATTTGTGCGTATTTGAATCTGCAATTTGACAAGCAGGTAACAAAGGTCTTCTTTAAAATCCTGAAGAAGGAAATCAACGGAGAACTCCCTGACCCCCAGATTCTTCCCAATCTTGAAGTGCCTTTCGACGCGAAAATCATCACACAATTGCTCGATGCGTTGGCCTATGAGCTGAGTACCTAAGCACATGGGCAGCGTGCCTCCGATTCTTCCTTTTAGTCTACACTATTTTCTCTTGACTCTCGTGTTTTCGCTGGCCACGATTGGCTTCGTCGTAGCGTGACGAAGTCACGGAGTGCTTTTCTATCCTTTCGGTGGGAAAGACAGCCGTGCGGCTTCACGCCGGCACACGAATCCACGTTGAGCATTCTCTCATAGAGCCAAAGACGGTCAGCACTCGTGCAGCACCAAACTGAGCAGAATTTGCAGCTGCTTATTACGGGTATTGGGGACTATTTCTCTCGCCTGTATTACGCAACGAGCTTTGTCGTTATTGCAGGAGGAGAGAAAATTATGGTGGATTGCCCCGAGCCGCTGCGGAAAATGATATATGAAGCATCCCAGACTTCGGGCTATCGCCTGGATCTCCATGACATTAACCACGTGATCATTACCCATCTCCATGGTGACCATTGCAACGGGCTGGAGGGCTTTGGATATTTCAAGAAGTATATTCAGAAGATCAAACCCGTGATTTACACGATTCGTGAAGTTGCGGATAATCTTTGGGAGCATAAGCTAAAAGGAGCTATGGGGCAGTTCGTTGACGACACCTTTCAGGTAAGGCATCCGCTTAAGCTGGAAGACTATTTTGACGTACGTGTTCTGGAGGAGGGTAAAGCAACAGCCCTGCACAATGTGCAAATTACCATTCGTCGAACGAAGCATTACCTGCCTTGCTTCGGGTTTAAGATTGCCTACAAAGGGAAGTCCATAGGATACAGCGCTGATACATCATTTGACCGGGCGCATATTGAATTCTTGAGCGATGCGGATTTGATTCTGCACGAGACGAACTACGGAGGCCACACGCCGTACGAAGATCTAGTTGCCCTGCCGATACCCATCACCCGCAAGATGAAACTGGTGCATATCAGCGATGACTTTTCGATTGATCAGTCCGAAATTTCAGTGGCGCGCCAGGGGGATCTCTATACCATATAACAAGGCGGAATGAGTAAGCGGAGCGGCCAGCGCTGTTGTTCGGGTGGCGCAAAAAACGGGCCGTAACCCCATTATATTTCTCCAATATGAGCCATCGCCGTGGCGAGAGCCGCAAGCACTGCTGTCTCGCTCCGCAAGATCCGCTTTCCACACGAGACGAGATGAAATCCTTGTTCCACAGCGTATTGCGCTTCGCTCTCCTCAAATCCTCCCTCCGGCCCAATCGCGAGCACAAGAGGTTGTGATGCCGATACGGGCACATTCTCCCTGAGAAAAGTACTGAGAAGCTTTCCTTGCAACTTCTCCCAAAGGAGAGCCTTAAGAGCATCAGCTGGGAGCGCTTTGATCATTGCCTCAAAGCAAACTGGCGCGTGAATGTCCGCCAGGCGGGTTCGGCCGCACTGTTTGGTTGCGGCCAGAATGGTTTTTTGCCAGCGCGAAAGCCTGGATGCCCCTGTTCTAAAGCGGATGATCGTGCGCTTTGAAAAAAACGGTCGAATCTGGGCAACGCCAAGTTCAACGGCCTTCTCCACGATGAGATCCATGGCTGCGTGTTTTGTAAGAGCCGGACACAGGATCACCAGTCTTGCCGCCTCAACTGCGATCCGCTCCTCTTTCAAAATGCGCACGATGCTGCTGCGGGATGAAACGGTGACAATCTCGCCACGATACTGCTTCCCGCTATTGTTAAAGAGCAAAACTTGCTCCCCATGCTTCAACCTTAGCACGGTGGAAAGGTGGTGACTCTCGTCGCGACCCAGTGCCACAGTTTGACCAGGTTCAATGCGGGCGACATTTACGAAAAACCGATGCATGTAACAGCCAGCCATTCAAAAAGTCGTTGAATTTCAGATAATAAGGAGCTATACTTTTTTATAGAAGTTAAAATCCAAATGCCAGAAAAATGTTCAACATATATTGATTTCTTGATATCAGTAATATATATATCTTCTATACTTGAGAGATAAGGGTAAGACAAGCGTGAAATAGGCTTATAGCGGTTTGTATCGGTACAAGCAATAAAGCGCTGGAGGTTGCTTTCAAACGGTCGTTACTGGATGAGCTTTTCTTGCGCTTACCATTCGCTAGGGCCTGACGTTGTGAGAAGAACGACCATGCAGCATGGTGGAGTGGAGCTATTGCTTTCACTGCGCCTCTCATGGTAGAAGATAGGTGATCAGGGATGAGGAAAGAGGAATACGGCTTAGCGGCTGTGGGGTTTTTGCTTCTCTCGCTCCACTTCCCGCCCTATTTTGTGTCGTTTCTGGCGGTCTCAGCAATTGGAGGCCTTGGCTACCTCCTCAAGACGCTCAACGACAAAGAGCGCAACACTCTTGTTAAGTTCGAAAAAGAATTTCGTAAAGGCTATGAGCTTGAACAGCAGGGAAATTACGACGAAGCGATTGAGCTTTACCACAACCTTCTAGAGCGATATCCGAAGTTTCGCTACATCGTTACGGAGCGGCTAGAGTATTTGCGCATGCAGCGCATTCCATTTGCTTCGGAGAGGCGTAATTCGCAATGAAATGCCATAAGTGTAACAAGCCCGTTCCCCTCGAGGCCAACTACTGCTCCTTCTGTGGCTCGCGCATTGTCGAAATTCATCAAAGCTACATTGAAGGTATACGTAGCTTTTGTGCCGGTCGCTATGACGATGCCCTGAAAAAACTCCAGGCCGCACATGCAACGGATCCGACAAATCCTGAAATTGCCAAAGACCTCGGTCACGCATATCTCCACAGCGGCGATCTGGCGAAGGCCCTGGAGCTGTACGACCGGGCCGAAGCCCTCGGTGCTGACTATGTTGACATGCATTACAATCGCGGCATTATTTTGCTTAACGAGCGGCGCTTTGACCACGCTCTGCAGCTCTTCAGCGAAATCACTAAATCGCCATTTGACTTCAAGGCCGGCCGTTTTTATCTTGGCATCCTCTTCGAAGACAAAAACATCTTTCTTGCTGAATGCCACCTGTACGTCGGCTTGATTCATAAAGAGCGCAAAGAGTACGATAAAGCCATTGAACACTTCCAGCAATCTATCCAGCTCAATGCCAACCAGGTTTCGGCCTGCCACAACCTTGCGGATCTCTATCTCCAACTCTTGCGCTACACCGATGCCATAGAGCAGTATCACAAGGTGATGAAGCTTTCGCCTATGGGTGAAGAGATGATTGATGCGCATCTAAACCTCGGCATTGCCTATTTTGAGAATGGCCAGATTGATGAGGCCATCAAGCAGTTCAACTGGGTAGTGAACCGCGATCCGGGCAATCCAGCTGCAATTCATAATCTCAATTTGATCTATGAAAAACAGGGCATTCTGCCACGACAGAAAGATGAGCAGCTCACGCTAATCAACACCTCGGAAGGCGCGTCGCCGATTTTCGGCCTGTCCAAAGGTGTCGAGAGCCCAGCAGCCGAAGGTCTATCGCTCGAGAAAGGCATTATGATTGTTGGGAAAAGCCAGGAGATGCTGCGCGTGATGAGACATGCACGGCTGGCTGCCGCTTCCGACTCTACTGTGCTGATTATTGGCGAAAACGGAACGGGTAAGGAGCTGCTGGCCAAAGCGATCTACTATAATTCCCCGCGCTGCGACAAGCCCTTCGTGGTGGTGAACTGTGGTGCGATTCCTGAGAATTTGCTCGAGAGCGACCTGTTTGGCCATGAACGCGGTGCCTTTACGGGCGCTTATGCCCAGAAAATCGGTCGCTTTGAACTGGCAAATCATGGCACCATCTTTCTTGATGAGATCGGCGACCTCAGCCTTCAGATGCAGGTTAAACTTCTCCGCGTGCTTCAGGAGAAAGAGTTCTCGCGCGTTGGCGGCACTGAGACCATAAAGGTTGACATCCGTATTATTGCTGCCACAAATCGCGACCTCAAGTTGTTAGTCCGCGAGGGCCGCTTCCGGGAAGATCTCTACTATCGTCTGGACGTGTTGCCCATTGTGCTTCCGCCACTCCGCCAGCGTAAAGAAGACATTCCCTTGCTGGTGGATCACTTTCTCCACAAGTACAATAAACGGAGTCTCAAGCCCGTGCAGTCCATGTCGCCTGAAGAAATCAAAACGCTCATGGAGTATGGATGGCCGGGCAATATTCGCGAATTGGAAAACCTTGTTGAACGTGCCGTGGTAATGGGAACGCAGAGCAGTTTCTACCTCGAGGAATTGGCGAAGATCAAACGGGTGGCTCAACACTGGGAAGAAAAACCCCAGGAGCCAGCCTCTGTTCGTATCCCCTCACCCGTGCATGATAAGACACTAGAAGCCATGGAGAAAGATCATATCATTCAAGTTCTGAAAAGTACGCGCGGTAACAAACGCCACACTGCGCGCATTCTCGACATTAACCCCTCAACCCTCTGGCGCAAAATGAAGCAGTATGGCATTCATCTGGAGGACGTGCTGGAAGAATAAGAGGGCTGATTGTAGTTCTCACTTGGCCGGGACTTCAGGCAGGCGTTTGGCAAATGCCGACTTGTGTTCTCCACAAGTAATCATTGTGTTGCTCAGGCAGGTATCACATCGGTTGGTCTCAGCCATTGTCGTTCGAATGCATTTAGCGCCCTCGATGCGCCAGGAAATCTTCAATTACCTTGTCGACTTCCCCTGGTTTGTTAATTTGAAATGCGGAAAAGAGACACAGCCGCGACTTTTTTTCCTCAAGCCTCATACGTCCCCGAGACGCCCGCAGGAATCCCTTCGGCGCTAAGGTCTAAAACGCAGTACCCCTTGCGGCCATAACCGTCGGCCAATACCCCTGCCGTGTTGATTGTGAGGTCAAAAAGGGGCAATGCCTTGCCTATTTATTAATGAGAGCACTAAATTGGTTACAGATTTTAAGTCTCTCGCAGAGATGCCAGGAGCGCAAAGTTCTCATTTTCTTTGCGACTTAGCGGCTTTGCGTGAAATTCTTATAAGGCATACAGTAGTACCAATTGGGGCTCTGAGGAATAGTATGCCAGGGCTTGCACGCAACTATCCAATGTTCATTTATTGGAGAGTCCTCGAGCAGGCCGAGGGGACTTATTTTACGCGCGTGCGGAGCGATCTGGGAGAATCTGGAAGGTGCCGCTTGAGGGTGTCGAGAAGGGCGTACTCGAGGCGAATCTTTCCGAGCAGCACCTCTTCTTTTGCGTGGCCATGATCATCCGAGCCGCCGGTGATCAGCAGCCCGTGCTCCTTTGCCAGCGCCAGATAGTGTTTCGTCTGCTCCGGTGTGTGGTTCGGGTGGTACACCTCCAGGCCTTGAAGTCCAGCCTTCAGGAGGTCAGGCAGGTATTGCTCCATTCGGCCCATGCCAGGATGAGCCAGTGACGTCACACCGCCGGCTTGCTGAATCAGTCTAATCCCCTTTGCAGGGGTGAAGGTGAGCTTTGGCACGAATGCAGGACGCCCTTTATGGAGGTAGGTATTCATTGCATGATCGATCGAGTGGGCGTGGCCAAGACGGACCAGCTCGTTGGCCACGTGGAGACGGCCAACCGCCCCGTCCTTTTCAACCTGATTCAATACACGCTCGATGTCAATTTCCGCACCAAGTGCTTCCAGCAGCTGAGCCATCTTTATGACTCGCTCGCGCCGCACTTCGCGCAGACGGGTCAATGTCTTCAGCAGTGTCGCATCGTTCGGCTGAATCCCGTAGCCGAGCAGATGCATCTCGCGCTCGTTGTATTCAATGGTCAGTTCAATGCCCGACAGCACCTCAAGGCCCAGCTCCTCCCCTGCGCGTTGCGCGGGCGAAATGCCCAGTGTTGTATCGTGGTCAGTAATGGCAATCGCCCGAAAGCCCTTCTTCACAGCTAGACGCACTACCTGTTCAGGTGTAAAAGTGCTGTCGGAGGCAGTGGTATGGATGTGTAGGTCAACGTACTCCATAAGCAATATCTATATACTCATCGGGAGATCGTCGCACTTCTGGCCAGTTGGTCCCGATTTTCCATTAGGATCGCTCTGACGACTCCTTCGCTTCGTTCCTGCTAGCCATACACTCGCTTCTTTAACACTCCAACGCATTCAAGGTTGCGATACTGTTCGTCGTAATCCAGGCCGTAGCCAACCACAAATTTGTCAGGGATACGGAATCCGATATACTTGACCGGCAAATCGGATAGCCGAGATTTCTCTTTGTATAGAAACGTGCAGATTTCCAGCGTGTTTGGGCCGTGGAGCCAGATCAGATCGCAGACCGCTTTCATTGTGCGGCCCGTGTCATAAATATCCTCCACCAGCAACACGTCTCTATTGGAGACATCAATGTCAATATCCTTTGTAATGACGACCTGGCCCGAGGAGATGGTGGATTTGCCGTAGCTTGAAGCGCCAACTACGTCGTAGTTATGGCGAAGAGTCAATTTGCGCGTCAGGTCAGCCATGAAGATGATCCCTCCCTTAAGCACGGCGATTAGCACGAGATTCTTATCCCTGTAATCTTCGCCAATTTCCCGTGCCAGTTCTGTGACGCGCTGTTCAATTTGCTCCTTGGTCAGCAGCACGGTTTCAAGGTCGGGATGCACGGTACCTCCCTCTTTTTTGCCAGGCGCCAATCAAAGTAATGACCTGCACTTTCGCGTTCACTGCTCACCTCGTGCGCCCAAAGCCCGCATTCTCGTCCCCCTATTTATCCAACCGGTTACTTTTTAATATACGTCCCCATGGGCGGGAATTCCTGGCGCTTGGCTAGCTTGCCGTCGTAAAATTTCAACAGGACTCCGTGCGAATAGTACATCCAGCTTTCAACCAGCACGTCGTCACGGCTAACGTTCTTTTTAATGTCCTCCGGGTCGCCGTACTCGCATACCGCGCGAAGCTGATCGACAATCGGAGCCGCGACGTAGTCGGTATCGCTCTTGAAGACAATGTCTTCGTTGCGGTCGAGATAAATCCACGAACGGTCGTAGTTGTGAATCCGCGGAAATTTCCTGTCTACCTTGAGATAGGTCTGAATGTCACCTTGCTTGGTCCACCAGATATGGAAGTAATCCGGTGGCCCATACTTAGCCAGGACTTCGCTCTGAGCCGGCGTAAGCATCTTCTCTTGCGGCCACTTCTTACCTGGTTCAGCAAGGTTCACCGAGAAGTTGGGATTGAACATTAGCTGACCTGAGTGTGCACAGCCGATTAAGACGGCAAGGAGCACCGTCCATGCACTGCAACGGTTGAAGTGAAAGCGAGTCTGCATTGGCTTCCTTTCTTTTTGCCTATGTATTCACCATTGAATTGATTTACTTGCTACTCATTGGCGGAGCACTTGTAAATAAAAAAGAGCAATCGGCCAGTACCTGGCTTGAAATATCCATTAGACATCCCTGGGATTCTTCGAAGGCTCTCAGGTGCGGTAGAGGCCGTGGCCCCGGCGAGATCAGAAAGGCGTATTGCAGACGGATGGACCCACATCATGGATTCAGGCGGTAGCAGAACCGTCAAAACGTATGCAGGCGCAGGAGTGTGAATATGAAAAAGCCGTTCGGCAATAGAAGATTATTGCTAAACGACCGGGCGATTTGTCCAACGCGGCGAGACCGGTTACTCCAGCACCTGCGACAGTTTTTCGATTAGGTCGTCGCGTTCTTTCTCAGCCTTTTCCAGCTCCGGAACGCGGGCTTCGAGCTCACTAATGCGCTCCTGAAGCTCCTGGATCTGAATCTGCTGTTCCTTGATTACTTCTTCTTTCTCTTTCATCTTCTCCTGGATGAGATTCACCACCTGCTCATTGCTCAGCTTCGCCATTGCTACGGTCCTCCCTCGCCCTTTGAAGTTTTCCCTTTCTCAGGACAACCTGTTCTAGCCACAAGTACTACAATTTTTCGATGCGCACGTTGAACACGCTGAAGTCCCTGATGATTCACCCAGCTCATTCCTGCCTGCATTTGCCACACCAAACCGTGACACGAGCTTGCTGAGGTCAGCACTTTGGCACTGCGGACACTGGACCGCAGCTTCGTCGTGGGCAGTGCGGATGAGATTTTCAAAGCAAGTCTGGCACTGGTTGCATTGGAATTCAAAAATCGGCATGATCGGTATAACTTGTCCTCAACACCTGTACCTCGTTATAGTTCAAATAGTTCAATTTCCTGGCTCTTGTCTCGACTGTTTTAGGATGATTTTATACGCCAGCTCCCCTTACGTGTCAAGCCAATAAACCTTTGTCAATCTGGATTATTGAATCTGCTGGAGCTTACTCTCCAGTTTGGAGCGCTCCAACTGGAGCTGTTCGAGTTTCGATTTCTGTGCCGTAATGACAGCAGCAGGAGCCTTGGCCAGAAATTTCTTATTCTGTAGTTTCTTCCTCAACGAGCTCTCCTCCGTCTGCATTTTGGTGATCTCCTTGCGCAATCGGGCAAGCTCCTGTGCTCGCATATCTTCAGGCAGCGGAATGGTAATCTCGATGTCGTGCACCACACCTGTGGAGGCGAAGCGGAGGGGGATGTCAAGGCGCTCGCGAATCTCGAGTGTATTGACATTAATCAGGTTCTTCAAATACGTCTCCTGCGAGGCCAGCAGGGACCGCCGGCTTGCATCTTCGGTCGTAATATAGACGTCCGTTGCCATACTCGGCGGGATGTTCATTTCCCCGCGAATGTTGCGAATACAGTAGATAACTTCCTGAATCAGGCTCATCTGCTGTTCGTTGCCTTCATGAACGTACTGGTGGTCAATGCTTTCCAGCCAGTCTGCAATCATGACCGATTCTTTTTGCAGGGCGGCAAAAAACTGAGCGACCAGATCTCCTTTCTGCTCAGCGCTCAAGCGCGTACCCGCAGAAGCGTAACGCTCGCGAATGATCTGCCATATCTCTTCTGTAATAAACGGAATGATGGGATTCAGCAAGCGGCACAGACCCTCCAGGATCAACACCAGAATGCGCTGGGCATCGCAGCGACTCTGCTCCTGGGTGGCTGATAGGCCCTGGCCGTATAGGCGTGGTTTTACCAGCTCGAGATACCAGTCGCAGTACTGATGCCAGACAAACTGGTAGAGGGTATGCACCACAACGTCGAAATCATACGTCTTAAGCGCCGCATTGACGCTTTCCACCATGCGGCTATAAACGCTCAATATCCAGCGGTCTTCGAGTGGAAGCTCCTTACGGTTGATTGGTCTGGCAATTGCTTCTGCTGACAGGTTGGCTGTATTCATCAGAACGAATCGGGCAGCATTCCAGAGCTTATTAGTAAAGTTACGATACCCCTCCAGGCGCTTCAGCGATATATTGATGTTGCGGCCTTGAGCAGCATATGCACACAGCGTAAGGCGCAACGAGTCCGTGCCATACGCCTCAATTACATCAATAGGATCAATGATATTCCCCTTTGTTTTGCTCATTTTTTCGCCATGCTCATCAAAGACAATAGGATTGATATAGACTTCTCGGAATGGCACCGCGTCCATAAACTTCAGCCCCATGATAATCATGCGAGCCACCCAGAAGAAGATAATTTCGTGTCCTGTCACCAGGACTGAAGTGGGATAAAAGGTCTGTAGATCGCGCGTCTGTTCCGGCCAGCCCAGTGTGGAAAAAGGCCACAAAGCCGACGAAAACCAGGTATCCAGTACATCCTCTTCCTGGCGCAGCGCAGCAGCACCACAGCGCGAACAGCGTGCCGGCACCTCGTCGGCACTAACCTCAATGTGTTCACACTCACCGCAATACCACGCCGGTATTCGATGGCCCCACCAGAGCTGTCTTGAGATACACCAATCGCGCACGTTCTTCATCCAGTGGAAGTAGGTATTCTCCCAGTTCTTCGGGATGAAACGCACCTCACCCTGTTCCACAGCCCTGATGGCCGGCTCAGCCAGCGGTTTCATCCTCACAAACCACTGGAGGGAAATATAGGGCTCAATTGGCGTCTCGCACCGGTAACAATGGCCAACCGCATGAACGTAAGGCTCGACTTTTTCTATCAGCTGCTGTGCCTCCAGATCCTCTATCAGCTTTTTCCGGCACTCGTAGCGGTCGAGCCCACAGTACGGCCCTCCATTCTCATTGATCCGCCCATCAGGCTCCAGAATATTGATCTCTTCTAACTGATGCCGCTTGCCAATCAGATAGTCATTGGGATCGTGTGCCGGTGTCACCTTGACCAGGCCGGTTCCGAAACTTTTCTGTACGAAATCATCAGCAATGATCTTCAGGGGACGATTCAGAATCGGCAAGATGGCAAACTTGCCCAGGAGATGTTTATAGCGATCGTCTGCTGGGTTGGCGGCAACAGCCGTATCGCCGAGCATGGTTTCTGGTCGCGTGGTTGCCACGCTGATAAAGCCCCGACCTTCCGCGAGCGGGTATTTGATATACCAGAGCTTACCTTGCATATCTTCATATTCTACCTCATCCTCGGACAGCGCTGTCAGACAGCGCGGGCACCAGTTAATTATGTAGCTCCCTTTGTAAAGCAACCCTTCGTCGTACAGGCGTTTAAAAACGGTTCGCACCGCGCGCGACAGTCCTTCGTCCATGGTGAAGCGTTCGCGCGACCAATCGCAAGATGCACCCAGTCGCCTGAGCTGTGTCGTGATTGTGCGGCCATACTTTTCGCGCCATTGCCAGACACGCTCGACGAACTTTTCACGTCCAAGCTCCTGGCGCTGCGTCCCTTCCTTTAGCAGATGCCGTTCCACGACGTTTTGCGTGGCAATGCCCGCGTGATCCGTGCCCGGAAGCCACAGGCTGTTATACCCCTGCATCCGCCTCTGGCGGATAATCACGTCCTGGAGTGTATTGTTCAGAGCGTGGCCCATGTGCAGAATACCCGTGATGTTGGGCGGCGGAATGGCAATCGAAAACGGTGGGCGCGTACTGGCTGCATCCGCACGGAAGAAATTGTGCGATTCCCAGAACTCGTACCACTTCGCCTCAATGGCCTGTGGAGCATAGCGTTTACTCAGCACGGTCATGGGAGTTGCCTTTGTTTGTAAATTCAGCCATTAGCGTTCCTGGTTCATTTGCCTTTATGCAAAGCAACCTCTCAACGTCTCTATGGGAGAAGAGTTGGGAACGATCTTTCTGGTCTAATTCTCAATCACAACGCCCATAGCGCGATACTTTGCAAACCGGTCAGCCTGAAGTTGCGTTGGGGTCTTTTTGGTCAGAATAGCGAGATGTTTTTGCAATGCGACTCCGATGTTCTTCGCAGCCTCTTCGGGGTTTCGATGAGCCCCGCCGAGGGGCTCGGGAATCACTTCGTCAATTACCTTTAACTCGATTAAATCCCGCGCTGTTAGCTTCAATGCATCGGCGGATTGCGGCGCCATTGCACGGTCGCGCCAGAGAATCGAGGCGCATCCTTCAGGCGAAATAACGCAATACCACGCGTTCTCCAGCATCAGCACGACGTCGCCAAGGCCAACACCCAGAGCTCCTCCACTGGCGCCTTCACCAATAATGATAACAATGATGGGCACCCGTAGTAGAGCCATTTCTTTAATGTTGCGCGCGATTGCTTCCGCTTGCCCCCGTTCTTCTGCTCCGATGCCCGGATACGCACCAGGCGTATCTATGAGAACGACGATAGGCAGGCCAAATTTGTCGGCGAGTTTCATAATACGAAGCGCCTTGCGATAGCCCTCAGGGTGCATCATGCCAAAGTTGCGTGCCAGGTTCTCCTTGGTGTCCTTGCCCTTCTGTTGGCCGATGACAGCCAAAGGCGCCCCGTTAAAATGGACAAAGCCGCATACAACAGCTGGATCGTCAGCAAAAGTGCGATCCCCGTGTAGCTCCATCCAATCCGAGAAAAGAAGGGAGATGTAGTCAAGCGAATGCGGCCGGGCGATGTGTCGGGCCAGCTGCACCCGCTGCCACGGTGTGAGATTTCCGTAAATTTGCTTCTTGGTCTCTTCCAGCTGCTCTTCTAATCCTTCCAGCTCCTTACGTACCGCGGGATTCGTGCTTTCCTTTGCCTGGAGATGCTCGATCTTCTGCTCTAGCTCAACAACAGGCTTTTCAAAATCAAAACTCGATAAGGCCATAACTTCCATTACCTCGCGAGCAGGATAGGAGTTCGTTCACATACTGAGATGGCGTCACCCGTGCCTTTTCAATTCACACTAATTTTCAGGGCCATTTGGGCGGTTTCATGAGAAACGCCAACAGTTCCATATGTTTCGCGCGCCCAAGTAAATGAACATGCCTTCTATCTCAATTCTGCGAGAACGTCAACACCTTTTGCATGTGCAATGCATCCAGATCCTTGACTAGCTCGTCCGATGGCTCCACCTGATACTGCGTCCCTGCAAGGATTCCTACATTACCAATTCCGGGGCGTTCGACCGTAATGCGCACCTTGCAGTGACCTTTGTGCCTGGACAAGATCGCATGTAGCTCCGCAAGGCACGCCTCATTGATGTCCGATAATATAACGTGGATGTCCATAACCCTGGTCAATTTCTGCCGCACTTCTTCAGGCAAACGAATTTCTGACACCTGAATTTTGTGTTCACCGTTTCGCGTGTTCACCACGCCCTTTACCCAGATAACGTTATCTACTGAAAGAAACTTGCGATACTTTTCGTAGGTCTCGTGGAATATCAGCAGCTCAACCATCCCTTCATAATCTTCCAGCCGGACGAATGCCATCGTATTACCACGTCTATCCAGCTTGGGCGACACCTTCGTGATGATGCCAACCATCTGGACTTCGGTATTTGCTTTGCGCTTCTTGAGCTCCTGCGACGTGAGGGTGCCGAACGAATGGAGATCCACCAGAAAGCGGTCAAGCGGATGCCCAGTAATATAGAACCCGATTAGATCCTTTTCATTCTGGAGTTTCTCCTTCGTGGTCCAGTCAGGAATGGCAGGAAGACAAGTTTTTTGATCTGCTCCTCCCCCCGGGCACTGGTCCATGAGATCAAAAAGTGTTGATTGGCCAGCCCGCTTGTCGTGCTGATAGGCTGTGGCGATCTCCAGCACTTCGGGAAGAATCTGAAGCAGCTGCGAGCGATAGGCCCCCAGCGAGTCAAATGCGCCGCAGCGAATCAGCGCCTCCAGCATCCGCGCATTCAGGGCTGTGAAATCTACACGCATACAGAAGTCCTGAAAATCACTGAACATCTCTCCTGAGCGGCGTGCGTCAACAATGGCGTTTACTGCGGACTCGCCGACGTTCTTCACAGCGGCCAGCCCGAACCGGATATCCTCACCAACTACAGTAAAACTGGCGTACGATTCATTAACATCCGGAGGCAGAATCTTGATGCCCATTTCCTTGCATACGCCGATGTACATACCAAGCTTTTCATTGTCCCCAATTTCGCTGCTCATCAGCGCTGCCATGTACTCCATGGGAAAGTGAGATTTCAAGTATGCAGTCCGGAAAGTGATCAGCGCATAAGCGGCACTGTGCGATTTATTAAACCCATAGCCAGCGAAGTATTCCATACGATCAAAAATTTTCTGCGCCACCACACGGTCAACTCCGTACTTCGCAGCCCGATCAACAAAATTTGTCTTTTGTGCTGCCATCTCATCGCGAATCTTCTTTCCCATGGCGCGCCGAAGTAAATCACCCTCGCTCAGCGCAAATTTTGCCAGTGCGTTTGCAATCTGCGTCACCTGCTCTTGATAAAGAATAATTCCGTAGGTCTCTTTTAGAATCGGCTCAAGCAGTGGATGATCGTAGATAATCTCTTTACGTCCTTGCTTACGTGAGATAAAGTCGTCCACCATACCACTGCCCAGTGGCCCTGGCCGGTAGAGCGCGAGCAGTGCTACAAGATCATCAAAGGTCTCAGGTATGAGCCTTTTCACGAGGTCACGCATCCCACTACTTTCCAGCTGGAAGATGCCAAACGTCCTTCCCGATTGCAGCAGGGCATAGGTCTTCGGGTCGTCCAATGGGACAGTTTTCCAATCAATGTCAATGCCACGAGTCTTTTTAACTTGGTCAATAGTATTCTCTATAATCGTCAGATTCTTCAGGCCCAGGAAGTCAATCTTCAGCAACCCTATCTCTTCCACTTGTTTCATTGTATACTGAGTGGCGATTTCATTTTCCGTTGGACTGCGATAGATGGGCACAATGTCAGACAGGTCACGGTCGGCAATGACGACGCCGGCTGCGTGAGTTGAGACATGGCGGACGGTCCCCTCGAGCGCCTGAGCAACCCGGAGTAGTTTTTCTACAGTTGCATCTTCCCTGCTTGCCTCGCGCAGTTCCTTAACCTCGCGTACCGCGGCGGCCAGAGGTGTGTTATCTGGAATGAGCTTGGCGATGCGGTCAACAATGCCGAGAGGAATCGCAAGTGCCCGGCCTACGTCGCGCACCGCATTCTTTGCCTTCATTGTGCCGAACGTGATAATTTGTGCCACGTTCTTCTCGCCGTATTTTTGCTTGACGTAGTTGATGACGCGGCCACGCTTTTCGTAACAGAAGTCAATGTCGAAGTCTGGCATTGTTACCCGGCCGATGTTGAGGAAGCGTTCGAAAATCAGCCCGTGGGCAAGCGGGTCAATGTCGGTAATGCCCAAGGCATAAGAAACCAGGCTTCCGGCAGCAGAACCCCGTCCCGGGCCAACGGGAATGTAGTTCTCCTTTGCAAAACGCACAAAGTCCCATACGATGAGAAAGTACGACTCGAATCCCATCTCGCTGATAACGCGTAGCTCTTTCTCGACGCGCTGGCGATGTTCGTCCGTAATTGTTGGATAGCGTTTCTCCAGGCCCGCATACGCCAATTCGCGTAGATACTGCGCGGGCGTTTTCCCATCAGGTGGATGATACTGAGGCAGCAATTTCTGACGGAATGGGATGCTCACATTGCAGCGCTCGGCAATCCAGACAGTGTTGCGAATAGCCTCGGGGACTTCGCTAAAAAGCCTGGTCATCTCTTCGGCAGTTTTAACGTAAAACTGGTCAGATGCAAATTTGAATCGTTTTTGTTCGTCAATTGTCTTGCCGGTTTGAATGCACAGCAAGATGTCATGAACCTCCGCATCCTCTTTATGGAGGTAATGGCAGTCGTTCGTTGCTACCAGCCGTACCCCGTGCTTCTTGGCAAGCTGCAGTTTTGCCCGATTTACGGTTTTCTGTTCCGTCAGTCCCTGATCCATAAGCTCCAGAAAGAAATTCTCAGGCCCGAGAATCTGTTTGAACCTCTCCACAAGCTGATTGGCAAGCTTCTCGCGGCGCTCAATAATGGCTTCGGAAATCGGGCTTTTCAGGCACGCCGACAGTCCGATCAGGCCCTTATGGTAGCGCTCAAGGAGTTCCCAATCAATGCGGGGCTTGTAGTAAAATCCTTCGGTAAATGCGAGGGAAGAAAGCTTAATGAGATTGAGGTAGCCGGCGTAATCTTTGGCGAGCAGAATGATGTGCTGGGCTGCCTTTTTCTCCTGCAGCGCTTTATCAAAGCGGCTGGTTGGGGCAAAGTAGAACTCACCGCCAATGATTGGCTTTATCCCATGTATTGTAGCGGTCTTATAGAATTCGATGGCCCCGAATAGATTCCCATGATCCGTGATGCCAACCGCAGGCATCCCTAATTCGCGAATCCTCCGACACAGCGGATCTAAGTGACATGCGCCGTCAAGCAGGCTGTATTCACTATGCACATGCAGATGAACAAATTCCAGTGACTTCATACGAGAGTCCCGGTAGCTGAGTATTTCAGTTGCATGAATCCAGGTATATGTTACCTGGATGGATTATGTTCGCCAGATCCGATGGAGCATCCTGTTGATTTCGGTGCAAGGGCTGCTCGTTGCCCACTACTCCCCCGGTCGCACGTCAAAGTGCTCGTAGTGGTATGCCCCAGACGTTCTAAAGATCACTCTGACCTTGATACGCTTCTGAAGACGTGTGAGCGAATCGCGGACTTCTGTCTCCACATATTTTCTGATTTCCGGATGTGTGGTGACTGTTACGGCACGCACCGGTTTTTCGCTCTGAGCCGTCTTCAGCACTTCATACTTTATGTTGCGCCAGATTTGGCTCTTGGCAAGAATCTTCCCCGAGCCACTGCAATATGGGCAATCCGTATAAATAATGTTTTTCAGGCTTTGCCTGACGCGTTTGCGTGTCATTTCTAGCAGGCCAAAGCGGCTGAAGGGTAAGAGTGTCAGCTTGGAGCGATCCCTTTTAAGATGCTTACGAAATTCCTGAAACACCTTATTGCGATTAGCCTTGGAGGCCATGTCAATAAAATCAATCACAATAATTCCGCCGATATCGCGCAGCCGCAGCTGACGGGCGATAACCGGCGCAGCCTCCATATTCGTCTGCAGAATCGTCTCTTCCTGGTCTTTGCTGCCTATGTACTTACCAGTATTCACGTCAATCGCAGCCAGAGCTTCGGCTTCGTCAAAAATCACGTAGCCCCCACTTTTTAGCCAGACCTTGCGCTGCAGCGCCTTCTGAACTTGCTTTTCCACACCATACTCGTGAAACAAATTTGTCTTCTTTGTGAACAACTGCACGCGCGATTTCAAGCCGGGCAGCAGCTGACGCAACGCGCTCTGGAGAATACGCATATGTTGCTGTGAATCAATAAGGATCTCCGAGATGTCGGTACGCAGGACATCCCGCACAAGGCGGTATATGATATCGTGCTCATTGTAAACGAGCGCAGGAGCAGCAGCGCGGCGAAATTCACGCACAATCGCGCCCCACTTTTTTTGCAAAAACCCAACGTCTCGCTTGATCTCGCCCTCTGTAGCTTCATATCCAACAGTTCGAATAATAAATCCCATATTGCCTGTACGAATTTCATTCAGAATCTTCTTAAGCCGCTCCCGTTCTTGAATGTCGGTGATTTTCCGCGATACCCCACCCCTCTGGCGCGAAAAGGGGAGCAACACAAGGTATCGCCCGGGCAGTGATGCGTTGGTCGTCACGCGACACGCCTTCTCGCCAATTGTTTCCTTGATCACCTGGACAAGCAGGTGCTGGCCTTTATGGAGCGCCTCTTCGGCCCGAGTTGGCTTGCCGTGAGTAGAAGTCTGGCCACTGTCGGCGGAACCGAGGCGTTTGCGAAACCGCTTGAATAACGAGGGCCTGTGCGATTTGCCGTCAATCTGAAATTCTGGGTGGAAATCAGAAAAGTGAAGAAATGCACGGCGCTCAAGTCCGATTTCTATAAAAGCCGCATGTAGCCCTGGCACAATGTCCTCAACTACTCCCTTATACAGATTCCCTACGATTGAGCGCTCCTCGGAGGATTCAATGTAGAGTTCTACGAGCTCTGAGTCCTCAAGGTATGCGACGCGAATCTCAGTATCTTCGACGTTAACGAGCACCTGCTTAAACATACTTACCATCACTCAGCTCTCTAACAAGGGTTTCGATAACCTTTGATTTCTCAGAGTATCTGCACTGGTTCAAATAGATACTATACTCTTCTTAATGTCTTAATCAATGACAAATTTTCTAGGTATGTTGCTCGATGATTTGTTATCGCAAAAGACAGTATGAGAGCGATGCTCTCGGATAATTAACGATTACCTGAAACAGCGCCTTTTCTTTGTGAAGTTATTGTGATAGCAATCGCTAAACTCGCAATGTTTACTCGTTGTGGCTGCAAGTCGCTTTGCAGTGTATTCCTCTCATTTCGGACGGTCCCAAGAATCCATTGTACCATTTTGTACATTTCAAAACGGTTCACCGTTTAGGGTGCCCGGAAGCCAGCAGAAGAGACCAAGTATTCCCTCTTCTGATTTTTAAGACCCATTGCCATGACAACATAGGGTGAGTCTTTAAGGGCTATCATATTGATATATACAGAGTTATGCTTCAGGCTCTCAAGTCAAGACTTTATGCTTCGCACTTCCAGCCAGCAGGATAAAATGGAAGCAGAAAGCGGCTCAATTTGCCATTAAGGTAGACCATGACTTCATCCCGGTAAGTGTGGCACCTTTCTTGCACACATTCTTTTTAAAAGGAAATATACCAGCAAGGAGGTGACAAGACATGTTCAACTTCTCTACAGCAAAGCTCATAGTGGTGGCTACACTGGTCGTTGCGGGAAGCGCTCTGATTGGGTGTTGGCAGACGTCAAGTGCCCAGGGCTGGTGGGACGATGACGCTGTCATAAAGAAACTGGAACTCTCTGACAAGACAGTTCAGGCGCTCAAGGGTAAGCGCTACGAGACGCAACAGAAAGTTGCAGAGCTGCACGGCCAGTTACGCGCAGCCCGGCTGAAGCTGCGCGAGCTTCTGGAGCAAGAAAAGTCTGATAAGGCGGAAGTTGATAGGACGATTGAGAATATCTATGATCTGCAAACGCAGACACACAAGACCAGAGTTCATCATTTGCTGTTTGCGAAAGATCAGTTGACTCCTGAGCAGCAACAGAAGATCAAGAAGGTTCTCAAGCGTCGGATTCGCGGCCAGGTTGGCCAGGCTTCTGCACGTACAGGGCAGCTATACGAGCCGGTTCGGGATAGGATGAATCGCCGGGATCGCGGGCGCGTGCTCCAAAGATTGGATCGGCAGCAGAGGATGCGCGACCAGACGTGTGAGCCGCAATGGCAGAGACAACGGCCCGTCCGGGGTGATGCGCAGTCGCCGTTTGCAGCTCGCGGCCCGCAGTATCGCACTGGACATGCGGAACGCTATTCCCGGTTCGACGCGCCGTTTCCCAGGGTTCCTACTGCTCCCCAGGCCCTGAAAGCTGAATAAACCTGAGAGCAGCGGAAAGCCCCCATTGCAACTCTAACTGGTGCTCTTTCTATTACGCCAACTGGGGGATCTCCTAGATCCCCCGGTTTTTTTTGTGCTGACTGTCTGCTCATTCTGTTCCGGCTGCATTGCCTTCCGGCTGGCTCGCCTCAGGCGGGCTAGCAGATGCCTCTTCGTTGAGCCAACTTGCCCATAAACTCCTTGCGCTGTAGTCGTGTCTACGCTAAAGGATGGAAGCAGATTTTTTAGTACATTATTCACTGCGATTTGGCCAAACCGTACCACGAACATGCCGCATCTCAGGGTCATTGGAGGCACAAAGAAAGGAGCCCGCCTCAGAACGCCCAGTGGGCTTGGCACGCGTCCATTGCTGGGAAGGATAAAAGAGGCACTGTTCAGCATTCTGGATCCTCTCATCGGATCATGCGAGTTTCTCGATTTGTTCGCGGGAAGTGGCAGTGTGGGGATCGAAGCGCTCAGCCGTGGTGCTGCTGCGTGTACTTTTGTTGAGCAGGATGCCGCATGTATACGGATTGTCAAAGAGAATCTGCGCACCTTGGAGTTGCACAATCAGTCTAACGTCATGCGAGCTCACGTACAAAGTGCCCTGCGTCGCCTCGATAAAGCGGCTCGACAATTTGATCTGATTTTCATTGGCCCGCCTTACGGGCAAAACCTGGCCCATCAGACCCTTATTCAGCTTGCACGGCTATGCGTCGTTGCCCCTGAGGGTGTTGTTATTGCGCAGATCGGAAGGCGCGAGACGCTGGACAAGTGCTACGGCGAATTGCACCTGTTCAGAGCCAAAACCTATGGAGATACCACTCTGCGATTTTATCGCAGGCATCATAACCAGCCCTGTAATTGAGCACGGAAAGCGAGGCAGACCGAATTCATAGGAAAAACACGTGCGCAAAGCATGAAAAAGATGTCCGCAACTACAAGCTCTGATTCAATTTTGGCTGGTAGAGGCGATTCATGAATCGCCCCTACATTTAAAACAATCGAATGCTCGCCGCCGTAGAACGCATGCAACAATTGAAAAGAGACGGGAGCCTCACCTTGAGGCTCCCGTTTTGTAGTGAAATACTCTAGTGTCTTGACCGCCGAGAAATGACAGGCTATAGAAGTTCTATCTTCCTGTTG
>CAYVXD010000032.1:0-33796 GCA_964454265.1 uncultured Candidatus Sumerlaeota bacterium | reverse complement strand
TTTCGGGATGATGACGGTACGAATATTGGCGCGATGTGCGGCCAGGATTTTCTCTTTCAGTCCGCCAATCTTGAGCACCTTACCTCGCAGCGTAATCTCGCCAGTCATTGCAATGTCCTGACGTACGGGGCAGTTACTGAGCGCAGAGACCATAGAGGTAGCCATGGTAACGCCGGCAGAGGGGCCATCTTTGGCAATCGCGCCTTCCGGAATATGGATGTGGATGTCGGTGGTTTTGTAGAAGTTTTCATTGATCTTGAGCTTAGTGGTACGCGAGCGGATGTAGCTGAGCGCGGTTTTTGCGGATTCCTGCATTACCTCACCGAGCTTGCCGGTCAGCACGAGGTTGCCTTTACCCTTCATAATGGTAGTTTCGGTAGGGAGTATTTCGCCGCCAACATCAGTCCAAGCGAGCCCTGTGGCCACGCCGATCTCCGAGGCTTTATGGAGCGCGAGGTCTTTAAAGCGGACCGGGCCAAGGTACTCGCGCACTTTTTCAGGGTCAATCTTCTCAAGCCACTTGCGGTTCTTGTGCACCATTTTTTTTGCCACCTTGCGATAGATGCTGGCAATCTCGCGTTCCAGGTTGCGCACGCCCGCCTCGCGCGTGTAGGCTGTGATTATCTGTTCAAGTGCCTTGGCTGAAAAGCTGATATTCCGTTTAGTCAGGCCGTGGCTTTTGAGCTGTTTAGGAATGAGAAACTGGGTGGCGATCTCGAGCTTTTCGTCCTGGGTGTACCCCGCAAGGCGCAGTACCTCCATGCGGTCAATGAGAGCTGGAGGAATGGCGGCAGTAGTATTTGCCGTGGTGATAAAGAGGACTTCCGAAAGGTCGAAATCAATTTCCAGGTAGTGGTCATTAAATGCTTTGTTTTGTTCGGGATCGAGCACCTCGAGCAGTGCAGCAGAGGGATCGCCTCGAAAGTCCACGCTCATCTTGTCAATTTCATCCATGAGAAAGACAGGGTTCATAGAGCCGGCTTTTTTGATACACTGAATGATCTTACCGGGGAGGGCGCCGATGTAAGTGCGACGATGGCCACGAATTTCAGCTTCGTCGCGCACGCCACCGAGCGACACACGGACAAAGCGACGGCCAAGAGTGCGAGCAATTGACCGCGCCAGCGACGTCTTTCCCACGCCCGGCGGCCCCACAAAGCAGAGAATCGGCCCTTTCATGCTCTTGACCAGCTTATGCACGGCGAGATACTCAATGATCCGCTCTTTGATCTTCTCTAGACCGTAGTGATCTTCGTCGAGAATACGCTGAGCGCGGTCGAGGTCGAGATGGTCTTTGCTATGCTTGCCCCACGGTAGCTCAGTGAGCCACTCGAGGTAGGTGCGCGACACCGTTGCTTCCGGCGAGAGAGTCGCCATTTTGGCCAATCGAGAGACTTCCTTCTGCGCCTTTGCACGTGCCTCTTTTGAGAGTTTAGTTTTTTCAATGCGCTCGGCGATCTCCTCGATCTCGATATCCTCTTCGCTCGCGATGCCCAGCTCCTTTTCAATCGCTTTTAGCTGTTCGCTGAGGTAGTATTCCTTCTGGCTCTTGCCGATTTGCGATTTGACCTGTGAGAGGATTTTGTTTTCCAACTCAAGCAGCTCGTTCTCAGCGTCCAGAAGGTGAGTGAGGAGCAGAAATTTCTTTTCCACCCGGGAAGTTTCCAAAATCTTCTGCTTATCTTTTGTTTTTAAGGCAGTATGATTGGTGATGGCATTGGCCAGACCGACTGGGTGATCTATGTTCTTAATACTGAGGTAGAGATCCTCGGGAATTTTGTCTGACAATCTGGCGTAGGTTTCAAACTGACGCAAGGTGGTGCGCATGAGTGCCTCAAGGTGCTTGGAGGAACGGTACTGGGTGGGCAGGCGGACGATGAGCGCCTGGAGGAATTTGTCATTCTTCAAGAGATCAACTATCCGGCCAACGTACTGGCCCTGGACAAGAATCTTTGCTGAGCCGTCAGGCACGCGAAGCACCTGCAATACTTCCGCCACGGTGCCTGTTTGGTAGATGTCTTCGGCTGAGGGATTTTCGACATCGGGATTTTTCTGGGCAGTGAGAAAGATCTGTTTGTCACGGTTAAGTGTTTCTTCGAGTGCAGCCAGTGACTTCTGACGAATCACGTAAAGCGGAGTGATATTATTAGGAAATACTATAATTTCCTTTAAAGGCATTACGGGAAATATGGCGGTTTCATCCCTGTCCATAGTAATTCCTAGTGAAATGAAGCCTCAGCTCAGGCCAGTTCCTTTTTCTCCCGCAGGATAAACACCGGATTCTCGCGGTTCTTCACCACATTGGCATCAATACGACACAGAGCGATTTCCTGGGCGCGCGTCGGGAGTTCGTACATGATGTTCAGCATGATCTCCTCAATGACCGTGCGAAGCCCGCGAGCGCCGGTTTCCGTCTCCATCGCCTGCTGCGCAATGGCCTTGAGTGCCTCGGGTGTAAATTCCAGCTCAACGCCTTCGAGCTCGAAGTATTTTTTGTACTGCTTCACAATGGCGTTCTTGGGCCGTTCGAGTATTTCGATCAGCTCCTCCTCGTTCAGTTTGTCCAGGGTGGAAGTGACGGGGAAGCGGCCAATAAACTCGGGTATGAAGCCGTATTTCAGTAGGTCATAAAACTGTACCTGACGCAGCAGGGCGCTGATGTTCTTCTCCTGTTTGCCCACGATATCGGCTCCAAAGCCCATGGTGCGATTTGATACGCGCTTTTCAATAATGTTCTCCAGGCCGCTGAAGGCGCCACCGCAGATGAACAAAACGTTCGTCGTATCAATCTTAATGTATTCCTGATGAGGATGCTTGCGGCCACCGGTTGGCGGGACGTTAGCAATTGCCCCTTCCAGGATTTTCAGAAGTGCCTGCTGAACGCCTTCGCCTGAAACGTCGCGAGTAATCGAGACATTCTGAGTCGTCTTCGCAAGTTTATCAATCTCGTCAATATAGATAATTCCTTTCTGTGCCCGCTCAATATCGCCATTGGCATTCTGAAGCAGGCGGAGTAGGACATTTTCGACATCCTCGCCGACGTAGC
Source organism: uncultured Candidatus Sumerlaeota bacterium (assembly GCA_964454265.1). Lineage (GTDB taxonomy): Bacteria > Sumerlaeota > Sumerlaeia > MWCT01 > JAUWMI01 > JAUWMI01. Next base: position 30,750 of record CAYVXD010000032.1, on the reverse strand, counting down.
CAGCCTGGGTAAGTGACGTTGCATCGGAAATGGCAAATGGAACGTCGAGAATTTTTGCCAGGGTTTTCGCCACCAGAGTCTTGCCCGATCCGGTAGGGCCGATTAGCAAGATGTTACTCTTCTCAAGCTCAACATCCTTGGCGTAAAGGTTGTGCAAAATTCGCTTGTAGTGATTGTGCACCGCCACAGAGAGGATCTTTTTGGCGTGGTCCTGAGAAATGACGTACTGATCGAGGATTTCCTTGATTTCCTTGGGCGTTGGCAAACGTCGAATGCTCTGGAGGGCTTCCTCTTCAGCCTGGAGCATCTGGTCGCGACGCAGGCGCTCGCTGCACTGGCTAATGCACTCGTCGCAGATATAGACACTTGTCATTGTGTCCTTCTGCGGTAGCCCCTTGAAGAGCGTTTGCACCGAGTGCTGATCTTTTCCGCAAAACGAACAACGCAGGCGCATCAGCGATTTTTCTCCTGTTTCTCACCCATATATTCGCTACTGTAGTTGAATGTATATACTAATCTTGCAAACATGGCAATTAAAAAACACCCTGAACTTTTCCCATGTGAAAGCCCACAGGCAGGCATCGAATCGCCAGCGGATGTTCTGGCCTGGATTGCTGGCTTTCTAGCTACAACCTTTTGTCTAACTGCTGCAAAATCAAACAGAAATATCAGCTTTTCGCGTCTTTAGAGCGGATTGAATAATTCACATCCCGCACAGGATGCGTGAGCTGCGAGCGGTCTGAGTCTACCGAGCTATGGACTTTCCAAGAAGTGACTACTTGGACTCTGTTCAAAGTTTGGCACCATCTAACGGACAAACCGACTAACCGATTAACCGACTAACCCCATAAGGTGACGGCAATAGCAGCGTGGGCTCTGGTAAGCGGGGTGACTTATGGCGAGAAATGCGAGCGAATCTGCTCTTCCAGTGCTTGGGGCACCGGATATCCAAAGCCTTGCGCCAGCTCCAGATGGTAATATGCCTGCTCGTAGTCAGGAGGCGTTAGCCCCACATAGCATCGCGCCAGGTTGTAGTGCGCGCTGCGATTGTTAGGCCAGATGCGAAGAGATTTATTCAGCTGCTGAATCGCTCGTTCAGTGTGGCCTTGCGCTGCGTAGACCACGCCAAGATTGTTATACACCTGATAGTCGTTCGGATTGAGCTGCACGGCCCTTTCCAGAAGCGCCTGGGCTTTCTCGATCTCCCCTTCATCGAAATAGATGTGTGCCATGCCATCCAGCGCTTGAACTGCGTTGGGAGATTTCCTGTATGTGTCTGACCAGAGCAGCTTGTCGTTTCCCCAGACAAGATTGCGATGGACAACCCCGTAGGTGTAGAAGATAAGCGGCACAGCGCACATAACAATCATCACGAACTCTCGGCGCGACTCGATCCATTGCGTGCGCACCGCTCTGAGCACTCCCCAAAGCACTCCCGCCAGCACTCCTGCTATCAATGCAAAGCCGACACACGGGAGGTACATATAGCGCTCCGCCACGGGATTGGAAATGGGAATCACATTTGAGACCGGCAGAAACGTGATGCCGATCCACATCAGGCCAAAGGCGAGCACTGGCTTGCGATAGCGCAGAAGAAACCACATAGCAACCAGGTAGCCCAAAGAGAAGAGCGCCGAGAGCAGAATGATCGGGTGGAAGGGGGTCAGAATCGGCTCGATATCGTGAATCAGGCACAGGCCTTTCGGCACAAGAAACAGCGACCAGTAGAACGCAAAAATGCGCAGGAAGTTGAAAAGCGCGATTTCTCGTCGGAAACCAAATATTGGTAATGGGAGCGCCCGAGGGGGAACCATCAGCACAAATCGAATAAGAAGGTAGAAGACGAGCACGCCGGCATGGAGCACGAGAAAGAGCGGCATGCGTGCCTGCAGCGAAGGCGTGCGCGCCATGCGACTGGGGCGTAGCACAAACTCCATCAGGAGGAGCAGGAGCGGCAGGGGCGCGGCAGATTCTTTCGAGAGCATGGCCAGGAGTGATGCGATGAGCGAAAGCGCCATGAGCAGCCCGTTTCGCCGTTGTGCCCGGAACGTCTGTACGTAGAGAACCACTGCGAGAAGTACAAAGCAGGTGGCAAGCAGATCCTCGCGAAATGAAATCGCATTGACCGCCTCGGTATTAACTGGATGCAGCGAAAAGACAAGCGCCCCGAACAAAGGCACAAACGTCGCGCGAAAAAAAACTGTCAAAAGCCAATATACTAGCAGAGCGTTCAGAATATGAATAGCCAGATTCGTGGCATGATAGCCCACCGGACGCTTTTGCCACAGCGCATGCTCGACGAAGTAAGTGAACGTCACCACGGGACGGTAGGAAAGTTCAATCGTCTTATCGAAGTAGTCTTGCGTGAAAAGGCCTGGCAGATTCCGAAGTGATGTAATGAACGTGCTTTCGAGAATTACCGATTTGTCGTCGTAGGTGAACTTATTGAACAGGGTGTTTCCATAGACAATAAGGTTCACCAGTACGATCAACAAGAGCAGCTTCTGTTGTCCGCGGCCGGACAGGCGTGAGTCTCCCCGGGGTGGCTCTTGTGGTCCATTCGAAGCAGGCGTATGGAGCTGGTTCATGACTCTTGAGCTGGCCAGGAGCTAACAGCGAGCTGCGGTATTGCCATCCTAGGAACCCCGCTGCCTGCGTTTGCCAGTTTTGCGGATTTTTAAGCGAGCTGTGGTAAGACACGAGACAAAGTCCGGCAGCAGGAATGCCCCCAGGTGAACGTTTGGATTATAGTATCGGGTTTTGAGCTGGAATTGGTTCAGTCGGTTAGAACGAAATGCCGCAATCGGATTCTGTTTCACGGAGCAAAATGCCAGGCAGTAGCTCCCGTCAGAGTAGGTGGGGAGGTGTACCATGTAGGCCAGTGCAATTGAATAGACGCTGCGTAGTTTCTGAAATGTAGCACGGACATGGCGGGGGGTATAGAAGGGCGATCCCACCTGAGCAGTCAGAACGCCTTGCGGCGCCATGGCCTTGCGGGTATGGCGGTAAAAGCCAAGGTTGAACAGGGCTTTGCTTGGCCCGGAGGGATCGGTGGAGTCAATTATTACGATATCGTAGGTCGCTTTCACCTGACGGATGTAGCCAACCCCATCCTCGATGATTAAACGAACTTTACGGTTTGAGAGCCCTGCGCTGATGCTAGGGAAAAAACGGCGGGCAACATTCGGCACCTGCTCGTCTATCTCAACTACGTCTACGCTCTGAACGCCAGGGTGTTTGAGAATTTCGCGAACTGCACCCCCATCTCCACCACCTATTACGAGAACCTTGCGGGGATTTGGATGGGAAAGGAGGGGCACGTGGGTGAGCATTTCGTGGTAAGCAGCTTCGTCGCGCTCGGTCAGCATGATCGTATTATCGAGCACGAACATCTTGCCGAAATCTTCAGTGTCGAAAACTTCAATAGTCTGGTACCGACTTTTACGGCGATACAGGCGTTTCTTGACTTTGATCAGGATGCCAGCGCCATCGCTATGGAGCTCGCGGTACCATGTCGGCGCCATCATAGACTCCTTGAGAGAAAGAAAGAAGCACAATTCTTTCAACGGACATGGGATACACGCTGCAGAATTGTGCTTGCAACGACTTATGGGATTGCGGGTCACCCGCCCGGGCGGATGGGTGCGTGCTGGCCTGCCTACCGATGTGAGAGCTTGTGGGGTAATTTGCCTCTGGGTACATCAAATAAGCCGCGCGACATTTCCACCTGCGACACGCGCTTGGCACCCAGCTGCGTTTTCAAATACGGCAACGCTTTCCAGGGACGGATTCTGTTCCCACAAGTCTCAAACGTAACAGCCACGTAGCCATATTCCGGCCACGTGTGCACCGCGAGGTGCGATTCTGCTATAACGATCACCCCACTTACCCCTTTGGGATTAAACCGTGCGAAGGAGTGATCAATGATGGTGGCTCCCATGACTTCCGCTGCACGCAGGAGCAGCTTCTTAACCTGCGCAATGTCGTTCAGGAGCCTCTTGTTGCATTCGTAGAAATCCAAGACCACCACTTTAATCAAAGCTTCCAACGGCCCTGATTCCTTTTACAAAGAGTCTGTGTGTGTAACGTCAGCCGCCCATAGGAATTTGCCACCAGACGAATGTCAGGCTCTGCGCTCCGGCTTCGCTCCAGAGCAATGAGAACCAAGCGTCGCTGTGGCCTCTTTCCCTCCAAACTGTGTCGGAGAATCCACACGGTCACTGGCCGACACCTCAAATGTCAGTGACCACACATCATTTCGGGCAACTAAAACATCTATTTCTTAATATGCTTCTCTCACCATGTCAATAGATAATTCCAGATGATCGAGTCGTAATGTCAAGATATTTTCGAACACTCCCTTCTCCCCGCAAGTAGGCAATATAATAATACCGACGCTGGATCAGAATGAGATCTCGAGCGTCATGATGCGTTTCGGTGGAACAGTAAGTGCCACGCGATGGCGATTGCGGAGCGCGAGTGGTTGTGTCGGCCGCTCGAGCAGATTTGTTATGCGGACTTTCTTAAGCGGCTTGAATGGAAAGTACAGAGTACCTGAAATTTTGCGTGTCGTAGGGTTGTAGACACGCAGGATGAGCGAGCGCCCCGATTCGCTTTGCTTCAACGCGCTGAGCACCAGAGTGGATGGTGTAATTTCGAGAAAGCTCTGCCGTTGCGGCAGGCGGCCTTGTTTGTGACGCCTGGATTGCGTCACTTTTATCATGGTATTATGGACAAGCGTCTGCTCGAACACACCTGCCGTGTCCCAGCGGCCTGCATGCGGATATAAGGCGTAGCGAAACTCGTGAACACCCAAACACTGGCCGCCCGTCTGCTCGTAATCCTCACCGATTGACCGCCCGACACAGCGGAGCAACGTTAGAGCAATGGTGCGCTGTGCATCATCCAGCACCGCATACTCCGGGAGACCTTCGTTGAGAATCGCCAATCCCACTTTGCCGTCGCTCACATCTACAAACCCAAGTTGCGGATGCGTCGAGTAAGCCTGCTCCTTCCATCCGCTTGTATCGGGTAAGCGAATCGGGCGCTCCACCACATCGAACTGCCCTTCAGCGGCTGAGACGCGCGCCTGCGCGATGCCGCTTGGAAAGAGCACGCGCAGCCGGTGGTCTTTGACTGTATTGTCTATCCGCGTCGCGAAATTGACTACCCGTGCGTGTTTGCCCAACGTCACTGTTGTGCTGATGTCATACGCCTTAGGTGTACGGGAGCGTTGCGACCGGAACGGCTCGGCTTCTTCCACGATCATTTTAGGTTTTGGCGGTACTGCGCATTCCGGAAGGCTAAGCGTATAGTCAATACGGAAGCGCGCGAGCACAGGGCCATGCTCGATCAAAGCAATTTTCATCGGACAGCCGCGGCTCGTGATAATCTCGTCCGACATGGGTGGGATGTGTTTCCACGCATCACCCACCTCCCCGCCATCTTCAAAGATGTGGAGATTCTCGTACGTGCGGCCGGTTGCCTTGTCGGTCAGCGAGAGCGTGCCGTCCGGCGCGATGGCCACACGCAGGAAATCGTTCTCCATCTGATTAACGCCTGTTACCAGGCTGCCGAGGTGACGTTTGTATTCGCGTGGGAGGGGCTTGGCGATGAAGGTGGTGAAGCCGAGCGATGGAATGTCAGCTGCATGGAAATGCACCATCAGACGATGCACGTGCGGGCTGAGCTGCGCATTAAGAGGGTTGAGCATTTCCGGGCAGAGCTTTTCAATGGACACGAGTTGCGTTGGCAGATCGCGTCCTGAAAGATCAGTGATGCGGACGTTGCGAGTTTTCCATTCTTCGGGAAAGTCAATTCCCAGGGTAAGCGTTTCTGCGCGTGCAAAAGGCAGCGAGTTGAACACGGTGAGCGCCATTTCATCCTCAGCCAACCCGCTGTTGTCAATTTGCGGCACCAGATCCCAGAACGTGCGCTGCACGATCTCCTCAGCGATGATTTCCGTCTGCGAGAAGCGGTGGTTCATGTGATCGTGCACAGTGTCAATACTGCAGCCGCAGATGCTGTCGTGAGCATGGTTTTGCATCAGGAAACGCCAGGCAATCTCGAGGTAGCGCTGCGGATAAGGCCGCCCAAGCAGCCAGCCCACGCTTGCCATTGGCTCGGCCCATTTGAGTAGGAGCGTTTGCACGCGCTGATTCTTCAATTTGATATCCATGCGTGCGGAGAGAACCGATGCCAGGAGCGGATTATGGACGCCTTCGCGTGTGGTATTGCGCATTTCGCCACGAATGCGCTGAAGGCGTTTTGCACTGCGCTTTACTTTCGCCATGTAGCGGGGCAGCGTGCTGTGGATCAGGCGGTCACCATCCTTAAGACGCTGTCGCATATCCGCAATGATTTGCCCCAGAAGCGGATTCGGCTTCAGGTGATCCACGCCGTCCATAAAGAGCAGCTGGTTCGTCGTTGCATTGGCCGCACTCCCGCACTTCAGCTGCTCCACGCGCTCCTCTACTTTGTCCGGATTGTAACGGAGCTGCAGATTGAGCAAGCGGTAGAAGTGATTGAGCGACTCAGCGTCACACGCATGAAATGGCAGGCCCAGCGTTCCCCACTCGTAGCGCCAGCAATCCGCTGGCATGCCGATGATCGCCGGCCGATACACAACGTAAAACCAGTTGCTCTTGGTGTAATCGTCCGGCAGATGAAATGCCAGCACCTCAGAGCCGTCCGGTGCCTCCCAGAGGAATTCCGATTTCACCTGCCACTGATTGATTCCACGCGAGAAAATCGCCGTTTCGATGTCAAATCCGCGGAGAATCTGCGGCAGCTGCCCGATGTGGCCGAACGATGAAATAGCATATCCAACCTTCATCACCCCGCCGAGCTCGCGTGCGATCCGAAGCCCTAGCAACAGATTGCGGACAATAGATTCGCCGTGCAGCAGTGATTCGTCAACCAGTGTGTACCACGGGCCGAGCAGCAGTCGTCCGGCCTTGACAAGCTTGCGAATCTCCTCATGCTTTTCAGGCCGAATCTCCAGGTAATCCTCAATCAGCGACGCCTGTCCATCCAGGGTGAAGTATTTGTATTCCGGGTCTTTTTTCATCAACTCAAGCACGTAATCCAGACAATCCACCAACTTCATGCGAAAAGCCTGAAACGGGAGCCGCCATTCGCGATCCCAGTGCGTGTGCGAAACAATATGCATTTCGTACGGCTTTGTCTTTGCCATCGCAAGCCTCCTGATTTCTTCTGAACGTAGTATCGCGAGCGATGTGGGAAGCTCTAATCACCCAATGATAGCACGGCCTTTTATCATAGCGCCGTTTTTGGCGCAATGAAATGTTGCACTGAGACCTATTTTGAATGAAAGAATACCACGCAGGCACAGAGAAATCGTAGGGGCACGCCGCAGCGTGCCCCTACAATGCCCATCAAAATAATAACCGCATGAACACCATTCGGCATCATTAAAAATTCATCTAATTTGATATTATTGCTTTTCGCATAAATAAAGAAACAGCCAAAGCCGCTGAAGGCCTTATTTTTGTGCGAATGCTTGGTCTTCAAGTGTACCATTACTTATGCGAACATCATTAATACGATGAAAAATGTTTTACACCCACGAATAATTTGGGACAATGGATAATACGCCATTTTTTTCGTAGGGGCAGACCTATGTGTCTGCCCCATGGACATTGAAACATAAATTATACCTATTCCTTGTGAATTACGCACATTTAATATGCAAAACAGTATAACTCTGTCAGGGTGGGAGATTTTAGCGTTCTCTGATGAGCCTGAGGATAGGATTGCTTATGAAAAAAAACCCCATTCAAATTCACGTAGTAAATCTGACGGGGCTTGAAGAAATAAAAAGGAAAAACTATATAAGCATCTAAAAAAGAAAAAGACTTCTACAGTCGAACAACGTTGATTGCCTTTTCGCCGCGTGGACCATCTACAACGTCGAACTGTACAGTCTCACCCTTGACCAGAGTTCGATGGCCATCCCCCTGAATGTCTTTGTAGTAGACGAAGACATCCTTTCCGTCATCATTTTCGATAAAACCCCAGCCAAGCTTGTCGCGGAAGAATTTTACTTTACCAATCGCCATTAATCCACCTTCCTTCTGCTGGTTGGATTTTGAAAAATTCCCTCACCCTCTCTCTTCATGGCCCACGTCAAACAGAGGAGTTCGACTATTGGACAGGCGGCTTAACCTGAGGCACAGAAAATAAAAAAGCGACGACCCCTCCGATAGAAACAGCAAAACTGTAGGTGATAGAACTTTTCAACCAGCCTGTGCTGGAGTTTACAAAGGCGCGAAATCTGCTGTCAATCGAAAAGTGAAAGAGCCGGGTATTCTTGTAGTGAGAGTGGAATAAAAGGTGCCAGGAAAAAGCAAGGAGACTCGATTCGTAGCGCCGGAGCGCCAGGCGAGTGCGTCTTATGCTCGGCCGATTCGCTTGCAATCAGTGTGTACGAGGAAAAGACACTGGACTGGCAGCCGAGTGCTATTATACCGCAGGTTTGCGCAGCAGCGCATAGGGCGCAAGAGGTGGCGTGAGCGCTGCTTTAATACGCTGCCCTGGGTGTGCCTGCTCAAGCGGTTCGCCGTCGAGCGTGAAGAGACCATTGATCTCAACCTTGCGATTCTCATCAGGCGTAATGGCTTCAAGCTGATCGCCCGACTTAAGCTGTGCTTTAACATCTAGCACGTGGAGCACATCCTCACGCGAGGCCACCTGTGCGTGGACTTGATAGGACCGCTCGTAGCTCTCAGTAGCATAGGACTGCAGAGGCGACTTGTCGGGAACGGTAAAACCCGAAGTGTATGCGCGATGGCTTACCGTGAAGAGCTCGTTGCGCCAGAGTTCAGGCGTTGAGTACGCAGCAGGGTCTTGCTGGTAGAGATCAAGGGCTTTGCGATAGGAGCGCGTGACAACTGCAACATAATAGGTAGATTTCATGCGGCCTTCGATTTTCAGAGCATCAACACCAGCCTCAATCAGGGCTGGGAGGTGATCAAACAGGCAGAGGTCTTTTGCGCTGAGAAGTGTGGTTCCCTGGGAATCCTCGATAGCGCGGATCGGCACGCCATTCTTTGCGGCCTCCTGCACGACGTACTCCCAGCGGCAGGGTTGCGCACAATCGCCCTGATTTGCATTGCGGTTAGTCAGGTAGGTACTGAGGAGGCAACGGCCCGAGTAGGCCATGCACATGGCACCGTGGACGAAGATTTCGAGTTCACAGTCAGTATGCTGGCGGATTGCGCGCAGGTCGCTAAGCGGCACTTCTCGCGCCATAATGATGCGACGGATGCCCTGTGCGTGCCAGAAGCGGACGGCCTGCCAGTTGGTGGTGCTGAGTTGCGTTGAGAGGTGAAGCGCAATGGAAGGTGCGCGCTGGCGAAGGAGCATGATCGCCCCGGGATCAGCCACGATGATACCATCGGGCCGAAGAGCCACCACTTCGTTGATCATCTCATCAAGTCGGTGGAGATCGGTGTTCCAGAGCAGGGCGTTAAGAGTGAGATACACCTTTTTATGTCGCGAGTGAGCGAAGGCGATACCCTCACGGAGTTGGCTGACCGTGAGGTTTTCAGAGCGAATACGCAGATTCAGTTCCTCGAGGCCGCAGTAGACCGCATCGGCGCCATACTGGATGGCGTAGTGAAGCTTTTCGAGACTTCCGGCAGGTGCAACGAGTTCCGGGATTTTGGCAGGCACGTGACGCAACTCCTCAGGCCAATACGTGGCTTATAGAAGATGGACCAATTTGGATGCAACCCAGAACGTAGGGGCGACCCGCCGCGGCGGGTCGCCCTTCCATCGTCAGCGTTGTGTCGTAGTGGTTAATGCGCCTTAGGCACAGTTAGGCGCAAATTTTGCTAGCCTCTCTCAGTCGAAGACCTTGTGGCATTTGCGGCAGCGCGCTTCGTAGGCATCAGCAGCGCCGATCAAGACCCTCTCTTTGCTTTCCACGAGACGCTGGGTGCGATTCGCCGGATTTCCGCATACCATGCAGATGGCCAGAGTTTTGGTGATGTACTCGCCAATGGCAAGGAGCTGCGGAATTGGCTCGAACGGCTTGCCACTGTAGTCCTGATCCAGGCCCGCACAGATCACGCGCACTCCACGATCGGCAAGACCCTGGCAGATCGACACAATTCCCTCGTCAAAGAACTGCACTTCGTCTATTCCGACAACCTGTGTCTGTTCGTCAATGTGTTCGAGAATCTCGGCACTCTTTTCAATCGGAATAGAAGGGATGCTGAGATTCGAGTGAGATGTGATAAGATTTTGGTCGAAGCGCGTGTCAATTCTGGGCTTGAAGATGGCGACTTTCTGTTTGGCAATCATTGCCCGGCGCAGGCGACGAATGAGCTCCTCGCTCTTGCCGCTAAACATGCTTCCGCAGATTACTTCAATCCAGCCTTGCTGATTGTTGATGACGTTCATTGGAATGTGCTCCTTGTCTTTTCATATAACGAGCAGGCACGAGATATTCAGGTGCGCTCGTGGTGGGTCGTCAGACTTATGGGAACTATTGCCCACGGAAGAAGGCATTGCAACTATTTTTCGAGGTGGGAAGCGTGGGCACTAGGGGTTGAGAATAGCTTTAAATGGGAGCATTGGATTCCTGCAGTTAGGATACGGACAATATGAAAGATAAGTAAGGGCACGCCGCAGCGTGCCCCTACATACTACTTGCAGAACTTGTCCGCCGAAGCTAAGGCGGAGGCGGATCAGGGCAAAGCTGGAGCTGAGAGTGTCTCGATGGTTGCCCGGTCGAGTATCAGGCTGGCAGTTGGGGCGTCGCCGGGATTGAAGTTGAGTATGTCAAAGGAAACGAGTAAGTCCTCACCAACACAGTTCGCTGGTGGCAAGAAGTAGAGCCGGTCGTACGTCGTGTTTGTGGTACCGGGGGAATTTGCTCCGTCACCCGCGCTTGAGATCCCGAAGGTGTGCGAGGCTTGGAGGTTCCCGGTGTTGTACCGCAAGCGCATCTCTGGAACCAGCGCCTGATTGGTCACGTCTGTGCGCACTTCAAATGTCCCTCGATACAGTTTGTCCGCCTCAATCGTTATATCCGCTGAATGGTTGCCCCAGAAGCCAAACGTATTCGTGTTGGTTATTGCCCGCAGCTCGAGTGCACCGCCAGAATAGATATACTGCGGCGAACTGAACGCTACCGGTGCGCCTCCGGTTGTCCAGCCGCCCTGGCTCAGCTCGAACGTATAATCCTGAACCACGGTCGGAGTTGATAGCGAATCCAGAGCGAAGCGATCAACCGTAACCGTATCCAGCGAAAGTTCTGCCGTTGCCGCATCGTCAGGATTAAAGTTGAGAAGGTCGAATGCAAGCATAGCGGCGGGATCATTTCCCGGTGGCACAAAGTAAAGATCATAATCCGTGCCCGACGTGGTGGGAGACGCACCGCCGGCACCCGCGCTTTCGATCGAGAGGACGTCATACTGCTGCAGGTTGAGCGAGTTTGCGCGAAGGCGTATCTGGGGAACCAGTGATTGATCCGTTATATCGGTCGAGACATTGAACCGTGCGCGATAGAGATAGTCCGCATCCGCAGGGATTGCATCCTGTGGACTCTGCCAGTAGCCAAACGTATTCGTATTCGTTGATGAGGTCATATTCAGGTAGTCGGGCTGCCAGGAAAAATTCGGAGGGGTAAACGCAGCAGGCGCGGCCCCGGTTCTCCATCCGTCCTGGTTTGACACAAAGTCGTAGGCAATAGGGAACGACGTGAAGCGTAGAATCAATAGCCCGTCATAACCATGTGCCACGTATGCGTAATTCCCCGAAACAAAGACACGTCTGACCCAGCCCGGGGTATCATAATATCCCTCTTCAAAAGGCGAAGATGGATTGCTGATGTTAATAATGCGCAGGCCTGCACCGGATGCCACGTAAGCATAATTTCCCGAAACAAAGACGTCCTCGGCGGAGCCCAGGTTATCATAGTATCCTACCTCAAAAGGCGAATATGGATTGCTTATGTCAATAATGCGCAGGCCTGCACTCCCAGATGCCACGTAGGCATAATTTCCCGAAACAAATACGCCATAGGCTAAGCCCGGGATATTTCCCCCCCCCAAGGCGAAGATGGATTGCTGATGTTAATAATGCGCAGGCCTGCATCCCCATCTGCCACGTACGCATAATTTCCCGAAACAAATACGTCATAGGCTGAGCCCGGGGTATTATTATATCCCGCCTGAAAAGGCGAATATGGATTGCTGATGTTAATAATGCGTAGGCCCATCGACCCATCTGCCACGTACGCATAATCTCCCGAAACAAATACGTCATAGGCTGAGCCTGGGGTATTATAACCTCCAGCTTCGTAGGGCGAAGAAGGATTGGTGATGTTTATAATGCGTAGGCCCGCTCTGTTATCTGCCACGTATGCATAATTTCCCGAAACAAAGACGCCATAGGCCGAGTATGGGGTATCATAATATCCCGACTGAAAAGGCGAATATGGATTGCTGATGTTAATAATGCGTAGGCCCATCGACCCATCTGCCACGTATGCATAATCTCCCGAAACAAAGACGCCAAAGGCAAGGCTCGGTACGTCATAACATCCTTCTTCAAAGGGCCCACGGGGATTGCCTGTATTGATAATGCGCAAGCCTGCACCCCAATCTGCCACGTATGCATAATTTTCTGAAACAAAGACGCCATAAGCCGACCCTGGGGTATCATAATAATGCACCTCAAAAGGCGAAGATGGATTGCTGATGTTAATAATGCGCAGGCCTGCATCCGAATCTGCCACGTATGCATACTCTCCCGAAACAAAGACGCCTCTGGCCCAGCCCGGGGTATCATAATATCCTTCTTCAAAAGGCGAAGAAGGATTGCTAATATTTATTATGCGGAGGCCGGCCGCGTTAGTTGCCACGTATGCATAATCTCCGGAAACAAAGACGCCAAAGGGACGGCCCGGGAGGTAATACTGTCCTACCGCAAAAGGCAAAGAAGGATTGCTGATGTTAATTATGGCAAGGGACCACCAGTAGTGTAACTGATCCCAATAGTATAGTCCCACATATGCATAATCTCCCGAAACAAAAACGCTAGAGGCGCTTTTGTGGGTATCATGATATCCAGCTTCGTAGGGCGAAGATGGATTGGTGATGTTAATAATGCGCAGGCCTGCATCCCCATCTGCCACGTATGCATAACTTCCCGAAACAAAGACGCTAGAGGCCGCGCCCGGGGTATCATAATATCCCTCTTCAAAAGGCGAAGATGCATTGCTGATGTTAATAATGCGCAAGCCTGAATCCCCATCTGCCACGTATGCATAACTTCCCGAAACAAAGACGCTAGAGGCCGCGCCCGGGGTATCATAATATCCCTCTTCAAAAGGCGAAGATGCATTGCTGATGTTAATAATGCGCAAGCCTGAATCCGAATCTGCCACGTATGCATAACTTCCCGAAACAAAGACGTCCTTGGCCCAGCCCGAGGTATCATAATATCCCTCTTCAAAAGGCAAAGAAAGATTGCTGACGTTTATAATGTGCAGGCCTGCATCCCCATTTGCCACGTATGCATAACTTCCCGAAACAAAGACGCTATAGGCCCAGCGCGGGAAATAATAATATCCAGCTTCGTAGGGCGAAGATGGATTGCTGACGTTTATAATGGGCAGGCCTCCATCCGCATCTCCCACGTATGCATAATCTCCCGAAACAAAGACCTTATAGGCCACGCCCCGGGTATTATAACCTCCAGCCTTGTAGGGCGAAGATGGATTGGTGATGTCAATAATGTGCAGCGAAAAAGCTGTCACGTATGCATAATTCCCCGAAACAAAGACGTCAGTGGCCCAGCGTGCGGAATCCGGGGAATCATAATATCCCACCTCAAAAGGCGAAGATGGATTGCTGATGTTAATAATGCGCAGGCCTGCACCGTATATTGCCACGTATGCATAACTTCCCGAAACGAAGAGGCGTCTGGCCCCGGGGGTATCATAATATCCCTCTTCAAAAGGCGAAGATGGATTGCTGATGTTAATAATGCTCATGCCTGCACTGGATGCCACGTAAGCATAATTTCCCGAAACAAAGACGTCCTCGGCCGAGCCCAGGTTACCATAATATCCTACCTCAAAAGGCGAAGGCCTGCATCGCCATCTGCCACGTAGGCATAATCTTCCCAAACAGAGACGCCCAGCACGATTTCAGGAAGCAAAACTTTGCCGAGAGGCTGCGGGTTTGAAGGATTGCTTGTGTCAAGAATGCGGAGACCTCGCCCTTCACCAATGTATGAGTAATTCCCTTTGACAAATACTGCACCGCAAAGGCCGCCAATTTGCTTAACAAGCTCTACATTCCAGCTATCTTGTGCCAGACCAGACGAGCAAAACAACAGCGTAATGAATAGTATTATGCAAACAGCGCCTGCGTATAACCGCGTAATCCTTTTCGTGCCCATTGACTTACACCCCCTTCTTACGATTTGCCAAATATTTGAGTTTTTTCCTGTATCAAGTCAATAAGAATCTAGTTAAATTTAATGCCTTCATGCGTCAATCATGCTAAAAATGGCCTTGGAAGCAAACTGTAAGCAGTCAAAGCCTCTTGCTCTGGCGTGATGGGCAGTTTCATGGCAATGCTAATGGTTCTTGAGTGAGTGATGAATAATTCGCGGTGAAGCCCCGATTTGTCAGAGTTAAATCCAAACGTTGTATGTGCCCCTACATGCAAAACTTGTCCGCCGAAGGCGGATCAAGGTAATGCTGGAGGCGATAGAGTCTCGATTATTGCGCGGTCGAGGATCAGGCTTGCGGTTGGTGCGTCGCCGGGATTGAAGTTGAGTATGTCGAAGGAAACAATCAAGCCTCTGCCAACACAGTTTGCTGGAGGCAAGAAGTAGAGCCGGTCGTATGTGGTGTTTGTGATGCCGGGGGAATTTGCGCCATCTCCTGCGCTGGCGATTTCGAAAGAGCGCGCAGCTTGCATATTGGCAGTGTTGAATCGTAGACGCATCTGGGGCACACGACTTCGGTCGGTTTCGTCTGTTCGCACCTCAAACGTCCCACGATATAGACGATTCTCCTCAATCGTAATATCTGTTGGATCGCTCCCCCAGTAGCCGAACGTGTTGGTATTTGTCGTTGACCGCAGATGCAACGCTCCATCAGCCCAGAAAAACTCAGGATCAGTGAACTCAGGGGTTCCGTCGCCGGTAGACCAGAACTCTTGACTCGTCTCAAAATCATAAGCCCAGGTAATTGTCGTAGACTCATCCAATGTATCCAGTCTGAAGCGGTCAATCAGCACACTATCGAGCGCGAGTTCCGCGTCTGGCGCATCGTTGCTGGTGAAGTTGACTAAGTCAAACGCGAGCATACAGAATTGCTCATTTGCTGGCGGCACAAAGTAGAGATCGTAGCTTGTGCCCTCAGGTGTCGGAGATGCGCCACCATCGCCATTGCTGTCAATTATAAGACAGTCTGCTTGTTGAAAGTTGCTGGAATTCACGCGCAGACGGATTTGCGGAACAAGTTCTGGCAGTGCCACATCAGTCGAAACGATAAATCGCGCACGATACAAATACCCTTTAGTCACAGGAATTGCATTTTCCGGACTATTCCAGAAGCCGAAAGTGTTGGTGTTGTTCTGCGAAACCAATTTCAGCCTTCCCGGCTCAAATATGAACTGCGGCTCAGAGAAGACAATCGCCGAGCCGCTTTTCCATTCTTCCCGTGACATGGAGAAGTCGAAGCTGATGGGACCAATGTACTCATCTGCTCCGATGTCGAAATCTGAACCGTCTCCGCGAGGCTCGCTTGTCCCATCCCATGGTCTCGGGTTGCCTTCAAAGTCTTCAGGCAAATCAGCAATATAGGCACCTGCATCAATGCAAGGAGAGGTTGTCTTCAGATGGAAATCACCATTTGCCGGATCAACTAATTCTGGATTGTCGGAGATATCCCCGATTCCACCACCTGTCCAATCCTGGATGCACGAATAGGAAGGTGTGGAGCAATTATCATGAAGCTGCGGGCCTGAAGGGGCGTTATTTTGCCAGATAATACAGTTTTTGATGATGGCGTCGCAATTGTATAGCCCACCGCCATTAGCAAGAGCGGAGTTGCCGTAGATTGTGTTGTTCAAGATGGTACCATAGCATTCATATAATCCTCCACCATGCCAAGAGGCTGAGTTCATTGAGACAATATTGTTCTGGATAATACCGTCGCAATACGAGAGTCCACCACCACTATCATAGTCTATAAGCGCTAAGTTACTAGAAATAATATTGTTCTGAATGATGCCGTTACACTTATATAGCCCTCCACCTTTCGCCACTATAGGAGGAGGTGGTGGCAGCAAAGACTCAATATCAGTCTGCATAATACCATGGCGATAGGATACACCACTAAGATAGTATTCTCCACCTCGTACTGAATTACCATAGATGAGATTGTTCTGAATGGTCCCTTGGCAAGAGCCTAGTCCGCCGCCCCAAGATGCCGTGTTGCTAGCAATAGTATTATTTTGAATTGTTCCGTCGCAGACGAGTAACCCGCCACCAGAATATCTACCCGAGTTGTCCGAGATAATGTTGTTCTGGATAGTGCCGTTGCACCCGTAGAGTCCACCGCCACCTCTGGCCGAGTTGTGCAAGATGCTGTTGTTCTGGATTAGTCCTTCGCATTGGTACAGCCCGCTGCCAGAGTTCCCAGAGATGATATTGTTTAATATGGGACCGCTGCATTGGTATAGGCCACCGCCTCTGTTGGACGAAATGGTGTTGTGCTGGATGATACCGTCGCATCGGTATAGGCCACCACCATATTCGGCCGAGTTTTTCGAAATAGTATTGTAATGTATGGGGCCGTCACATTCGTAAAGCCCACCACCGCTACCGAAAACTTGACGCACGGTATTGTTCGATATGATATTATCATTGATGACACCTTCACATTTGAACAGTCCGCCGCCAAAGTATTGAGCCTCATTGTCCAAGATTTTGTTGTTAGCGATTGTCGCCCGTGTTCCATTGCCACATATTGCACCGCCCTTAATTGCATATCCATTGCGAAGGGTTAGGCCTTTAATAATGTATGTATCATTTTCCATGCCTGTAAACGATATAACAAAAAATAATTCCTCCCCATCAACTATAGTAGAGCTGACAATACTATCATCAAGGGGATTAGTACTTTGCAGCACTAAATTCTTCCCCAAGAAAAGGACACTTTCTTTATAAATGCCAGGTGATACGGTGATTACTTCCGAGGGAAAAGCCAGGAATATACCTTGCTGGATGGACGGATATTGAGCAGGGATGTAATTTCCAGAAGGAGTATCATAGACGGTTGGGCTGGTGCCGCGAAGCACTTCTAAACCATCTTTCAAACCATCCCCATCAGTGTCCGAAACATTGCGATTGGTTCCTGATGTATCTTCGTCCATGTCTGCTAATAAATCGCCATCAGTATCTATTGAACTACCATACTCGTCGCAACCCATATCCACTGAACTACCTGCTAATCGGCATTCACCATCTATATCAGCAATATATTCTCCGGAGAGATAATGTGTATTACCCGCATCTATACAGGGGGAATCAGGCAGTAGGTGAAAATCTCCATTGACCGGGGCAACGAATTTAGGGTCCGTCGAGATATTCCCCCTTCCCGCCTCTGTCCAGCCTTCAATGCAGCTATAAATTGGTGTGCTAGAGTGATACAGCTGCCAGCTGGCAGTGCCGGAGTTTCCCCAGATAATGCAGTTGACAATAGGGCCCGCGCACTTAGAGAGTGTGTGGTAACCGTTGCCGTAGATGACAGTGTTTTGGATCAAGCCGTCGCAATTATATAACCCGCCACCCTCACCCGTAACGGAATTATTCGAGACAATGTTGTTCTGGATGATACCATCACAATCAGATAGTCCGCCCCCATAATGCGTCGAGTTGCCCGAGATGATATTGTTTTGGATGATACCATCACAATCGTAAAGCCCGCCGCCACTGCGCTTAATAACTCCAATAGCCGAGTTTCCATAGATGGTATTATTCTGGATGGTGCCGTCACAATCGTAAAGCCCGCCGCCATGATCTGCCGAGTTGTCCAAGATTTTGTTGTTCTTAATTTTGGCTAATGTACCATTGCCACGTATTCCGCCAGCAATGTATGCTGATCCATCGCGAATGGTAAAACCTCGAACCGCGCATGTTGAGTCTTCCGTTCCGTTAAAGAAAATAACGGAAAATAACCGATCGCCATCAATTATGGTGTTGTTAACAATGTTTGCATTAAAGGGGTTAGTACTCTGCAGGATTAAGTTCTTCCCCAGAAAATTAAGATTTTCATAATAAGTGCCGGGCGATACAGTAATTACTTCGCCGGGAAAAGCTAGGAATAGCCCCTGCTGAATGCGGGTATAGTCAGCAGGAATAGAAATTCCAGATGGTATATTATACTGGGTGGGATTTGTTCCGCGAAGTACTTCTGCACCATCTCTTAAACCATCACCATCAGAATCCGGGTTATCGGGATTGCTACCTTGAGTTGCCTCATCATTATCTGCCATTAGGTCACCATCACTGTCTATGGAACTACCATATTCATCACTTCCCATATCCACTGAGCTGCCTGCTAATCGGCATTCTCCATCCACATCAATAATATAGTCCTTCAGGAGATAATAGGTACTCCCTGCATCAATACAGGGAGAACCAGGCTGGAGGTGATAATCTCCATTAGCCGGGTCAACAAATCTGGGGTCAGCTGAGATATTGCCTCTGCCTCCGCCGGTCCAATCTTGAATGCAGCTATAAAAGGGAGTGGTAGACTCATAAAAAGTGCTACCCCAGGGGTCGGTGGAGTTTCCCCAGATGATGCAATTAATAATAAATCCCCCGCATCCAGAGAACCCGCTGCCAGCATACTTAGCCGAGTTGCCAGTAATGGTATTGCTCTGGATGATACCGTCGCACCAGAATAGCCCGCCGCCATCATTACCAGAATTGCCAGCAATAGTATTATTATGGATGGTGCCATCGCAATCGAGTAGCCCGGCACCGCTAGTAGCTGAATTACCTGAAATAGTATTTTTCTGGATGATGCCATTGCAATCGGAGAGTCCGCCACCACCATAAGCTGAATTACCTGAAATAGTATTGTTCTGGATGATGCCATTGCAATCGGAGAGCCCGCCGCCGTGACCAGCCGAATTACCCGAGATGGTATTGTTCTGAATAGTACCATTGCAGTGGTAGAGCCCGCCGCCATAGCCATCAGGATACGAACCATCGGCAGTATTGGTAGTTATATTGTTGTTCTCAATGGTAGCCAGTGTGCCGTTCCCCTTGATACCCCCACCGCTAGGAGCCATGCCGTTGGTTATAGTGAAGCCCGAGAGAACGCAGGAAGGGGATTCCGTTCCTTTGAACCGCACTACGCAGCTTGTCTTCTGTCCATCAATGATGGTGCTGGCGACGACGGTTGGGCTGGTGGGATCAGTAGAGCGCAGGATGATGTTTTTGCCGTTGAAGTTTATGTTTTCGTAGTAGGTGCCGGGGGAGACGATAATTTCATCGCCATCGAATGCAGCATCGATTGCTGACTGGATTGTTGAATTGTTTTCGGGAACTCTAATTATCGCTGCAGGACATACCAGAGAGAAGTTAAGGAAGAGAATGCATGCTAGAAGAATTGGTATTTGGAGCGAAGCCGGTTTGCATATTACCAATCGGGTCTCAGAACGAAGCTTCTGCATTTTAATCCCCCTCAAAATAGCTTGATTCATCAGGACTTACTATTAACTATTTTTCTCCCACCCATTCAAAAAATAATCAAGCTTTTTCTTGCTATGAAAGGTTGGCGGTAGCGCAAAGAAGCAAAAATTTGCGGGAGGGGACTTTCGCCTTCGTGACTCTTATTGCCAGAGGAAAACCAGCAGGGGCACGCCACGGCGTATCCCCTACCGGGAAAACTTGTCCGCCGAAGCTAAGGCGGAGGCGGATCAGGGTGAGGCTGGAGGTGAGAGAGTTTCGATTATTGCGCGGTCGAGGATCAGGCTCGCGGTTGGTGCATCGCCGGGATTGAAATTGAGTTATGTCGAATGAAACAATCAAGCCTTTGCCGACGCAGTTCGCTGGAGGCAGGAAGTAGAGCCGGTCGTATGTCGTATTCGTGATGCTGGGAGAATTTGCTCCATCACCCGCGCTTGCGATGCCGAACATGTGCGAGGCTTGCAGATTGCCGATGTTGTACCGCATGCGCATCTCCGGAACCAGCGCAGGATTGGTCACGTCTGTGCGAATTTCAAATATCCCCTGCCTTTCCTTTTACAAGTTTCTCTTGAGTGCTTTGGCGTGTTCATTCAGGAACCAGATATACGGTGATAGTTTTCCACTCCCGGCCAACCTCTACCTCGACAGACCTGGGTAGGTACCCTTCCTTTCTGAAATTGATATGATAAGTACCTCTTGCGGGTAGAATATGGTCAAAGCGGCCCGTGGCGGGATGGGTTGTGTGGATTTCCTCTTCAAACGTCTTGATTTCTTCCAGTGTAATAATAGCCTCAAGAGGGGCGCCACTTTCGGCGTCCATGACGTTTCCGGAAAGAGTTGGACCTTCGCAAAGCCGGTCGAGCATATAACCCCAGCCCGGGCGAGCGCCTTCGACAATTTTATCTCGATCCCGTTCAAAAGGAGGATTGTGGCGCGGCCCTTCCCAGATGTACGCGAGGGTGCCGTATTTCCAGTAATGCCAGTCCTGGTCGGTTCCGTCCACCGAGTAAAGATTTCGTACGGCCTTATACTTCCTATCTTCACGGTAGGAATCGGACAAGGCGGCGATTTTTTCTCCTATCATCCATGCCACGCTCGGCTCTGGATTTTTGACATTGTCAATGGTATAAGGGACAAGTATTTTCGTTGCAGAGGTGTGGAATGAGATGAGCATGACGAAGCGTTGCTCTTCAGCCAGGCGCATCATAGCGCGGGTTTCGGGTTCCGAGGCAGATTCAGGGCCACGGTACCAGTAATGCTTAGGATTGCTCTTGGAGGATCTCTCCCCCAGAGTGTGCCAGCGGAAGGGATAGTTGCGGTTTAAATCCACGCCATCAGTAATGTCGATTTTACCGTTAAGGTTGGTGTCGCGTCCGTTCTTTCTCCCTGAGCCGGTGACATGAAAAAACCGGAAGCAGCCATCCGGATTGACCAGCGGCACACACCAGATTTCGTAACTGTCCACCCATGTGCGTACCTTTTCATCCTTATCGTAATTTACTGTCAGGTATTCGATGATATCGAGGACAAATTCCGTACTAAGCAGCTCGCTGGCGTGGTGTGCGGCAACAAACAGGTAAGCCGGCTCGTCTTCCTCTATATCAGCATTGTCGGAAATTTTCAGGGCCCAAATATCGCGCCCTTGCCATGTTGCGCCGATTTTGTGCAGACTCGTGATCGTGGGGTAGCGCTCGGCGAATGCCTTGAGCAGATCCTCCACCATGAAATTATCGTGATAGCCGTCGTTGACAACGATACGGCCGTCGTCGTCCACCGGTAGAGGTTTATCCATGCGATCGAGAAAACCGTCGAGCTGATATTTGTAAGGGACGGTCGTAGTGGCTTCATCAAAAGCTATTGCATTTTCTTTCAGCTCATCAACGTGAACCTTGCGGGTGAGCGCCCTAACCAGTTTGCCCTCTGGCACGGCAGTGTCTACCCTTTTCAGGTTTTCCTCTCCGAGGAGTGCCTGCGCCTGTTTGAAAGCCGCTTCGGCAAGAGTGACGAGCATAAGGGGATTTTCTTCTTGCTTCTTCGGAGATTTGTGTAGAGCGCGAGCCGCCTTTTTGCTCGTGTTGAATGCAATCCAATCGATATTCCACGAGTCAGCTTCGCAAATAAGCCGGATTGTGTTAGAACCCGATGTGAGTGTTACGACACATGCGTCAACCGTGGTCCAATCTTGAAATCCCCCTGTTGCAGGAAAAGTCACCAGTCCCGTAGCGTCCACACCATTAACTTCGATGCGAAACGCACCTTCGCGATTTTCCGAGGCGACGCGGACGCTGACATAATAATCTCTTCCGTGTCCGTGTATATTGGAGAACCGGAGCCATTCCCCGCTAATGATCCAGCCAATGTTGTAGCCCCCTTCCTTGCAGGGTTCGATATCCACGTCATCTTCAAGATACTCTTTACCGCTGTTGCCAGGCGTCGTATCGTGATAAGCAACTCCTTCACCTCCCACATCGTAGTCTTCCGCTTGAATGCGAATAGAGCGATCAGGCAGGCTGACCCGCAATGGCACTATAAGCGAGCAGGAGATGGGGAAGAACAGAATGGGAATTGATATGTATATTACTACTATCATGGATTGAAAGATTTTAGGGCGATGATTGTAAATTATCATAGCGTTACCTCATGTTTTTAAAATTATTATTCTGCGCCGCTCTATTCTCCTGCGAAATACGGTTGTATTTGTTTCAGCTATCTCTTCTGCTTCGGAGAAAAAGGCTCCCCATCTCCGGTCTCTTATTCTCGTGATAGTTTTCCCTCCTTGATGAGGAGTATGGCTGTATTCGTCGCTCAATTTCAAGTATTGTTTTACAAGACAGTGCGAAGGATTAGTTAAGAAAGCGGTCTAATGCAGTGCTTTGCCTGCTAGAAGCAGCTGCTAGATTCGCTCAAAGGCGTTCATGTAACAGCGCACTCGCAATAAATCTTCTCAGAAAGATATTACACAGAAAATTATCTCTTATGGTCTAAGAGCACACTAAGAACCCGTAACAAAATAGATGTTTTGAACATCTCCGGGACTTAGATATCTCGGTATCTTACATAAGGGGGTGGCACGGGCATCACGCCACAGGCGCATTTTCAACCTGCCCGTGTAGACAAAAGGAGAGTTCGATACGAGACTATGTAGAACAAAAGGGGAGGAAATGATACTTGAAAAATGGCATAAGAAAAGGCGGGCGCAGTGTTCATGCTATCCAAACCCCTAAGAGGGGACACTCAAAGGGGGGTGTTGAAGGATCAGGAGCAGGAAGAAAGGGATTTTTCCATGCGTGCGCCCAGGAATACCCTATGTCCGTCGGATGGAGGAGATAGCAATGAAGCTGCGGCCCGCCTTTCTTAAAAACTTAGCCGTTTGCTTTAGTTGTAGTCAGGCTATAAGGCTATTTCTTTTTCTTCTTCTTGGCACCTTTCTTGGCAGCTTTTTTCTTCTTCGCCTTCTTCTTCGCCATCGTCATCACCCCCAGTTTAGGTATATATATGGAACTGTAACGATACATACATACAACATATTCGGCCTGTCAAGAAAAAAATCAAGTATATCAGATAATTCTTTCATATTCATTTTTCGCATATCTGTTCAGCCGCTGTTCAGCTGCAACCTCAGGTCAGGAGTGGAGTTCCTGGCAATTGTTCACCATAATAGCAACCATGAGGAGCAGGCCGTCACGGACTGGGTCTTATCTATATGTAGAAGTGCGCGTAATAGAATCTACAATATATTGATATAGGTATTTCTTTTTCCCGCCAAATCGTAGCCACAGACAGGCTGCAGGCCATTCCCCTGCGGTTAAATTTTCACTATAATGTGGGTAGAAAATAGAGCGGTTATCGTTTCAGGATGGTAGCGAAAAAGTTTCTTTCGTCTGGCTGAACAAATCGCAGCAAGACCAGGACTCCGAGGAAGACGCCGAGACCGATCACAATAAGTCCTACTAGCTCGACAAGCGGCCCAATGTTCCAGCTAATTGATTGAAGGATCGCAAGACATCCTGCCATACAAGCTCCCGCAATGAGTACCGCGCCCAGTGCGAAGACGGGGATTCTAACCTCTCCCAGCTGGCGTTTGTATATGATAAAACAGAGGACAACAAACGCTTCGGAGAGGAGTGTTGAGACTGCGGCTCCATTGAAGCTGTATTTGGGAATGAGCAGGAGATTCAGCGCGACATTGACCGCAATCGCAATGCAGTTGACGACGGTGAGGAAGACAACGCGCTCTGCCACAATCAGGGCATGGGAGATTACGCCATAGAAATAGACGATCGGAAGATACCAGATGAGCAGTTGCAATGTGAGAGTGGCGGGAGCGAACTCGGGCTTGAGCAGGAGCGCGATGATTCGCGGGGCGAGTAGCGTGATGCCAAGTGCAGTGGGAATGCTGAACGCAGCAAGGTACTTGATTGTTTTCTCAATTGAGTAGGCAAAGGCCGCAGGGTCTTCGGCGCGCTTGCGTGAAAGCAGGGGGAACAGAGAGATGAGCACAGCTTCGGAGAAAAGCGTGAGAGGATACACGAACTTTGCCGCGCTGGCATAAATGCCGCACGCAGCAGCATCCTTCATTTTCGACAGCATCACTACATCAATTTTTGTATAGAGCACCGACGCACCAACGAGAAGCGTGAATGGTAGACCTAAGGCAAAGAGTTTTCGCCAGAGAGTGAAGTCCAGTTCGAGTGCGAGCGGACAGACGCGCCGATGGTGAAAATAAAGAAAGAGGATGCACTGGGCAATAAGGTAGACATTGTTAACCCAGATGAAGAAGGCCAGCGGTTTTGCCAATAGGATGCCAAGAACGATCAGCGCGGAGTTGATGAGGTTGCTCACCAGAACAATGAGCGAAACCAGATCAACGGCCTCATAAGCCACCAGGAAAGCATTTGGAACTTTGGAGAGCCCGTAGCAGTAAAGGCCAAGGCAGGCAATGAGAATAAGCCGCTGGATTTCAGGTGAATAGTGTAGGGCACGTCCAACACCAAGCAGGAGCGCTATAAAGAAGATTCCCACGAGCGCCTGGAATGCAAGAAAGTTGGCGAAGTAGGCCCGCGTCAGCGCCTTATCCCTGCTGACCTCACGGATAATCATATTGCCCCAGCCAAAGTCCATGAAGATCATCCATATCATCAGCAGAGTTACGATGATGGCATAGGTGCCGAAAAGGGTTTTGCCGAGGAAGTTAATCAGGAGAATGGAGACCGCGAAGCCTATTATCTTGACGACGACTTTTGATAGAAAAGAGGCAATGACATTATGGGCAAAGCGGCCGTGCGTGAATTGCATTGCCTCTCCTTTGCAGGGATGGGAATCTTGGGATGTCTAATAGCCTTTTTTTGCAGATAGTGTCCAGCAAAAATCGGCCTGGGGAGATCTGGTTGCCCGATGACGTTCTATTGCAACGACAAGAAGATCGTAGTGGCGGGTTTGAAACCTGCCACCACATTATGAATTTGCACGTCGTGCCCTCGTGGTTTGATATTTCTTTTTATATGTGCTCTAAAAGATATCTCAGTTTTACATTGCAATTTTCGATTTACTCGGTTTGATGACATTAGCAGATTGCGTCCAAACATCCGGTGATAGAATGCGCCACAGGCTAAGGGTGGCGCATGGGGCGTTTAATTAAACGCCCCTACATCCCGAAGACAAATTTTGTCTCACGCAAAGGCGCATAAGTGGTTGCTTTTGGGCAAAAACAGAACACATCAGAGTGAATCTTGAAGTGGAAAGCATCATGGCGAGAAAGTATATACTTTGCTGTAGTAAGCCGGGCGGAGGCTGAGAGGCGTGCTCGCACTGACAATCTCGATTATATGTCTCACCTTGTTCTCGCTGGTCTACAAGATGACAGCGCGCAAGGGCTACGACGCGCTGACCGTAGCGACAGTGCAGTATGTGACCGCTCTCGTGTTCGTGTCGGCAGCAACGCTCGCCCTGAAACCGGCACCACTGAATCTGCGGGCAATAGGCCTTGGCGTATGCGGTGGTACCAGCATGTTCCTGGCCATTGGCATGTTCTTTTACGTGGTTCGCCATGGCTATCTCTCAGTGTCGTGGGCGATAATCAATCTGTCGGTGATGATTCCCGTGCTGGCCTCTGTGGCGTTCTGGCACGAAGTGCCCAACGTCTGGCAACTGGCCGGATTGGCATTCGCGGTCGCGGCGCTGCTCAGCTTTGTACAAGTACAGGGACTGAGCCAGGTGATAGCGCATCCAAAAGGGCTCGTCTACCTGATCGTCTCGTTCATATGTTCGGGAATTGGAGTAACCACGGCGAAGGCGCTGCACGAATGGCAGCTCGACAGCTACCTGATGACCTACCTGCTGAGCCTCTACGTCTCGTGCGCGTTCTTGGCAATGCTGTATCAGGCTTACCGACGTGTGGTGCCACGGCGTGGGGCAATGCTGTACGGTGCATTCATGGGAACGATGAATGCCTGTGGGTATGCGGCGCTGGTAATTGCCTTATCGCAGCTGCCAGCCCTGATTGCCTTTCCCGTACGCAGTTTCGTAAATCTGGTTTTGACATCCATAATCTCTGTTGTTGTTTGGAACGAGCGGCTGGGCCGACGTGGCTGGGTGGGACTAGCATATGCGATTCTTGCAATCTGGCTGCTGAACATCACAACGGGGCGCGTGTAATCTATTGCCCTTGTTGCCTGGGCAGAAAATCGGGTTGACACAGAGTGGCTGCCTAATAAATGTAGACTGATTAACTAGCCGTAGGCTTTCTTCGAATCTTCCGATGAGACCAAGGTATGAAAAAGATTCAGGAACATTACATAGATATCGGCTACGACACGGTACAATGCACTCTGTGTCCGGTTAACTGTAACATTGGCCCCTCGCGGCCAGGGATGTGCGGCGTGCGCTTCAACCGCCATGGCGATCTTTTCTCGGAGAACTACGGCCGCGTCAGTCTGTTAGCGGTTTGTCCAATCGAGCACCTTCCCCTGTACCATTTTCATCCAGGCGCGCCATTTCTATTCGTCGGCTCGATCGGGTGCAATATGAAGTGCCCGTTTTGTAACACGTGGCGGATTTCGCAAACCGCTGCAGGGACATGCTACTATGCACCGGATCAGATCATCACGTGTGCCCGTCTGCTGGGCGTTGCTGGCCTGGCTTATACGTTTAACGAGCCAACGGTGTGGTATGAATACATGATTGATGTTGCACGGCTGGCACGCGACGCGGGTCTGCTGAATGTAATGGCGACGAATGCCCTCATTTCAAGCGATGCGCTGCACGAACTCTTGCCATTGACTGACGCTGTAGTAGTAGGGATCAAGCGATGGAATCGCGAATACTACCAGGTAGCCTGCGGTGGGCGGATGGCCGAGATTCTGAATAATATTGTCGCGATTATCCAGCATTGTCACCTTGAGTTGAGCTGTCTGGTATTTCCCGACGACGAGGCGCAGGAAGCGGAGCTCAAGGAGATGATCAAGTGGATTCTGGGACTATCGCCGGAGATTCCAGTGCACCTGCTCCAGTACCAGCCGCATTTTCAGATGAAGGACAAAGAAACGTCAATCGCCGACCTCTTCAAGATACGCGCCGTGGTCAAGGCGCGGCTGCCATTTGTCTACCTCAGTAACACAACGGAGAAAGACGCGAATGCGACACATTGCCCGTCGTGTGGGACTGTGCTGATCCGACGCCAGGACGGCAAAGTAGACACATCGGGGTTTACGCAAGGCATGTGTAAGCGCTGCAAGGCAAAAGTGACCATCCTGGGCCTGTGATTTTGATGGGTAGCGTTCGCCACGGCGAACTGTCTGGAGGGTTTATCCGCCTGTGGCGGGCATCCTGCCCTCCGCATGTGAAGGCGAGACGCCTTCACGATCCGCCACGGCGGACCGGGACGGCGGCGCTACGTCGTCAGCAACTCATCATTTCAAGTGTGATGGTGTAGTAGGTAAATGTAATATTGGGACGGATTATGCATTTCTCTTTTTCCGTCTCGGTTTCTGACGCTTCACACAACGGCCCAGGAGCGTTTCTAGTTTTTCTATGAAATGAGTAGTGCCCGTCGCACCCCCGTGCACGCGCTCTTCATGGTTTCTTTCTCTTCTGCTCCCCCAGCCCCTCTATCATTCAAGCTGTCCCGGTATTACCCCCGGTATTACCCCCAGTTGCAGGGGGAAGAAACTCGGCGCTATTCTCTTCGAGCTGGACAACAACAGAATTGCAGATATTGGCGAAACGCGAAATTTCGTCCGCCATTAGGCGCACCGTCTGACCGGGCTGTTCAGTTTTGGCAGCCTGTGTATACGCCTCATCTGCCATACTCAGATTGTGGCCAACTACGTGTCGCTTCTCGATGTTCAGTCGGAGAAAGTTTAGGTCAGCATCGCCTAGGTGTTTATAGGGATCAATGTTAATTTTGGCAAACAAGTTATGTCCGCGCTCAATATTCTGGAAGCTATTGCCGATCCTCCTCTTGGCACCAAGCTCCTTTGCCTGCTCCGGCAGACGCCGCTTCACCAGAAAGCGGTAGATTGTCTTGAGATAAGTTTCGAACGCCGTTAGCACGTCTTCATGAGCATTTCCAAGTAACCGGTAGGCAAGCTCTTTGCCAACATCATGCTCCACCTTCTTTGCTAGCTCCAGCTGCTGGCTAACAAGCCCGGCCTCTCGCCGGAAGTGTACATGGAGGTTACGCGCTCCGCAATCAGGGCAGAACAAACCGATCGCATAAACTCCATACGACCGAGAGCAGATGTCGCAGGTGAGGTCGCGAAGCAGGTCTTCACGCCCAGTAAAGGGCCGAGATCGCCGTGGGCGCTCCACACCTATGTTGATCGGAAGGAGGTCCTGCCGCCTTTCGCGATTGAAATCGCGCGCCATCTGCTCGAGAATGTCCGCAGCGTCTTCCTCGACGGCCCGCTGAATACAATCCCGGGCGGCTTCAATATCACCTGGGAATACGAACTCATCATCTGGCCCGTCATGACCGCAGTAGGGGCAGGTTGTCACTTGTGTGTTAGGGGCACGACGGGTAAGATGAGCGTGCTCCTTAGAAATCTCCTGCCCGGACGGCGCATTCCCAAGCTGGAAAAGGTTTGGAACACAGTCGGGAATTGGGCAGCAACGATGGATCTTCCCAGTCAGACTTTGAGGGGCCGGAATGGCCAGTTCCATCATGTCGCCTTTTCCGCCGATCTTATGGCGCTCCAGCCGTCGAAAACGAAACCGAGACATCTCTAAACCTCCTGATTTGATCTCCGAACCTTAAAAGGAAACCGAACGTTTTGGCCGCATCATTGCGCGGACTCTTCAACTATCTTGATCTCATCATCCGTGATTCCGTACAACTCGTATACCAGCCGGTCAATTTGCCTTTCTGTTGCGTCAATCTGACGCTGCACTACTGTCTTGTGGTGATCAGTCTTTGCCGCCGCCAGTTGTTTGTGCAGCGATAGCATCTCCTCCACCAGCGCCACCATGCGGTCATGCCGGCCTTTGTCGGCGGGGTCAGAGAACTTGATAGGGCGGATTGGGAGCTGCTCGATATACTGTTTATTGGCGGCAAAGTAACCACCATGAAAGTTGGTCGAGATTTGCTTGAGATAGAAATCAAGAATGCGTGAGTTCAACAAGCCACACAGGTAAGAGAGACTACCTGACGATTCATCGCTGGTGACGCCGTAGCCGCCCGTGGTAACATTGATGAAGTAGTAGCTATCAGCTTGATCAAAATAGGCAGCTAACTCGCTAATCATATATGGAATCATCAATTTGGGCTGTTCCCACATTCCAAGATTCTGTTCGTCTTTAAATTTGCCCTTCTCACGCCTCTCCAAAAGGTTCTTATTGCGATTCAAATAATCCCACGTTAATGGGTAGTCGCATCGCATCTCGTCTGAAGAGAAAAGTCTCGCGGAGCAATCTTTTAATTCGTAGGGGAACAATACAAACGCGGTGGGTTCGGCTTGGTATCGGTGAATACTACCACTTCGAATCACAGGCTTGAGAATGCGCGACTCTAATGCTATCCACTCGTTCAGCTCCTTCGAAAAGACTTCAGTCGTGCCTCTTGTTTTATATGTCCGGAATTTCTTGAACAGATAAACTGTGTCAGCACCAGTTATTGGTCCTTGATAAATTCTGGCCACCACGTCTCCCAACTTGACCGGCATCTTGCTCAGTTTCTCAAAGAGAGCAGCGCCCTTGCCGACGGTGAAGTTCCACTGAGCGCCAGTGATGCAAACGGCAGGGATGGTTCCCTCGGTGGCCTGGCCGGTTCTGCGCCATTCAGTCAGATCATCTACCTTGATGAAGTAACACTGGTCACTGCCCGCATTATCCAGCCAAAGTAGGCAGGTGTAGTTTGTAGCCCCGCCAAACACTTGCTGGTCACCAAAGTGGACCACCTGGGATAGATGCTTACCCTTTGCCAACAACTCACGCAACGGCTCACCATACTTTGAATTAAAGAACTTGTGCGGCAAGATGTATCCCAATCGGCCGCGCTTATTCAACAAATTCAAGCCGCGCTCAACAAAGACTACGTAAATGTCATAGTTGCCTTTGCTGGCCACCGTATAGTACTGTTTGTAGAATTCCACTTCCAGTGGTGCCCATTCCTTTAGCGCCTGGATGCGGATGTACGGCGGATTGCCGATGACGGCATCAAAGCCGCCGGATTTCATGATTTCGGGGAACTCGGCTTTCCAATCGAAAGCGTTAATGCGATACACTTCTTCCTCATCGAACATATCCGCCTGCTGGTTGTCGTAGAAGTCCGGGCCGATGAGGGAGTTGCCGCATTTGATGTTGTTGCCGAGGTCGGGGAGGGCGCGTTCATGGATCAGAGAGAGCTGCTTATTGAGGGTTTCGGAGGATTCGTCCTCGAGAACCTTGAGAAGGAGCGAGAGTTTGGTTACCTCTACGGCTTGCGGATCAATGTCTACACCGTAGATGTTGTTGAGAAGGATACGCTTGCGTTCAGTGGTGGTAAGGCGCCATTCACCGCGA
>CAYVXD010000031.1:0-34146 GCA_964454265.1 uncultured Candidatus Sumerlaeota bacterium | reverse complement strand
CCACCCGGCAGATATAACGATTGAGGCAAAGCGACTGTATCGTGGGACATTTGAAGTGCGGACAGACGTAACCAACCCCGCGCTTGTTCCTGAGATGTGGCTGCGGTTTAACACAGGGAATCTGCAAGCCTCGCACACCTTCGGCATTTCGAGCTTTGGAGATGGAGCAAATTCCCCCGGCACCACAAATACTACATACAACCGGCTGTACTTCTTGCCTCCAGCGAACTGTGTTGGTGAAGACTTACTCGTTTCGTTTGACATCCTGAACTTCAACCCGAACGACGCACCGAGCGCCAGTTTCTTCCTGGAGCGGGCTACCATCGAGACTGTTCCGCTTGCTGCATTACCCTGATGTATACGCGGGTAGGGGCGGGGTTACCCCGCCCCTACTACTTGACCGCGCAATCATCGAGGCTCTTTCCCCTCCAACCTTACCCTGATTCGCGGCAGGCGGGCAAGTTTTGCATATAGGCACAAGCTGCAGCATGGGGCTACAGCACTGCACGACGGATATAGGGCGACCCGGCGCGGCGGGCGTGTTCGCCTTTTTTCATGTGAGACACATCGCGGGCAGACACATGGATATGTCCCCTACTTTTTTGCGACGATTCGGTAGCCGCGCGAGAGATAGATTGTCAGGGGAGATAGCGCACTCCACACTGCATTGATCTTCAGGAATATTCCGCCTCTGCCTGCGCCGCACAGGTATGCTGACACCCGAGGTTTGAACCCAATAGTGCGGAGCAATGCACCCAGCTCGTATGGCTGGAGCATATTCTCAATGTAAATGCCGGTGCGCGGATTGAGGGGACATTGCGTGGGCACGAAACATTGGGTGGGCATTTCTCCGCTGGCGATATAGTGCTCGCACGCAGTTCTGATCTCATGAGCGTCCATGCCCGAGGTGCCGCGCGCAAGCCTCTGTACCTCTTCTTGTTTCATCTCTGGAAACTGCTCCCTAATGATCTCCCTCCGCATTGAGAGATACGAGGTCTTGACGGTGTGGCCGTGAATTGTTGTTCCATCAGGGCCATTTTCAAAGGTGCGCCATATTTCGTAGTTCTTTCTCCGCATAAAGGGATTGGCACCATTGTTATTATCTGAAATAATCAGCAGCCCGCCCGGCTTAAGTACCTTGTAACTCTCCTCAAGGAACTTCCGGTAATTGCGAAAATGTGATATGCCTTCATTGCAAAATACCACGTCAAAGAAGTGATCATCGTAGGAGTCGGAAAGCTTTGCTGCATCTCCTTGTGTCAGCCGAACGGTGTTATCCAGCTTCAATTCTCTGAGGAACAAGTTCGCAGTGCTGATCATAGGGCCATAAATGTCGAGGCCATAAATCTGGCGGAATCCCAAAATCCAGAAGGCCAGGCATACTGGCCCGAAGCCGCAGCCAACGTCGAGAATCTTAATTGAGGCGGACGGCGCGACGCGCCCCAGGTCGAGCGGGTATCTGACGTACGAGAGAAACCGTTGCGCACTCTGCTCGTTCACCAGATATCCGCAATAGGAGTGTATCCAGGGATCGTACCGCGGTGCACACGGCAAAGCAAAAATCTTTCGGAAGATTTCTGAAAGCTGTTGTCCCTGCTGATTTTTTTCGCCTAAGCTCAATAGCTTTTGCCTTGCTCCGAGTTATCACGGGCAAGTTGAAAATGCGCCTGTGGCGTGATGCCCGTGCCACCATACATTCTGCATGCCACCCTATATTCTGCGTCTAACCGTTCTGGTCTCATTCACTCCACGGCTGCCTCTTCAATGACAAGGCGGCAAGCGTCAGCGTCCAGGGTTGCCTGAACACCGCAGGGAAGCGTGACTTTTTTCCTCCCGTGGCCACAGCAGACGCCGTATATTGCAGGCTTGTTGAGTGGCCGAACAAGATCATCGAGAATTTCGGTTAGCGTCAGGCTTGGCTTTTTCGCATCCTTTGGAACGCAGTCCACACATTCGCCGACCACTATTCCGGCAGCGTCGCGTAGCTTTCCCGCCAGTGCGAAGTGCGTCAACATCCGGTCGAAGCGATACGGGAGTTCGTCCACATCCTCCAGAAACACTATAGCGCCGGTCGTATCCACCTCGTATGGTGTGCCGAGCGTGGCAATCAGCAGCGAGAGGTTTCCTCCAATCAATCTGCCTGTGGCACGCCCGGAAGAGAGCGAAACGATCTCTGGCCCGTCGTCGGGGTTTTTGATCTCGCCAATCGGCTCGCGGCGCATCACCGCACGCTCAAACCACTGCTTCGTATACGTGAATTCGTGCGCCATGTCGTAGCCAACCGTTGGGCCGTGAAAGGTCACAAGTCCTGTTTGTTGATGAATTGCAACGTTCAGCGCAGTCAAGTCGCTATAGCCCATAAGAACCTTGGGATTTGCACGAATCAAATCAAAATCGAGGTACGGCAGCAGGCGTGGCGTACCGTAGCCGCCTTGAATGCAGAGAATTGCTCGAATCGTTTTGTCGGCAAACATGGCATGCAGGTCATCCGTACGTGCCTGATCTGTGCCTGCTAAATAACCCCGCACCTCTCGCGCATGCTTGCCGAGCCTGACCTGAAACCCCATTGCCTTCAGACATTCGATGCCGCGTTGCAACTCCTCCTCCGTTACATCGCCGTGTTCATGCACGGGGCTGGCTGGCGAAATCAGGCCGACTGTATCGCCAGGTTGCAACACAGGTGGTTTGATCATAGTAATTCCCTTTCTGTTTTAAGGAACCTGTAAAGTAGTGGTTCAAACTTTTAAACCCCTAGCAGGTTGCGTTTTCCATCGTCTGTGGTACCAGAAGTACTGTTCAGGATATTGCCGCACCATTTCTTCAAGAATTCGGACGTGTTGCTCAGTGACCTGACGGATCGCTTCGGCTTTGTCGGGCTCCTGCGGAGGGTAAATTGGGGGACGGAAGATGATGACGTGTTTGTCGAGTCCAACCCGGATGTCGAACACCGGCAGAATTGGCACCCGGAGCCGGGTCATGAAAAGTGCCGGGCCGGTGTGTGTCGAGGCGGGAGAGCCGAAGAACTCAACGAAGATGCCCATTTTGCGTGCGTCCTGATCCGCGAGAAAGACGGCTACCCCGCCCGTTTTCAGACGGGAGACGATCTTTTTCATTCCTTCTTTTGTGGAAATTACCTCACATCCCTTCTCCCGTCGTATTTTGTTCACATAGTCATTCACATAGGGATTGTGGATTGGCTTAGCAATGACCGAGAACCGCAGGCCTATGACCGAAAAGTAGGCTCCCATGAATTCCCAGTTGCCCAGATGGCCGGTCAGGGTAATATAACCGCCGCGTGTGCCCCCGACCTGGTGGTAGTATTCCTCGCCTTCGGTGCGCAGAACCTGCTGCTTGATCTGTGCGGCCGACCGAGCGCGGAGATGTATAAACTCTACGGCCGAGATCGCGCTATTTCGGTAACACTGACGCATAAGCTTGCGCAGGCGGTGCTCGGAAATGGCCGACCCAAATGCACGTTGGAGATTTGCACGCATCACGCGCCTGCGCACCGGCAGAACCCATGCGCACAGCGTGCCCAGGACTGCGCCTGTCCGCAAGGCTAATCGAAACGGGAGCAATCTGAGAGTATGTTCGAGGATTTTGAGGAGGAGGAATTCAAGGCTGTGGCGTAGTGAGGCACGCATCGTCATCAGCGGTGTCTACGTGTTGAAAGGAGCGACAGGATAGTCTTCAGCGCGCCATTACTATGCACAAAGCCCGCGCCTGCACGCTGCCTCAATCGGTGTACCAATATTTCGGAATACCCGGCAGAGGATTGTCTGAACATCATGCGAACATCTGACACAAAAGACGGGCAGAGCAGGATTTTCTCCGAGACGCGGGCCTCTGCCTCAGTCAAGTTCCCGCAGTGAGGAGAGGTGTTTCTCGGCTCGGGCAATATGTTTCTGGTCTCCGAGTTTTTGGCTCACGTTAAGAACCTTCTGCCACTGTTCCATCGCCTTTGTGTACCAGGAGGGTTTCTTTTCATACAGGATAGCCAGGTTATTAAGGGCTGGCAGATACTCCGGATCAAGTTCCAGGACTTTTTGATACTCTGTCGCCGCCTTTTCATAGTCCCCCTGACGCATCAGTTCGAGAGCTGCGCGACACCATTGATCAATCTGTTCCTTCTGCCCCTTATTCAGATGGACAGCGGCTTGCGAGCCATGAGCTGCGGATGCACCAGTCGGAGATAGCTCTACGGCGCCAGTTGCCTCGGCCTCTTTAACGAGATTCTCTTCGATGGCAAGTGATGCTTTGATCAATTCCGCATCTGAGCCATCAATGATGTCGAAGATGCTGTCGAGTTTGGAGACCGTGAGAATCTCCATTACCTGTTTCGAGGGGGCCAGGAGGACAAGGCGGGCTTTGTTCCTGCTGGCAGTCATCTTCAGGCTAACAAGAGCCCCGAGTCCTGCGCTATCAATAAAATCCACGTTGTTGAGACTAAGGTAGACCTGGCTGACCCCTTTTCCCATATAAGGTAACATGATGGCCTTGAGATGTTCACATTCATCCAGAATAATACGCCCGATGGCCTCAACGTACATCGAGTCATCGCTCATATAGAGATTCAGCTTCATCATGTAACCTCAAGGTTTATATGGGGAGTTGCGACGCCCACTCAGTCCCGGACCGGGTAGTGTCGGGACGGGCAGTCGCCTGACCGCTGCAAATGCTCAGACATCAGACGCAGTCGGATCATTCGACGTTTGCTCGTCAATCTCTTGTGCTTTTTCAATGAGAAGCTCAGGAATGCCGTCGGTGATGGGGTATTTCACTTTGCACGCCTCGCACACCAGGCCAGATTCATTAATCAGCTTGAGTACCCCTTTGCACTTCGGGCAGGCAATGATACTAAGGATCTCCTTTGATATCATATCAGGCTTTCTCCTCCCTTAGTGCGCTGTCTGCCAGGGCTCAGCCAGCTGGCTGCACCGCAAGTGAAACGCCATCGACGTAGGCAACCACGTTGATTGTGACAAACACCTCGACGGTGCTTCCCTCGAGGGCCTGAATTGCCAGATCCTCTATTTCATATGTGCGCATCGAGTGGCTAATTTCGTAAAGAAACTTCATCGCATTGAGATTTGTGCCGGAAAAGCGAAGCTGAACCGGGGTGATTACGCAGACGAGTTTGCGCGTAGGCGGAGCTGGCGTTGCTTGCACCCCAGCCCCTGGCCCTGGCCCTCCTTCCTCACCAGCAGCTCCGGCCCCAGCCCAGGCACTTGCGTCAACAAATACCCGTCTTGGTCTTGGAGGACCAGCCGCTGGGGCCGCGGCATCTCCGGATTCTGGCTCCGAAGTCTGTTCTAGTTCTTTAAACACCTCAGATTTTGGCAGCAGCCTTACCATGCTAATTTCGTCAATCTTGTTCTCTCGAGCTATTTGCACCAGGTCGTTTACAGCCACCAGCTGTTTGTTAAGATATAATAACAGACTATCGGGAAACTCAATGCGCAGAAGTTCATAGAGCTTCTCTGTGGTAAGACGATACTCTTCAGGCTTTTTCCCCAGGATCAATTGGGCATGTACCAGGCCCTTAATCAGCGGGACATGATCTCCATAGCGAGCTAATGAGGCGACTTTCCACTGATCAAAGCCCAACTGGAGCAAGAGCAGGCGTCTCTCCTCTTCTTTGGTTTGTTTCACCGTTTCATTCGCAATGACATCCAAGATTGAGTGAATTGCGTCTAGCTTAGACATCAAATCCCATAGATTGACCCGTCGCTTTTCGATATTTTCGGGCAGGCTATCTGGCAGATCCCAGCCCTGCTCGGCCAGAAAGCTGAGCTTTAGCGCACCTTCTTCTTTCTCGGCCGCCAAAAGCTGCTCAATAAGGCTTATAAAATCCTGTCGCCGTTTCTCCACGCTTTCGGGTTTGTCCTCTACATAGTAAGTTTGTGCCGCCAGATTCAGAGCGAGCACCAGTTGGATAAATTGCTCATCATATTTCTCCGTCTGTCCTTCATACCTCTTGAGGTCCGAGGGGCTCTGCACTGAGGCCACGCGATTATACTGTGCCAGAGCTCGATCCCAATTGTTCTTTGCATCAGCCAACTGCCTTGCCCTCGGGGAGAATATGAAGAAATGAAGCGCTGCAATGGCCAAGATCAGCGCAATAATTCCGATAACCACTTTTTCTCGATTTGCCAATTTCATAATACGTCCCTCACGCACAGTGAGTCGGCAAAAGAAGTCGCAGAAAACCTCTACCTGCGCAGTTTTTTTAAACAGGTCTCTTTGAACCCGACTTTTGGTATCTACTATCGCCCAAACACTGGGTCATTGTCAATTAAAATACTCACCACACACAGGGTCGCGTGCGTACCAGAAAACTTCCCCGCACGTTACTCCAGGATCAAAGCGTTGCACCCGTCCTGGACGCGCAAATCCGCTTGACACCAGAGACTTCGGAGAATTACTATTTCTTCTATAAACGACGAGAACAACAAGAGCCCTTGTGGCCAGCAGGAACCATCAAGTGCTGGTACGTATGGGATAGAAAGCGGGCGGTCTGTATGTCAAGACTGGTTGTCGAGAACGGCAATGACAAAGGGATGATCTTCCCGCTGGTGCAGCCATGCATTACCATTGGCCGAAGCGCATCCAACGCCATCCAGATCGTTGATCGCCGGGTGTCGCGTCATCATGCCGAGCTGCGAGCAGACGGCAGCAACTACTGGATCAAGGATCTCGACAGTAAGAACGGGATTTATGTGAACGGTAAACTTATTGAAGATGAACATCTCCTTGCCAGTGGCGACCGCGCTCAGGTTGGCGATACGATCCTGGTGTTTGAACATGAGATAGAGCCCGAACGCCCGCGAGACGACACCACAAAAATAGTCCGTCTGGTGCCGGAAAAGACCTGGGGAGAGCCCGCCGGTACGCGCAGCGCAGGTACACAACTGCCCGGGAAAGTGGTGCTCGATACAACTGAAGGTGAGTATTTAAAGGACACCCACCATCGCCTGGAAATTCTATACGAGGTCACTGATGCCATTCGTACTGTTCTAGATCTCAATCTGCTTCTCGAGAAAATTATGAACATCATCTTCAGCGTGATGCAGCCCGACCGTGGCTTCATTATGCTGCGCGATGATTCGACAGGGGAACTGCTCCCCCGTGTGGTCAAGAAACGCTCGCCTGATGAGGAGTCCATCACTGTCAGCCGCACGATTGTTGATCAGTGCATACGGGATCGCGTCTCGGTGCTCGTTTCTGACACGGCCCGGGATCAGCGTTTTCAGGCCGCCGAAAGCGTCATCATGCACAAGATCCGCTCTGCCATCTGCTCTCCGCTGATTTATAAAGATGAGATTCTTGGTGTAATTTATGTTGATACCAAGAGCCGCCTCGGCGCATACGGCGAGGCGGAGCTCGATCTCTTGACCGGCATCAGTAACCAGTCTGCTGTGGCAATTGCTAACGCCAAGCTGCATGCTCAGGTGGTCGAGCAACAGAAGCTCCAGAAAGAGATGGAGATCGCTCGCTCTATCCAGATGAACCTCCTTCCGAGTAGCTCCCCGCAACTGCCAGGCTATGAGATGTCGGCAATGAGCAAGCCGGCGGAACGTGTGGGGGGCGATTATTATGACTTCCTCCCGCTGACTCAGGGGCGCTGTGGGCTGGCTATGGGCGATGTGTCGGGCAAAGGTGTGCCAGCCGCCTTGTTGATCGCCACTTTGCGGGCCTCGCTCCAGATCGAGGCCATGCTTCCCAATGCAACCGTGACCAAAATTATGGAGAAGCTCAACAAGATCGCCTGTCGTGATGCAACGAACAATATGTTTGCCTCCATGATTTATGGTATTCTTGACCCCCTCCAGCAGAGCTTTGAGTACGTTAATGCCGGCCATTGTCATCCCCTGCTCTTTGACGAAACTGGCCAGCTGAGAACGCTCGAGGTCGGAGGTAATCTGCTTGGTATTGTCGAGACTGCCGAATACGAGAAAGAGATTGTAACAATTGCCCGTGGCTTCACGCTGATCATCTATTCTGACGGCGTGACCGATACGATGAACAGCGCAGGCGACCTCTACGGCGTCGAGAGGCTTATTGAATTTGTGCGCGACCATCTTGCCATGCGCGCCGAACTCCTGCGCGATGCCATTTATCAGAATTGCCTCGAATTCAAGGCCGGTGCTGAGCAATTCGACGACTTCACCTTGCTCGTGCTCAAAGCACTACGCCAGGAGCCTGGAAGCACCCTGCCCAAAGGAACCTAATCTGCCCACTGCTGAAAGACAAGAATCTCTGGAGAAAAAGCAGAAGCAGAGCATAGCAGGCGTACTACGTAATCCACGCTGCACGAGACGAGCTAACCTTCTGGTAGCCATCACACGCAAGTAATGACGAGAATAACGGCACTTGTGCTAAATCCATATTTTCGCCTCATTTCAATCGCCCGAATGCTGCTGCACGCTGCAGGCAGGTTGCACTTCGAAAAGCCCAGCAACGTTATTTGAAATTTTAATGGCCGAAGGCGATTTCCGAGGTGAAATGGGAGATATAGGAAATGATGGCTTGCAAAATATGTAAGAATACAACGGACAATAAGTCATATATCGTTCGCGAAATGATGTTTGGACACCGGGATGAGTTTGAATATTTCGAATGCGCAGAATGTGGATGCCTGCAAATAAAGAAAATTCCGCGTAGTCTCTCAAAATACTACCCGAAGAACTATTATTCTTTTCAGAAGCCACATTGTTTAAAAGACAATTTTCTAAAGTCTTTTCTCAAGCATCAAAAGGCAAAATACTGTCTTCATGGAAAGAATATTATAGGGATGATTCAATCAAGAGTATTGGGAGCGCCCGAGTATTATGACTGGTTTAGAAGGGTGAAGATAAGTTTTGAATCAGAAATTTTGGATGTAGGTTGTGGTATCGGGGTTCTTCTTAATTGGATGCGTAGAGATGGGTTTTCTAATCTTACCGGTGTGGATCCATATATCGATGATGATATACTCTATGAAAACGGGGTGAAGATTTTCAAGAAGCAACTATGCGAGATAGAACAACAGTTTGACCTTATTATGCTACACCATTCGTTTGAACATATGGCTGAACCTTTATCAGTATTAAAGGAGTTATACCGTTGGTTAAAACCCAACCGATATCTCTTAATTAGAATCCCTATTGCTTCTTCCTTTGCCTGGAAGAAATATGGTGTTAATTGGGTTCAACTCGACGCACCGCGTCACCTTTTTTTGCATTCAACCAAAAGTATTCAAATATTGGCAGACCAGGTTAGTTTAAATGTGGCAGATATCATATTTGACTCAACCGATCTCCAATTTTGGGGTAGCGAACAATACCTTAAAGATATAGCTTATATGGATAGTAACTCTTATCATGTGAATCCTCAAAAATCCATCTTTTCAAAGGAAGAAATCGAGTCTTTCAAAAGGAAGGCTCTTGAGCTGAACAAGAACAAGAATGGTGATTCAGCATGTTTTTATTTGCTTAAGACTTGATGCCTCGTCACAGCAGCGGTCTGGCCTGGGCACCGGGAGTTTGATGCGCATATACCCGGAACTGCCAGGCACCATGACTGTACCACAAATAGAATTTTCTTTATCAGCAGCCCTTCTTTCTGGCAAGCATACCAATCGTAGAACCTCCAAAGCTTCTGCAAGACAGCAGCGCCTGAAACGGCATAAACGGACGGCATCCAAATTTTATTGCAACTTCATTTGTGCCAAGAATGTTATATGAAATGGCTTGCAAAGGCTTAAGAAATATTAATTAATTGGATCTTTGGAAAGACAAAAGTATAGTTGTATCTGTGTATATGTATGTGCATCTGTAGCTAAAATTGCCGCTGTTTCTAGCTAGGCTTTTACCGTATAAGGCAAGAAGGTGGGCATCATGCTAAAGGCAATTCATTTCCTGTTAACTTATATGTGCAATTCGGAATGTGACCACTGCTTTCTGTATAGTGATCCTCGTGCAAAAGGAACTTTCACACTGAAGCAGATCCGAAAAGTTCTCGATGAACTAATCAAAATCGGGACAATTGAGTGGGTATATTTTGAAGGTGGGGAGGCATTTTTGTATTACCCATTAATGCTTGAGGGAATCAAACTGGCTCGCGACAGAGGATTCAAAACCGGGATAGTAACTAATGCATATTGGGCAACTTCAGAAGAGGATGCAGAGCTGTGGCTCAGGCCTCTTTGTGAGTTGGAGGTATCTGATCTTAGTATAAGTGATGATTCATTTCACTATGAAGAGGATAAGGATAATCCAGCCAAACGCGCTTTAGCGGCAGCCAAGAAGCTTGGCATTCCCGCAGGTTCAATTTGCATTGAGAAACCTACGGTTGACGTAGGCCCCGAGAGGTCTAAAGGAGAACCGGTTGTCGGTGGTGGAGTTTTGTTCAAGGGGAGAGCGGTTGAGAAACTGACGCAAGGCCTTCCCAGGAAGAGATATGATACATTCATAGAATGCCCGGAGGAGGACCTACGAAATCCACAGAGAGTTCATCTGGATCCATATGGATATGTTCACCTCTGCCAGGGCTTGGTCATGGGGAATATATGCGGAATGAAGATTTCTGATCTTGTTAAGAACTATAACGGCGATCTCCACCCCATTTGCGGTCCGTTACTCAAAGGTGGGCCAGCTCTTTTAGCCCGAAAGTATGACGTCAAGCACGAGGATGCATATGTCAGTGCTTGTCATTTCTGTTATCTCGTGCGCTTGGCACTCTTAGACAGCTTTCCAGAATACCTGGCGCCAAGACAGGTTTATGGATTAGAATAGCCAAAGGATGACTGAAGGTTGTAGGGGATGCGGGGTTTACAGGATCAACAGCATTTATCAGGGATTAAGAGAATTCTTTAGGTTTTTTTATCGTGTTAATCGTGCTAATCCTGTCTAATAATTTTTGTCCTTTTTTGTGGTTCTTTTTAATCTTTTAGACATGATTTACAAGATTTACAGGATTTATCAGGGATTGACGGGATTCTTTAGATTTTTTTTATCGTGCTCATCTTGCACATCGCTTGACAGACCAGGGCACATGGGGATATGCTGAACTCGTTGAACTAGCCCACAAATGCTACGATTTAAAGATGCAACAGCGCGACGCCACCTGACCGCCGGTTACACGCTCGTCCGCCCGGGCATGATGGTATTAGAGTGAACTCAGGTTTGAATGCAACGGTCAGACGAGATTTTGAGAGCAAGTTTCAGAAAAAAGCTTCCGGCAGGGGAGCGGCTAAGGAAGAGATTAGGGAGATAATAAACCACATTATACAGTCAAGGTTCTGAGTTTTGGCCGAGGCATGGGGAATTTTTAATCTGTTGCTGCACAGCAGGTTTCTTTAAAGGGAGTGGAGCCATGATACGATTAGTAGGAACATTACTCAGCGTTCTTTGCGCAGTATTCCTCACATTGATATTGCTTGGAACGTCACCTGCTGCCGAGGAGACGAACATCACTGAAATTAAGGGGCGGGTTTTGTCTCCTCGGGGACTGCCTCTTTCTGGTGCTGAGGTGCGGGAAGACATAGGCCGGAGGGAGAGCCTGGTTGTCCGCACCGACAAATCTGGCGAATTTCTGTGGAAAGGTCGCTATTGCAGCATTTTGGAAGCCAGCCACCCGGATTGGCCGGGCTACAAGGCGCTCATTCCGCGCTTACTGCTTGGCGAGGATTACGTGCTTCTAGCGCTGCGCAAAACACTGACAGTAAAGGGGAAAGTTCAAAACCCTGATTCCAAACCCATCGCTGGCGCAAAGATCACCCTTGAGGTATATGGGGTGGAT
Source organism: uncultured Candidatus Sumerlaeota bacterium (assembly GCA_964454265.1). Taxonomy (GTDB): domain Bacteria; phylum Sumerlaeota; class Sumerlaeia; order MWCT01; family JAUWMI01; genus JAUWMI01. The sequence continues at coordinate 22,365 of CAYVXD010000031.1, read as the reverse complement.
TCAGCATCGGGATTCGCGAGAGTGAAGTCCCTGATTGCTGACGCCGACGGATCTTTCGTTATTGCGGATATAGTCCCAGAAAACCGATACCGCCTGGTTGTTTATGCAAAGGGTTTTTGCCGATTGGTGACGGACCGGTTCTTTGCCTCGAAGAGCGAGTTGCGGCAGTTTGAGTATATAGTGATGAGCCCAGGTCGCGCGGTGACTTTCACTGTGCTGTTGCCAGATGGGAAACCACTGCCTAATGTACTTGTCAGTGTCGGTGGTAAGGATTGGCCTTATGGGCAAGGCCGTACTGACAGTACTGGAAAGGTCATCATAGAAGATCTTACTGCCGAAAAAGTGCACGCGTATGTCTCAGCTGGTGAATGGCGGCAAAAGGAATACTGGTACGAGCCTGATCAGAAAGGTACTGTTACCATCCGATTGGAACGCAAAGCAGAGTAGCAATGGCGGCAACAGATGCACCGAACGCCGTAGCTGCAAAGTCCGTCCACAGGGATTTTTTGCCAGAGATACAACAACGCCTTAGATGGGTAAGAACTATGAGTACGGTGGCCAGTCCAACGGGTTTTTCGTTCATATTTCATAAAAAGGTGAAAGAAGCACGTTCGTGCTCAAAGCCAAACAACTCACAGGGAACAACACCCTGATCCGATGGAAAGCGATCGCGATAGGCGTACTCGTTCTGGCGGTTTTTCTAGGGACCCGCGCGGGCCAGCACACCTACGATGGTTTGATGTTCGCCAGCGCGATTCGGCTCAATGCCTTCCTGCCTTCGATTTTCCGCCCGTTCAACATGCTGTATCTCCCATCTGCCATGGGAATCAGCCGATTGATTTCGTTGCTTACCCCTTTTGACGCTCCGACTCATGCCATTCTTGTCGGGCAATTGTGGGCCGCCTTATGGGGCGCTGTCTCCGCCATGCTGTTCTTTCTTTTGACCAGACGACTCCTGCGCGATTGGCAGTCATTTCTTATAACCCTTTTCTTCGTTTCTAGCTACTCGGTCTGGTTCGTTTCAACGGAAGTGGAAGTATATACCATCAGCCTGGCTGCCACTGTTGGCCTTTATCTCTCTTTGTTCCGTCGCTCACCTTCGTTATGGATAGCAGGGCTGCTTTGGGGTGTGGCTATTCTTGGACATATTACCAATATTCTGCTGGTTGTTCCGCTGTTTTGCTATTGCGTTCTGATCCGGCGCCGCTCGTGGTGGAGAGACTTTGCTGTTTTGCTGGCAGTTGGTTACGGTTTGGCCTTCCCGGTTTATGCCATCGTGGGCTTTTTCATTGTCAGGATCGCCTCAGTGTCGGAATTCATAAATTGGGTGGTATCGTATGCGGGCTCCCAGCAGGCGTATGGATTATTCACTATCAAACAACTCGGCCTGGGTTTTCTCGGTCTAAAGCGGGCATTTGTCGCCGGGCCAGCCAAAGCTCTCATGTTCGGCCATGCGGCTGTTCTGCTTTTTTCAGCGGTCCTCGTGTTGTTGCGTCGGGGGTTTATGCGCAGGCTGGGCATAGTTCTTTTTTCCCACATTATCACGTATAGTTTGTTTTTTTCGTGGTGGGAGCCGTTGAATATTGAATTCTGGGTAGTGACATTGTTGCCCATTTGCCTGTTGGTTGGAGCGGGATGGCGGGAGGCAATTCGTCGAGGCAAGCAACCGTTGTTTGCCGCGCTCATTGTGGTTGCGCTGTTGATTCAGGTGATCTTTAATGTGCGGGAAGTGCGTTTGCGCATGGATCCGTCACGAGATGTCTGGATGGAAAGAGGGCGCAGAATAGCCCAGGCCATCCGCAGCCAGGATCTGGTTGTTACCTTTAACGATCCAATTGTTTTCACGCTTCCCCTGGCCGCGGGACATTTCGGAGCGGTTTCGGTTGATATGCTTGCAGGGGCTGCGGAAGCCAATTTTAATTTGGCGGTGGACCGGCTCTCGTCGCTTATAGAGAGTGCCCTGCGCCGCGGCGGCGATATCTATGTAACACGCGAGGGTCTGGCGCCAGACCCCCTGCGACTCCAGCGCCTGTCCATAACTCGCGATGAATATATTCAACAATTGCGGGCCGTGGTTGGGTCTGATCTCACCCAACCGGTTGCGGACGGTTTGATTTTCCGGTGACAATTTTTATATCCAACTGCCATTGAGGATTTGCTGTTTGCGAAATTTATCCTAATTCTCATTTCATTCATCCATCTTCTTATATCACAGGGGTTTCTAACCCCGCAAAACGTCATATGAAATCGTTGACTTCGGCGGCCAGGATGCTAAAAGGAAGTCATATTACAACAAAAGGAGGCAAAAATAATGAAAAAAGGAAAGGCCCCGAAAGCACTATTGGACTTGTTAAACAAGGCAATAGCCCGGGAACTGCAGGTTTCAATCCAGTATATGTGGCAACATGTTCTCTGGAAAGGAGTTAAAGGATTTGCGGTAAAAGATGAACTGAAGAAGATAGCAATAACAGAGATGAAACATGCTGAAGCAATTGCCGAGCGACTTGCCTATCTTGGAGGAACACCAACAACTAAGCCGGACCCCATTTTTGTTGGAGAGACTCTTAAAGAGATGCTAGAGAAGGACAAAAAGGACGAAGAGGGGGCAATTGCGTTATACAAAAAAGCAGTAGCAGCTGCCAGAAAAGCAGGAGACGAGACGACCCAAAAATTGTTCAGGCAAATTTTATCGGATGAGGAAGAACATCACGATACATTTGCCGGCCTATTGGAAGAGATATAGAAATAAGGCGGCACCCTTAGTACATATTTTCGTAACTACGGCGACGCAAGTTTCCTGGGTGAGATTCTCAGAATGACCCTTCCTGTCACTCTGAACGAAGTGAAGAGTCTAATGTACATCCGGATTAAAATGCGTCACCATAATTATGAATCAGAGCACTTAGTAAACGACCCTGTGTTGTTCTGCTCCTTGCCTCGCCCTCGGCTCGGCTAGCTGACAAGCATTAAATGGCTCTTTTCGTTTCGCAAATTCGCCTATTGGCGATTTTTTTTGTCTACGAATTGTAACGCGAAATGGACTTATTCAAAAGCCATTGACGCAGCTGACGCTGCGCTTCTCTAAAGCAGGGTTTTGCCGTGAGGTGAGGGAGTGACGAAGGGATTCGATAGCACGAATGCATTGTTGAAAGCAATCGGGCCCGGCAATCTTGAAAAGGAAATAATCACGCAAAGCTAATTGCGATTTACATACACGAGGGCACGATTCAAGAAGATAGAGATGTAGCGGCCCAAAATCTGGCCTCAAACATACAGCAGATGCAACATTTTGTACAAAGAAGCGGCCGATTCCCCTGATATCGAAGGTAATTACGGTAATCCTGTTCGTTGTGACATCAGCCCACTTCATATACCCCGCAGTTCATGCTGCGCACTGAGGCCACATCCGCCTGCTGCGGACTTCAGATTGGCTCGGAGCGATTAAACGGCTACGGACTCTGTCATTCGGTCAGGGAAAAGGTAATGCTCGTAATTTTAGGCGGTAAAGGCATAACAAAAGTATTGACAAAAAGGATGCAATGAGGGAATGTCAAAGGTTAACCATTGACGGAAAAAGGGTAAAAATTCCTTCCGCATAGAGAAAAGGGGGTGATATTGGTGAAGCACGACAAAGCATTTACACTAATAGAATTGCTGATTGTGGTGGCAATCATTGCCATTCTGGCGGCTATTGCAATTCCGAACTTTCTTGAGGCGCAGACGCGCTCCAAGGTCTCGCGCATGATGGCTGATATGCGCAGCGTTAGTGTTGGAATTGAATCCTACTATGTTGATAATAATAGCTACATGCCGGGCTTTAATATTCCACCGTGGAATTCTCCCGTTCACTACGGTATCTGGGCATTAACTACTCCGCTCGCTTACATTACCCAAGGAAAAGTTAAGGACATCTTCGATCGCAATCCCTATCAAACGCAAGCTGGGCTGCTGATGTGGGATCTTTTTGACGCCAATAACGTCATTATCGAATCTTCAACCGGCGCCCCGGGTGGACCTCCTACTTCCAACAACAAGGGTGTCTACTGGATGTTGATGAGCCGAGGGCCGGATCACACGTCTGGCTTCTACTCCACAGATCCTGAGTATGATATTCGGACCAGGATTATTATGGCGGAAACGGACCTCGGCGAGTTTCTTAACACTATTTACGATCCAACAAATGGCACCGTGAGCAATGGCAATATCTACCGCTCTGGTGGATCGTCACAGGGTGCAGCGGCTCGATTCGTTGGGTCAGGACTTCGCTAATGATTATCGTGCGCCATTAATCGCCTCGGCGCGTTGTGGCGGCAAGCATTCGCCCCGTCCTTCATTGTGGCTGCATCTAAAATGGCCCCCTTCTACGGCTGGAGATGTCTGTACCTTATAGGCATCTTCGGCTGTTTTTTTGGCGCTATTATAAATTGCACACGCCAATCTGGAGGTAATCCCAGAGCCCTCACGTTCACACAAAGTCATGCTTCAGCCATCCTTGCCAGACTTCATATCGCTGGCTTTCCGGTATTTTCCGCTCCATTCTGTGCTTATTGCGTAATTAGAAATTGGATGGTGCACAGTCTGGTGTAGTCAGTCTCGTGGCGATGAATTTCTCTGAAGACAAGCCCCTCTGCTGGGATGCAAGGATAACATCCCGACATGGGGCGGTACGCCACCAAGGCGAGCCCTCCATGCCATTATTGCATAGTGTGAGGATATGCTGTTGTATAAAGCCAGGATGGGAAAAGATGACTGTCTCGGACGGGATGAACCACCGGGAAAAGCTCAGGATGATATGCTGCCACGGTTAGGCTGAGCCAGGAGAGCCAGGAGCTGATTTAGTATTCGTTCCTCTTTCGGGGTCAACGTTCCCTGATTATAGCGCACCCGGTAGTAGGACTCCGTGACATGGATCAAGTCGCAGTAGAGTGATTGAAGTGAGACAACTCGGTGTGCAAATTCGCGCGGTGTCTGTTGAGATTGTCGTGTAAAGCCCTGAGCAGTGAGTTTCGCGAGAATAATGTTATAGAACGCCACCCGCCCTTCACCTTTATAGCCAGCCAGCGGTGCCTTTGCCGCGCGGGCCCGAGTCAGCTCTCGCACCAGCAGAAACAGTACTACACCCAGCGCCCCGACCAGCACAATAACTAGAAACAATGCAGACAGGCGCACCTCGCCCGACTGCTGAGGGCTGAGCGTCAGCGTGAGCATGCGCACGGTTTTGAGCACATTTCCTACCGTGCCCCACAAGGGCGCTGACCACTTCTGAACCCAGCGCATCAGACCCCTCTGATCTCTGAAATCATAGTCAATCACATATTTGTACCAGTGAAACCGCAGAGAATCAAGAAACCAGAGAATATGTCGTATCAGGGGCATCGGCGCAACGTTGCCCCCGACGCCAGTTGGCGGCGATGGGTCAAAGGTCATCCACCCGAACTTGTCGAACCATACCTCCACCCAGCTGTGGGCATTTTGCTGGCGTACTACAAAATAATTGCCATAATCGTTCCATTCGCTGGAGTAGTAACCTGTGACGATACGCGCAGGAATGCTAAGACTTCGGAGCATATAAACCATTGCAGTGGCGAAATACTCGCAGTTGCCTGAGCGCTGTGTGAAAAGAAACTCTTCCAAGAAATGCTCTGTATCGCTCATCTGTACATCCATCTGGTAAGCGAAGTTCGTTTGCAAGTATGCCTCAATGACGCGCGCACACTCGAAGCTAGTCTTCGCTGTTTTAGTTATCTCGCGCGCAAACTCGTGGATACGCGAATAGGACTCATCGGGAGGAAGCTGAAGATAGAGAAGCTGAATCCAGCGGCGTATCGTTGAGCTCACCTCGGGGCGTGCCTGGCCCTTAGCACCAGGAGAAGTCCCTTGCGCAGGCTGCTGACCGGTAACTGCTGAAGGTATTGCCCCCTGGGTAATTGGTAGTTGCTCTACGGCTATGGTCGAGGAAGCAGACAGGCTATTGGTTGACGGTTGGGCTGCCGCACGGCTCTTTGCCGGGAGATCAGGGTCACTACGCGGCTCGGGTTCAAGTAGCGAAACAGCCTCATAAAAAATGGGAGTGTTGCGGTTTTCGAGAAGCTGGATCGAGTCGCTCTCTTCGTCCACCAGTATTGCCATGGGCTCGGGAAACCGATAAATCACTGGATATCCCATGGCAAAGACGTAGCCCGTGGGCATTGGCTGGAGGAACACACGTTGTCTAATAGACGAACCGCCGAAAAACGGCAGGCTGGCAAACCTGTAGTGTGGGGTTCTGTCTTCGATAGCAAATTCTTGGAGGCGTGCCAGAGGTCCGCGCACCCATTCGCGGCCGATGTATTGGTCCAGTGATGTGCCGCGTACCCGAATCGCAAACAGCCGGTTCGGCTCATCGGCTTCCGTCAGCGGCTGAACCCGCATCACTACCGTCGGATCAGTTCGCAGCTTGCTCATTGATCGAAAATCTATTCGGTCGCTAAATCCAGTCAGCCGCCCCCTTTCGAGTCGCAACAGCCCGCTGATTAATCTCTGAATCGAATACCGGGGTATTAACACAAATAGAAATGATGAGAGAAAGACCACAACTGCCGTAATGCTGGCTACCTTAAGAAAGAAATTGATGGTGAAAACGGTTCCCGTTGCTTGCTTACTCATCTCCTTCAGTGCGGGCGCTCGCCAGCGCCGTACCGGTGCAGCGCTGATCTGCTGTGCTCGCTGATCCGCCTGCCGCTTCGCCAGCTGCGCATCACGCTCAACCGTCAGCAGAATAAGACCCGCCACCATCAGGAAGATGTAGCCAATAGAAATAATGACGAAATTAATTGAATCGGTAAGAATTGCGGCTACTACAATCAGAACGAAACTCAGCGTGAACAGCTGGATCACATCGCGAATCCGCTGTGGTTGGAAGAGCTTATTCAGCACCAAGTAAACGAGAAAGTATATCAACCCTTCCACAATGTTATAGTTGGCAACATGCACGGTAATGAGTAGCATGAGTACTGTTAGCAGATACCAGCTGCTCCGTGAGAGATCGAGCCGAAGAGCACGGCGAAACCAACTCAGCACGATCAATACGTAGACAGCTACCGCGATGTTTGGATTCAGCACACCCGTACTCACCACGGCCGAATATCCCCACAGCACGATCAGGTACGAGATCACCTTAATTGGAAATGCAGAGCGAGTCATGATATGTTCCATTCCTCGGCCACACAGGCGAAAACGTAGACTAGCCCGGTTCCTCTACGGCTCAGTCTGCTGCACTCACGGCATTTTAGCCCGCGACTATACCTGGACCAGCTTCCCCTCCTGAACCTTCCACTGGCTGACGTCAATGATCCGGGCCGAAAAAGCATACAGTTCGGTAGCACTACTGGTGGGATCAAAATGCAAAAAGAGGTTCTCCGAATCGGCATCCGGGGGAGATGGCGCAAGCTGCCTGGCCTGGGGCGGCAGCAATTGTATCATTGCGAGCGCGCGCAAAATGCGATAGAGATGATTGATACCCGTGGCGAATGGAATCTTGCCCGATGCCGTGAACAGCTGCACCTGATATTCGTTATATATCAGGTGGTGCGCGATTGACGCCACCATAACGATTGCTTTCTCGAACTGCTCTTGAATGTGTGGATCCTTATGGTGCGCCGAGCTGTTGCTCAGGAAGAGGCTCACCTTATGCTTCTCCTCGCGCTCGAATTCGCGAATCATCAGCTTGGCACTCTTTGCTGATACCTTCCAGTGAATAAAACGCGCACTGTCGCCACTCTGGTACTCACGCAGACCGTAGAGGCTCGTGCCCGGTCCTTTACGACCCCGATCGTGTTCACCAAAATCCACGTGCGACGCCTCCAGTAAGTGCGTTATGTTAAGTATCTGGGGATAGACAATAATCTCGCGCGGTCGGATAAACGTAATACTGCGCTCGAAAAATCCAAAAGGAAACCGCGAGGATACCTGCAAAGACTTGAGAGTGTAGACACCACGGCGCGGAAATGCGCAGAAGTAAAACGTCTTTGCCTGCTCCTGCCTGCCTATCTTCATGAGGAATGTTGACCCGATACATTCGTGCGCATCCAGATAGTCACTCACTCGCAAAGAATAGGAGGCGAACAGCCGCTTGCGGTTGTGAATGAGCACCTGGATCGGAAATTGCTCCTCTGCGGCAATGTGGTTCGGCACAATACGGTCTACCTCAATACTGCGCAGCGTCACTGTGGAGAGCACGCCTGAAGTAATCAAAAGCGAGAGCATTATTGATAGAATTAGATAGAGCAGATTCGTCCCGGTGTTCATTGCGGCAACGCCAATAAAAAACGTGATCCCAATAAAAAGGGCTCCCTCTAGCGTCAGACGTCGGCCCCTTCGCTTTCCCGGCCACGCCTTCACCCACCGCCGAATCGTGGCAATGAACACTTTGGGCAGCTTCACCTTATCATCCAATTGTCGGAAGAATTCAACTTGCTGAACCGCTACGCATATTTCCAGACGGAATAGTTACAATCATGTCACAGAACGTGCACAATGACAATAGAAAATTCCCTGATCTCCGCAAAGACGTGCACTTCACCGTAGGGGTTTAATTAACCCCCACTTCTTCGTCCGGGAAATCAGTATGTAATAATCTCACGCAAAGCCGCCGGGCGACCGGCAATTGCCAAATATTGCTTGACTTCATGGGCACGTTAATCTTAGTCTAATTAGAAGCTAAGCAATGCACGTATTGCTTTTTGGAGAAGTAAGATGTGTGTATCTCATTTAATTCCACTTAGAGACTCTGCGAAGAGGGGGTGAGATAAATTTCATAGAGGTCGTAGTTATCTAGGGCGCAAGAGTGTAATTGTACAACATAAGCTCCTTCGGAGAGGAGGATAAATATGCGACAAAAAAGAAGCATTTGCATTATTGGATTAACTGCACTCACGCTCCTGTTGTCAGCAATGGCGAGCGCACAGACCGTCACAGCAGGCGGCGGTGGCGATTTTGCCACGCTAAGTGCAGCGATAACCAGCTTTCGCTCAGGTGGTTCGAATGCCGGGAATGCCGACCCGAATGTGATCAACCTGCTGGATGCAAGCTACGACGAGACACTTCCTACAATTGACGTGCAGCTCACGATCAACGGCCGCACGGGCCGCTCGACTGTAATGGCGACAGAGGCGGCCTTTTCTGCCAACGCGATCCTGGTGTTGCCACCGGCTGGCCAGGAGGTGGTCTTTAACGACCTCATCTTGATTCCGTCTAGCGCCCATGGTGGCAATTTCATTAGCAGCGGCAGCGGTGAGGGCACTATAACCTTTAACAACTGCATTCTCTCGGAAAATTACAGTGGTGGGCCTGCGAGCCTGGATGGGCTGACGGCTCCGGTTGGTTCACCCACCCAGGTCATGATGGACGATGCCCTGGTCTGCTATGGCACGTATACTAATAAGGTGATCAACCTCAATAACACCATCATCACCGCAGTGAACGGGCCAAGCGCGAACCCTGAAGGTATCTGGCTCAACGGGTCGGGCATTACCCTCAACGTCGGACCAGGCTGCGTCATCTCATTTATCGGGGACCGGGCAATTTCTGCAAATGGGTCTAACAATGTCAACCTGATAGGTACAAAAGAAGAACCGATTCTTATTTATACCAACAATACAAATGATGACCCGGGTACAGCAGGAGATTGTGGCGGCATTTGTAAGTTCGACAGCGGCGGAACTCTCGAAATGCAGTATGTGATTTGTGATTCCAACCTCAACGATGCGGTGACGGGCGAAGGCCAGTGGGACTCGGTCACAATCAGCCACTGCATTTTTTCCAACAACACCGACTGCGGAATTGACTTTGTGACTGGGCCTTCAGGCTCCTATACCATTTCCGACTGTACGTTTTTTAACAACGGCACAAAGCAGCTGGAGGCAGAGGATCCAGCGAATCCGATCACCATTGTCAACACAATCTTTGCGGGAGCAGGGAAAGTTGGGATCAACCTGCTCACTGCCGGGACGATCAACCTGAGCAACAGCGCGCTGGTGACCGCGGGACCGAATGCCCTGAGCGTGGCCACTCAAGGCGAAGGAACGATTAATTCGACGGACGTGATTGGCGCGGATCCGGAATTCGTATCTACCGCATTTCTAGTTGGCGGGGCGGTGAATGACGATTTTCTGGACGTAGACTCGTCGGCCTACTCCGCAGCCGGAGTCGGGAATCAGCCGCTGGCTGGTGGTGCAGACTATGTGGGGCCACCCCCAACCGCAGCCGAAGCCGTCTGGATGCTGTATCAGTAAGAAGCATCTCAGCTGGCAACGTGGATGACAGATGAAAAAGGTATTGTGCGAGCCGGGCTCCATTGAGATGTCCGGCTTTTCTTATTCCCCTGCTTCCCAGGAATCATGTCTGGAGAGCAGCCGAATTGCGCGTCTGGTTCTACGGTTAGCGTCTCCGTTAAAAACGTGACTCAATTCTCCAGATTTTTTCTCTGAGGAAGGGAGCTAGCATGTCATCATGGCCCTATTCGGCATCCACAACGCTTCTTAGTATATTCCGTTCAACTGCGCTTCCAGAAACGCCGCTCTATCATCTTCCACTTTTCCGTGCTCTTGGTTTTGAGCCAAAAAGCAGGAGAGCGGTCTTCAATTAGGGCACAAACCTCTTGCCAAACTTGGAGCAAAGTCCTAGTATCTTTTTTGAGAGCCATGCAAAAGCGCCCTTTTTCGTTATTTTTGCCTAACTCAGCTGGAGATGCACATTAATCGTCTCTTCAGCCAAGCATTATTACAAAACTTTACTGACACTTTCGTTGAATCGCGCTGGAAATATTGGGCAAAAATGATGAATAAATCAGTCCTGACTACCTAAGGGAGGTGAACAGATGGCAAATGTTAAGAAGGTTGGAGAAATCTACAGATGTGAAATCTGTGGCAATGTGGTGGAAGTAAAAGAAGTTGGCGGTGGAGAGTTAGTTTGCTGCGGTCAACCGATGAAAGTGGAAAAAGAAGGTGAATAGGAGGTAATGAGAATGGGAACAAAAGGAAAAGAGATAGTCGGCATGGATGTGAGTAAACTTATAAAGTTGCTCAATAAGGCGTACGCAGATGAGTGGTTAGCCTACTACCAGTACTGGATAGGGGCAAAGGTAGCCAAAGGACCGATGCGAGGGCAGGTGGTTGCAGAGCTTGAAGAGCATGCAGCAGACGAGCTGAAACACGCGGGAATGCTTACTGACAGAATGATACAGCTCGGTGGCACACCTATCCTTAAGCCCGCAGATTGGTATAAAATGAGCAACTGTGGCTACGACGCTCCTGAAGATCCTTTTGTAAAGACCCTGTTAAAACAGAATATAAAAGGCGAGCAATGTGCAATTGACGTCTACAAACGTTTGAGTGAAACCGTTCAGGACAAAGACCCAATTACCTACAATATGCTGCTCGAAATCCTTGCCGATGAGGTAGAGCATGAAGAAGACCTTCAATCTCTCCTGGAAGATATGGAAATGATGAAAAGGAGATGATGAGAATGAAACTTGGAGAACGGATTCAGGAAGCGGACTGGAAAACGGAAAAGCACGTGCCGGTCATCGAGTGCCCTGACCAGGTGAAGGCAGATGAGCTGTTCGAGGTGAAGGTCAGCCTGGGGAAAGAGATCGCCCACCCAAACACAACCGAGCACCATATCCCCTGGATCTCGCTATTCTTCCATCCAGAGGGCGAAAAGTTCACCTATCAGGTCGGGCACTATGAATTCAGAGCACATGGCGAGTCCGCGCAGGGAGCGAACAAAGGGCCCGTCTACACGCACCATCAAGCCACGGCCTCGCTCAAGATCAGCAAGCCGGGCACACTGTATGCCCTGGCTTTATGCAATATCCACGGACTTTGGCAGTCCGCTAAGGAGATCAAGGTCCAAGCCAATTAGATCAAATTGGGCCGAAGCAGATTCGGCCTCGGTCTAAAGGTCTAAAGTAGGGGCACGCCGCAGCGTGCCCTTAGGTGTTGAAAATTATTGTAGGGGCGGGGTTTACCCGCCTCAGGCGGGGTCACCCCGCCCCTACGGTTAGATCAGGGTGAGGCTGGAGGAGAGAGCGTCTCGATTGTGGCGCGGTCGAGGATGAGTGAGGCTTCGGCTGCGTCTCCGGGATTGAAGTTCAGTACGTCGAAGGAGACTAGCAGGTCTTCGCCAACGCAGTTCGCTGGGGGTAAGAAGTAGAGCCGGTCGTAAGTTGTGTTTGTGGTGCCTGGAGAATTGGCGCCATCACCAAAGCTCGCGATTTCAAGAGAGCGCGATACCTGCATATTGGCGGTGTTGAACCGTAGGCGCATCTGCGGCACACGGCTTCGATCAGGTTCGTCCGTTCTCACTTCAAACGTGCCACGATAGAGGCGATTCTCCTCAACAATTACATCTATCCCATCGCTGTGCCAGAACCCGAACGTATTCGTGTTTGTCATTGACCGCAGATGCAACGCTCCATCTTCCCAGAGAAACACAGGGTCACTAAATCTGAAGGTGCCGTCCGCGGGCGCCCAGAAGTCCATACCCCATTCAAAATCGTAGGTGCACACCGTAGTGGTTGATTCATCCAGTACATCGAGTGGGAAGCGTTCAACGAGCACGCTCTCCAAGGCAAGTTCTGCATGTGCAGCATCGTACGGGTTGAAGTTGAGCAGGTCAAAGGCGAGCATACAGTACTCGTCGTTTGTTGGTGGGACAAAATAGAGATCATAGGCTGTGCCTTCGGGAGTGGGCGACGCGCCGCCTTCAACATTGCTGTCAATCGTAAGGCAGTCGGCCTGCTGAAAGTTTCTGGAATTCACCCGCAAACGAATCTGGGGAACGAGGGATGTCTCCACCACGTCGGTTGAGACCACGAACCGCGCGCGATATAGATAGTATTGGTTCACAGGGATAGCGCTTTCCGGACTTACCCAAAAGCCGAAAGTATCGGTGTTATTTTGGGACATTATCGTTACGCATCCCTGACCATATATATACTGTGGAACTGAAAATGCTACTGGTGCTGATCCCGTTGTCCAGCCTTCTTGCGAAGTGGTGAAGTCAAAGCCTATAGGCCCTATGTACTCATCCGCTCCAATATCGAAATCCGAGCCATCACCCCGCGGCTCATTCGTCCCATTCCATGGTCTCGGATCACCCTCAAAGTCATGCACCAAGCTAGCAGTGCTCCCTGCGTCAATGCACAGCGAAGTAGGGCAAAGATGAAAATCGCCATTGCCAGGGTCAACTAATTCCGGATCGGAGGAGATATTTTGTGTGCCACCGCCCACCCAATCCTGGATGCAGCTATAAGAGGGTTCCGGACAATTATACAATTGAGGCCCCTCGGAGGCAGTATTTTGCCATAATATGCAGTTATTGATTGTCCCGTGGCAGTAGTAGAGTCCGCCACCTTGTCTCTGCGCAGAGTTTCCCCAGATGGTATTATTCTGGATGAGGCCATCGCAGCCGAAGAGTCCGCCCCCAGAATAGGCTGAGTTGGCCGAGATCAAATTGTTCTGGATGAGGCCACGGCAGGTATTAAGGCCACCCCCAGTCCAAATAGCCGAGTTGGCCGAAATAATATTGCTATGAATTGGGCCTTGACAGTAATTAAGGCCGCCCCCATGCAATGCGGCGTTGCCAGAGATAGTATTCTGCCGGATAATTGCATAGCAGGTTCCGAGTCCTCCTCCTTCCTCAGAAGCGGAGTTTCCAGAAATCGTATTCTTTTCGATTACGCCATCACAGCCGCCAAGCCCACCCCCTGAGTAAGCCGAGTTGCCTGAGATAGCATTATAACGAATCAAGCCGTCACAGCCATCAATGCCTCCGCCTCGATATGCAGAGTTAGCCAGAATATTGTTCTGCTCAATTGTAGCTAATGTTCCATTTCCACTTATGCCGCCCCCGTAATAATATCCGTAATGTCCGTATGTAGCCCCATTACGAATTGTAAGACCCCTAACTGCGCAGGTGCTATCCTCTGTGCCCTTAAAACTTATGACACAAAATAATGCCTCACCATCTATTGTAGTACTGCTTACGATATCCCAGTTGAAGGGGTTAGAACTTTGGAGGATTAGATTCTTCCCCAAGAAATGAATATTCTCTTTGTACATGCCAGGTAAAATGGTGATTGTTTCCTGAGGAAAGGCCAGGAACAGTCCTTGCTGGATGGAGAGGTACGCCTCGGGGATAGTAATGCCAGCGGCGCTGTCAGCAGCAGTTGGGCTGGTTCCTCGAAGGATTTCTGCGCCATCTATGAGACCATCGCCGTCTGTATCGCGCAGACTCTTATTACTTCCCTTGCTAGCTTCATCTAAATCTGATAAGAGATCCCCATCACTATCAAACGAGCCGCCAACTTCATCACAGCCCATATCCACTGATTCACCTGCCACTCTGCATTCCCCTTCGATATCGGCCTGATATTCTCCGACTAAATAGTATGTATTGCCGGCATCAACACAGGGAGAATCTGTTTGGAGACGATAATCTCCACTGAGCGGATTAACAAATTCGGGATCTCTTAATATATTACCTCTGCCGCCGCTGGTCCAATCTTGGATGCAACTGTAAAATGGCATACTGGACCCATAGAGCTGGCTGTCGGTTGAAGCAGAGTTTCCCCAGATAATGCAATTAATAATGAATCCATCGCATTCAGAGAGCCCGCCGCCATAATCATTAGCAGAGTTGCCTGAGATAGTATTGTTTTGAATAGTGCCGGCACACGAAACAAGCCCGCCGCCATGCATCGTGGTAGAGTTTCCTGAAATAATATTATTCTGAATGTCTCCATGGCAAGCCGAGAGCCCGCCGCCATACCAGGATGCCCAGTTATCCGTAATGGTGTTGTTGCGGATGCTTCCCCCACAACCAAAGAGTCCGCCACCAGAAAGAGCTGAGTTACCCGAAATCGTATTATCCTGGATAATACCATAGCAGAGGGCGAGCCCCCCACCCCAACCAGCTGTATTATCGGAAATAGTATTTCCCTGAATTATGCCATTGCATGCGTACATTCCACCTCCATGACCAAAAGGGGGACCACTATAGCCAATATTATTGGCTATAATGTTGTTCTCGATGGTTGCCATTGTGCCACTGCCGTATATGCCGCCGCCCTCGAGAGTCTTGCCATTTGTTATTGTGAAGCCAGAGAGAATGCAGGCTGGAGATTCTGTGCCTTTGAAGCCTACTACATTGCTAGCCTTCTTTCCATCAATGATAGTACTGGCAACCACTGAAGGGTCTTTGGGATCTATGGAGCGCAATATGATGTTTTTGCCGCGCAAGCCAACGTGCTCGTAATAGGTGCCGGGGGAGACGATGATTTCGTCGCCATCGGAGGCGGCATCAATGGCTGATTGGATTGTTGAATAATCTTGAGGGACTTTAATTATCGCGGCAGCGCATATCAGAGAGAAGTTAAAGAAGCAGATTAACGCTAGAAGAATTGGTATTGGGGACGAAGCCGGTTTGCATATTGCCAATCGGCTCTGAGAACGAAGCTTCTGCATTTTAATCCCCCTCAAAAAGCCTGATTCCTCAGGATTCGCTTCTCCAGATTTCTTATTTCACTGCTCCCAACCAGAATCAAGCTTTTTCACAGATAATCTGAATGGCGAGTGTGAGAGGGAAACCAGTGGGGGCACGCCGCAGCGCGAACTTTCGCTGAAAGGAATTGGTGAAGAGCTTTGTAGGGGCAATTCATGAATTGCCCCTACATGCAAGAACTGTCCACCGGAGGCGGATCAGGGTGAGGCTGGGGGTGAGAGAGTTTCGATTATTGCGCGGTCGAGGATCAGACTCGCGGTTGAGACGTCTCCGGGGTTGAAGTTGAGTATGTCGAATGAAACGAGTAAGTCCTCACCAACGCAGTTCGCCGGTGGCAAGAAGTAGAGCCTGTCATATGTTGTGTTTGTGGTGCCCGGGGAATTTGCCCCGTCACCTGCGCTTGAGATCCCGAAGGTGTGCGAGGCTTGCAGATTCCCGGTGTTGTACCGCAAGCGCATCTCTGGAACAAGCGCCGGGTTGGTCACGTCTGTACGAATTTCAAATGTCCCTCGATAGAGTTTGTCCGCCTCGATCGTTATATCCGCCGGATGGTTCCCCCAGAAGCCAAACGTATTCGTGTTGGTTATTGCCCGTAGCTCAAGCGCACCGCTAGAATAGATATACTGCGGCGAACTGAACGCTATCGGTGCGCCGCCCGTTGTCCACCCGTCCTGGCTCAGCTCGAAGGTATAATCCTGAACAACTGTCGGTGTGGAGAGCGAATCCAGGGCAAAGCGGTCAACCGTAACCGTATCCAGCGAAAGTTCTGCCGTTGCCGCATCGTTAGGATTGAAGTTAAGCAAGTCGAATGCAAGCATAGCGGCCGTATCATTTGCCGGTGGCACAAAGTAGAGGTCATAATCCGTGCCCGACGCGGCGGGAGACGCACCGCCGTCGCCCGCACTTTCAATCGAAAGGACATCATACTGCTGCAGGTTCAGCGAGTTTGCACGAAGGCGTATCTGCGGAACGAGCGATGTCGCCGTTAGATTGCTCGAGACCGTGAACCGGGCGCGATAGAGATAGTCCGCATCCGCAGGGATTGCATCCTGCAGACTCTGCCAGTAGCCAAACGTATTCGTATTCGTTGATGAGGTAATCTTAAGGTAGTCAGGTTCCCAGACGAAATCAGGCACGGTATAGACAACCGGCGCGCCACCAGTGGTCCACTCCTCACGATCCTGGATAAAATCAAAGACAATCTGCCAAGGCGTTGGTGAGGGTGTGGGCGTTGGAGTCGGGGTAGCTGTGGTTGTTGGCGTAGGGGTTGGAGTTGCCGTTACTGTTGGTGTTGGAGTAGGCGTCGGGCTAGCCGTGGGTGTAGCAGTCGGTGTGGGAGTCGGCGTTGGGGTAGCCGTAGGTGTAGGTGTCGGTGTTGGCGAACTTTGAATATAAACCGGCACTGTTAACACAGTAGGAGCAGAATTGGGTCCGATGAAAAGTCGACCTTGCCAGCTACCATCCGCTGGTGTGGTCCAATTCACATCAAAACTGACTGGTGTACCTCCTGAGATTGGTCCTGTTGGAGGGTTTATCACGCTCAGGTTCGTGCCTTGAATAGCATCAATGGTGATATCAAAGAGCTGGGGCGCACCAGGGACGCTATAGCCATGTACAGTAACCCAGTAAAGCCCATCCGCAGGCTGGGTGACCTTTATCAATTCATTCGCTGTAAGACTTATAGACCTTGCGATGAGGACGTCATCACCAGTAGTACAATCCCAAACGCTGTTGCCACCGTCTTTATAGAGGTACAGGTCAATGTCAATCGAAGCCGTACTGGTAATGCTAATTTCGAGAACTGCACAATGAGCAATATTTAAAGAGTTAATCCAACTGGCTGAGCAGGGATCGCCAGAGGTATCCTGGTTAATGCTTTCGTTTGTCATTGTCTGGGGCTGGTAGAGTCCATAGGCCAAAACGCTTAAACCTTCCGGTATATCTGCGCCGCTGGTGAAGTGTTGGGTCCAGGTGCCGCTTGAACCAACCTCGTTCACCGGCATCGGATCTGTTTGAATCGCATAAGCTTTGCCGACCAGTGGTTCGCACAGTTCATCTCCGGAGTAAAGGACATTGTGAAGTACAATGAAGTTCAGTCCGTCTCTAAGTTCAGCACTGACGATTTCGCGTGCCCCAGTGGTATTAGTATCGAACGTGAATATGCCAGCTCCCACGTTCGTATCATTACTACCTCCGATTTGTTCCATAGTATTGGGACCAAAGAATGCAGGATTGCTGGTTGAGTATGAATCGGCGACCGGGCCATAAACCCAGGTATCAACATCCGTAGGGATGTTCTTCCACTGCGTATCAACGATAATCATCTTCCCGGAGGCAGCGGTACCATCGGGGATGTCATAATAAAAAAGTCTCCAGTCGCCAGCCTCGTATCGCCAGGTCCAGTCGAAGCCACCGAAAAGATGTCCATTATCGTACGGCTTGTCGCCAACAGGTTCACTCAGCGAAGAGGCGCCAAAGTCAAAGGTGGCTGAGTTTGCCGCCACATGCACCACTACAGGCAACACATTTGTAGTGGTACCATCACTTGCTGCAATGACTCCCTCGTAAACGCCGGGTTTAGTTCCGGGTGGGACAGTGAACGTAGCACCGAAATCGGCGCTTCCCCCGGCTGGGACCATAATTGCTCCGGGTGGGACAACATACTTGCCACCGGAAGTTATCGGCGCAAGGCTCAGCCAGCTCCAGTCTGACTTCTTATAGTACGTAATGCGAACTTTTAGCGTCACGGCACCTGTCCCGGTGCGGCGCTGAACCCCAAAGAAAACGCCGTCGTGCCTGCGCGAGAGACTCTCGCGCCCCACACTCGCTTCAAGATACGTGCCGCTTGGATAACCGTATGTGAAGCGGTTGTACTCATATATCCCCGTACCCGGGTCCACATCAATCTCGCCTGAATCTACAACCCCATCACCACTGGTGTCAGTCCACAGGTTTCCATCAATGTTCAGATCTTTCCAGTCGTAGAACATTGCTCTCCATCGGTTGTCATAACTGTAATCGCTACCCACATCGAATACATTGTAAGGAAAGATTACTTGTGCACGAACCAAATCGGGATCGTAGGTATTTATATCTGAGGTGATCTCCTGTACATATGTTGGCAGACTCATCATAGGGACATAACCTGAAGAGAAGACGAGATCAAAAGTGCTCTCATACACCTGGACCAGCGTGTGATCGGAAACTTGTGCAAATATCGGCGTGCCAGTAGGATTATATATTGTGAATGTTTTCGTAGCTGTATCATCTGAAAACATAATAGAGGGGAAAGCCGTATATTCCGTGCCTCGATAGTCACCAGGATTCCACTGGGCCGGTTCCACGTAATAGGCGTTTCCGGCAGCGATGTCGGCAGAGCGGTCAGCATTCACATTTCCTGCTCCTTGCGATAACACATCGAGGCACAAATCAGTAGCACCATTCAGTAGGATGGTCTTTGCCTCCTGCCAGGTGGGAAATCTAGCATTTGTATCATAAAAAGCCTGGTATACCAGAGCCAATAAGCCGGTTGCAATTGGTGCCGACATGGAGGTGCCGCCAAAACTGTCGTAAGCCGCCTGCCCATTGCCGTAGTACAAGTTGAGGGGATTGGCGCCCGTGCCCCACGCTCCCACTGCTACTATGTCGGGGGAAACATCTCCGGCCGTCCCTGGTCCGCGGTTCGACCAGCTTGCCACATTTCCCCAGGTGAACTGCGAGGGACTGGCAATCTCGAAGTTTATGGTGCTTCCGTACGATGTGCTGGCTCCCACATCAATAAGAGAGCCACCTGCCGGTGGAGCTACAGTCCCAAAACCGTGTCCACCATTACCGGTAGAGATAAGGAAGGCAACGTTGGGGGCAGCGTTCACATTCAGATAATAGGCAAAGCGCGATGTGGTGTCCCAACCATCGTTTATTACGGCGCTACTACCCCAGGAGTTATTGATAATATGGGCCTCATCTCCACTTTGTGCCGTGCCGTCAAAGCCATATGTAGCAAGAGTCCACGAATCAAATGGAAGGTTGAACCCGCGTTGAAAGGCAGCTACTTTCGCATCAGGTGCCATCCCCGACAAAACCGCTCCACCAACACCACCAGCATTCGCGGCCCCAGCAAAGTACGGGTTGATTACTCCCTCCCAATCAGGGTCGGTGATGACGCCCTGAGCTGCAACGTCCCCAGCGCAGTTAGTCCCATGGCTATCTTCATCCCCTACGAAGCAAATCAACGCGCCTGCTGCTGGAGTGGCTGCCTGACCGGGATAAACAACCTCTAATCCGGGAGGTGGGGATGCCCCATTGGAAATCCAGGTTAACATACCTGCGGAGAGGTCCCAGATACCATCGGTGCCTGGATTTCCTGCAGCATCATAGAGATCGGCGCCTGCCAGCTCATCACCTTTTCTCATAGGTTTTTCGTCGGTCAAGTCCTGGTCAAAATCCACATCCACATATACTGTGTTGTAAACACCAGATGTGCTTTCATCAGAGAGAATCACCGCCGGGGGAGCCACATCTGAGTAAGCGTATCCCAAGCCAAGATAATAGGCAGCTGATAATAGATAATAATCCGGATGTACTGTGTAACGGTAGGTTCCGCTAAGGGAGGTATCAGGCCAGGTGAAGGCTAACGTTACTGGAGTCCAAGGCCACCCAGCATCACTCCCATAGTCGATCTTTAAATTTGCTGTACAGACAGTGCCGTTGCAAACAGCAGTCGTTACTGGAAGGGTATGGGCATACCAGGTGTACTGAGTAAGGTCCCAATATGTGTCTGGGCCAATCGTAAGAGCAGAGCTTATAACATAATAGTAACCTGAGTAGGTATCATAAGCAAAGGGCCAGCCATCAAACGTACCGCCGTTAACACGGCCTTGAGTGCCTTGAAGGTCTGGATGTCCAAAATCCACACCAGAGTCAACTATTGCGGTTATAACACCCGTGCCGGTATATCCCTTTGCCCACGCTGCTGACGCTCCGTGGATATCTTTCACTTTCACTGTGAGTGGTTTAATGTCGTTTGGTGAAGATATAACCTGAAAAGATTTCTCTGCTTCGCGGGGCTCAGGCTTTATCTTATCCAGATGTTCTCGCAGCAGGTCTTTACCACCCTTTTTCAGTAACGCGCGTAGTTCTTCACCGGTGATGCGTGGTCGTGGTGTCTTCAATTCTTCCTCGCCAGGCACGTCTACTGGTTGATATGTTTGAGTGGAGAAGACTGAAATTACCCCCTTCGCGCCTGCCAACTTCTTCAGATCACTGTCAATGACCTCACCGGTAATCCACTGAATTTCGCCGATAGGTCTGCTAACCGCAGAGCGAATCATTAGGCCGTTCAGCGAAGTGCCTTTGGTGATAAGAACACACACAAGGATTGGCTGCTCAGATGGGCTTTTGGCTATTTCTCGCAAATCCGGACTTAATTTTTGAAACGATAAATCCGAAGAGGTTTTGACCTGAGACGATGGGAACGGTTGCTGTGCTAAAGACGCAAAAACAGAAATTGCTGCAAAGACGATAACGGCAAAAGGCGTTGAGTGTTTCATTACGTACGCTCCTTTCTCACGGGGTTTTACTTCCTTATCGGACGTATATATAAGAATCTTTTGACTTTTCTTGGGGACTAATCAGAAAAACGGACAAAAAAGGTCAAGATATGCGTACTTAGTTTACTTCCTGAAGCCTGGTCTGAATGTGGCGAAAGCGCCGTTTGTGAATAAATTAGCAATTCGCGGTAACCGTATACATTTACAAAAACTAATATCAACAAAAAAATACGCGAATTTCCCTAGGATTTGGGGTAAAGGAGCGCGCCCGGGGTCTATTCTGGATGTGCGACATGACTCGGCCGGAAGAAGGAGATGGTCTAAGCGATTTGCCGGAGATGGGAATACAAATTCTTGCGACAGGCGTTTTGCCGTGTGCCTCAACTCTTATGGCCGGCTGATAAGAAGTAGGGGCACGCCGCAGCGTGCCCCTACATACTACGTGCAGAACTTGTCCGCCGAAGCTAAGGCGGAGGCGGATCAGGGTGAGGCTGGAGGTGAGAGAGCTTCGATTATTGCTCGGTCGAGGATCAGGCTGGCAGTTGGTGCGTCGACGGGTGAGAAGTTGAGGATGTCAAAGGAGACGATGAGCCCTTCGCCAACACAGTTCGCTGGTGGCAAGAAGTAGAGCCGGTTGTATGTCGTGTTTGTCGTGTCTGGAGAGTTTGCCCCATCACCAATGCTTACGATGCCTAGCATCTGCGAAGCTTGCAGGTTTGTGGTATTGAACCGCAGCCGCATCTCCGGGGCAAACCTGCGGTTGGTTGCGTCTGTTCGAACTTCAAATGTTCCACGACACAGTTTGTCCGCCTCGATCGTTATATCTGCAGGATCGTTCCCCCAGAAGCCAAATGTATTTGTGTTAGTTGTCGCTTGCAGCCCAAGCGCGCCTTCATGTTCGCCAGAAGGTAATATACTTCCCACGAAAAAATATCCCGGTGGAGTGTAGATTATCGGTGCGCCTCCGGTTGTCCAGCCGTCCTGGCTGAGCTCGAACGTATAATCCTGAACCACGCTCGGAGTCGAGAGCGAATCCAGAGCAAAGCGATCAACCGTGACTGTATCCAGCGAAAGTTCTGCCGCTGCTGCATCGTCGGGATTGAAGTTGAGAAGATCGAAAGCAAGCATAGCGGCGGTATCATTTGCTGGTGGGACAAAGTAAAGGTCGTAATCCGTGCCCGACCTGGTAGGAGACGCACCGCCGTCACCCGCGCTTTCGATCGAAAGAACATCATACTGCTGCAAGTTTAATGAGTTTGCCCGAAGGCGTATC
>CAYVXD010000030.1:26128-34246 GCA_964454265.1 uncultured Candidatus Sumerlaeota bacterium | reverse complement strand
CAGCAGGCACATTACGTAATGAGGCACAGATCCAAGCAACTGCCGTACGCTTGCCGAGATATGAAAACGCTGAAGTTATTCAATGCATCAGAGGCTTTCTTGCTAACCTATCTGACAAAGAGCCATTTAACATTTGCAATTTTCATTTTACAATCTTCTGCTGTTTAATGATCTCTGCGTCTCTGTGTCTCGGTGCCTCCGTGGCTCTGTCAAATCTTCTTTCCATTAAACCCTGTAGTTTTTTCCACTTGAACATTCTTATCCCATCTGATTCTATTGGTGAATGATTGGATCTATAAATAGCGAAAATCGCAGTGACTGATCTGCTGGCCTTCGCCGCTGCGTCTGTCTGGCATGCAGCCTTGCTCGTATTACTCACGCGCCGATACTGCGCGCCTTCTTCTGCTGGGCAGCCGGCTGCACGCTATGTTTCGCACGGCACAGTTTGTTATTTTACCTCGTGCGGATGCGTGTCTAACTGCAAGGAATGACAGGAGGGGTCCGAATGGCATCATCAAATCAGCTGCAAACTTACGAGGACTATCGCAATGCCATCCGGACTATGTTGCTGGCTCACAAGGTGGACGAAGCCGCACAGGCTGAAGCCGGATTCGCACGCACGGTTGACGAACGTCTCGCCCAGTGTATTTGGTACGACGGCATGTTAACAAACGTTGGCCTTAAGACACTTTCAGGCAAGTCCTTGGAGATCATGGATGCCGGGAGATGGAACGAGGAAGGTGGCCCTGACTTTCGTATGGCAGAAGTTCGCATCGCCGGCAAGCCAATCAAGGGCGACATAGAAATTCATCTCAATGCCTCAGATTGGGAGGGCCATAAACACCATCAGAATTTCGAATATAATAATGTGGTGCTTCATGTCTTTTTGCGCAGAAACGACAAGAAGACCTGCGACACGCTGCACAACGGCGAGCCGCTTGAGCGCTTCGAGATGGAACCTTATCTCTTTCCTGATCTGGAAACCATTCGCCGTACCATCTCCGCTGAGGATTATCCCTACAGCACCAAGACCGGCATCGGCCGGTGCGCTGAGCTCATGACAACTGTAGACGAGGAATTCGTGCGCACGTTCCTGAACCTCGCAGGCACCGAGCGCATGGAGGAGAAGGTTCGGCGTTTTCGCGACCAGCTTCATGGCGAAGGCTTTCAGCAGGTCTTCTATCAGGCTCTGATGACTTCTATGGGGTACAAGGGAAGCAAGACGCTCTTTTTTCTTCTGTCCAAGCGCGTTCCACTGAGCGAGTTGCTTGATTATACGCGCGGCGAGACTGCCCAAACGCGCTGTCTCATGCTCCAGTCCATCCTGCTCCACGTAGCAAACCTGGTTCCGCAAAAAGACATTAAGCACCCATTTTTCGACGATGAAACCATGGAATACATTAACCAGCTGAATCGCTACTGGGCAGAATTTTCCGGCTACTTTAGCGATCGCATCATTCCTCCGGATCGCAAGTGGTTTGCCAAGGTGCGGCCGGTGAATTTTGCCACTCGCAGAATCGCTGGCATGAGTCATCTCATTGTCCAGCATAGCGGCGACAAGAGGCTGTTCGGCTCATTTGTCACATGGATTCGCCAGGAGGCAGAGCGCAGCCACACGCGCAAAACAATGCTGAACCTGATCCGGCAGCTCCAGCAGGCGTTTATCCTGGACGTGGGCGACTACTGGGCACATCGCTATCTCTTCACAACAAAAAAGACCGCACGCCCAATGAGTCTTGTCGGGGCTAGCAAGGCCCTCTCTGTTGTATTCAACGCCCTGCTTCCCCTCATGATCTTAACAATGCGCCAAGACAAAGATCAGCGCGGCGAGGAATTCTGCTGGCAACTCTTTAACGTATTCCCCAGGCTTTCGTCCAACGTCGTGATAAAATTCATGTCGCACCGCCTCTTTGGCGGCCATTCTCGGGCACGGACGCTTCTTACCACTGAACGGCGTCAGCAAGCCCTGTTTCGCATCTTTAACGATTGTTGCAACAATAACGAAGTCAGCTGTACTGACTGCACATATCTGCGAGCTATGAATGAGAAGACCGCCTGAGGGTGCGTACTGACCATACGGTTGTGTTGCCTGCTTGGGCTTGGAAAAGTAGACGAATAGTAATGGAAAGGAGCCGATGTGCCAAGGCAGCGAATCCGATTAGCAATCATTGGCGGAAGCCAGGCCTATACGTTGCTGCAGAGCAAAGCGCTCTCCGGCAAGCGCCTCGGCCCGGTCTCCACACCCTACGGCCCATCTCAGCCGCTCTATGAGATGGCTGTCAGCCGCCGGCGACTCCTCTTTCTCTCGCGTCATGGGGAGAAAGGATATGAGGTCACTGCACCCTTCGTGAACTACCGCGCCAACATCTATGCCCTGAAAGAACATGGTGCTACCCATATCGTGGCCTGGACAGGTCCTGGTGCAATAAATCCGGCCTTCACTCCCGGCAGCTTCGCAGTAATAACGGATATGATTGACGAGACGCGCCGACGGCCTTCTACGTTTTTCGAAAATTCAGGCTTCGGATTTATCCGCATGGGTGATGTCTTTTGTCCCAATCTCCGCAGTCTACTCGCACGCGTACTGCGCAGAC
Source organism: uncultured Candidatus Sumerlaeota bacterium (assembly GCA_964454265.1). Lineage (GTDB taxonomy): Bacteria > Sumerlaeota > Sumerlaeia > MWCT01 > JAUWMI01 > JAUWMI01. The sequence goes on along the minus strand of CAYVXD010000030.1, from coordinate 31,652 downwards.
TTCGCTATGAGTTCTGTGATCGCGCCACGTACGTCTGCACTGAAGGGCCGCGCCTGGAGACCCCTGCAGAAATTCGCATGTATGCGCAGCTGGGCGCTGATCTCGTTGGTATGACGCTGGCGCCGGAAGCTTTCCTCGCGCGCGAGCTCGAGATGTGCTACGCCGCGCTCGCCTACGTCACGAATTTTGCCGAAGGCGTAAAGCAGCGGCGCTTCCGCAATGGTGAACTCTTTGAAGGCCTGGCCAGCTCCAGAGAGCAGCAGCGTGTCGGCCAGGCAGTCAAACGCTTCCCCTCGATCATCCGCGCCTTGGCACAGCAGCTCGATCGCGCCACGCAAGAAGTCAGTAGGGCACGCAAGTCCCTCCCACCCAGCTGTCACTGCCAGCGCGCAATGGAGCGATACCGTAAGCAGGAACTCCTGAGTGAGGATTGGCACGAATGGCTGAGCCGGTAATGTTTCGCAGCCGCTGGATGCTCCAGCCGGACTTCTCTATCACTGAAAACGCTGCACTCATCGCTGCCGATGGTCTCATTCACGCCACCGGCCGCTTTCCTCATATTCAGCACACCCATACAGGCCCAACAATTGACTTTGGTGATGCCTGGATGCTCCCCGGTTTCATCAACGCACACACGCATCTGGAACTCACGGGACTTAGAGGAAAGATTCCGCCAACGCCTCACTTCACCGAATGGCTGACAAAGCTGATTCCCCAGCGCCTCCTCATGCCCAAGCAGAACATCCGCGACGGCGTTGACCAGGGAATCAAGGATTCTCTCGAAGCCGGCACTTCCTGCATTGTTGACATCAGCTCGTTCGAGGACTCTATTGCTCCGCTACACCATGCCACCGTACGAAAATGGATCTTCCTGGAGCTCATTGATCTCAATCCGCTGACCGCGCACCAGACCACCGAGCAATGTCGTCTCCGTCTGTCCCAGATCTCCCGCCATCCTTTACTCCGCGTCGGCATCTCGCCCCATGCTGCGTACTCTGTTTCTCCAGAGCTATTCAAGGCATTGAATGCCTTGGCGCATGACCACAAGCTTCTCCTGTCAGTACATTGTGCTGAAGTAAGGGAAGAAATTGAGCTTCTTTCGCACGGAACTGGCCCTCTCTTCGACCTCTTCTCGCGCGTTCGCTTTCTTCCTGATGGATGGACACCGCCGCAGCTTTCACCGGTTCATTATCTGCACAGCCTCGGGGTATTAAACTCCTCAACGCTACTCATTCATCTTAACTATCCTTCTCGCGACGAGATTGATCTGGTCAAGCAGGCCCAGGCGAGCATTGTTTTCTGTCCAGGCAGCCACCGATTCTTTTCACACGACCCCTATCCGCTGCGCGAGTTCCTTAGCGCAGGCATTAACGTATGCCTCGGAACCGACAGCCTCGCCAGCAACCAATCGCTCAGCATGCTTCACGAACTCCGCATCCTTCACGACCAGTTTTCCGAGCTGCGCGCTGCCCAACTCGTGCAGCTCTGCACCTGGAATGCAGCCAAGGCACTGCACTGCGAAGATCGCCTCGGGCTCCTGCGCGAAGGGTACCTGTGCGATGTGACCGTGCTGGAATCTTCTTCTCCTTCCGGAACTCCGACTGGTCGGACAAGTTCAAGCGGAAGCTCAGACGCTTCTCACCAGCTCGAAGCCCTTCTGCTCGATCCCAGCACACGCTGCTCTGCCACGGTCGTTGCAGGAGAAGTTGCCTACCGCGCGCCCTAACATCTTGAAACGCCACAGAGACACAGAGACACAGAGTAAAAAGATACATGGTTTAGAAATCTCTGTGTCTCCGTGGCAATCCTTAATCAAAATAGGCAACAAGTGACTTTTGTGTATCTACGTTAATCTGTGGTTAATCATTATGTCTCAGAGGTTGTGGAGAATTTAACCACATATAAACACAGGTAAACACAGAATTTATAAACGTCTCATTTGTACATAGTGCATAACTGGATTGAGAGAATCTCTGGACAGCATGTAGTGGAGCAATCGAGACACGGAGATGCTTAGGAGGGGAAAGTTGAAAAATTAGGATTGCACATATCAAATTCTAAATTTGCAATTTGCAATTTAAAATTCAATACTCCGTGCCTTGTATGTAGTAGGAGAGCTAATGTTGATGGCTCCATGGTATTGCTCCAGAATTTTATCAATTCTTTAATTCAGTCTGCGCCAAATTCACGCTTCGCTCATTCTTATTACTGGCCAGCCTCCGCCGGTTCCTCTTCTGGCTCCTTCTTAAAATTTAGATAGGGCGGATAAGCTGGCTCCATAATTGGGTCGTAGGGAGGAAAAGGACTTAATAACACCTCGAACGCACCACCAACCGCTCGTTCCACACCCCATATTGCCCCATTAATTGCTCCAAGTGCAGCATCAAAAGCGTTAGAGACAACGCCAAAAGGACGCCCTGAATCACCTTCTCTTACGCGAGCCTCAATCTCATGGGGAATCTCAAGCCAGCAAAGAGCGATGTTAGTCACACCTCTTCCAAGCTCATGGCCCGTTCCTTTAAGACAGAAAGATTCTTCTCCTGTCCCTCTGCCCACCTGTGCAGGACGATAGGTGGCACACCCTATAAACAGGGATACGCAACAAACTGCTGTGACAAATACCCCTAGTTTGCCCACATCAATTCTTGCACTTCTCATAGCACTACCTCCCTTGTATGATTTTCTAACTTCCTATATCTTGAAATTGGGTTTTGTCAATTTATTAGTAACTCAAAGTGCCCGTTTTCCCAATGGACATGGTTTCTTAAAGTAGGGGCAATTACGCCGGAGGCGCACAAGTCATGAATTGCTTCTATAAGCAGCCGAGCGAAGCTGCTAATATATACGAAAACTGACTCATGTTTAGGATTTTTGGTAGGGACAGATTATAATCTGTCCCTACAAGATAGTAGAACCGTTAGATTAAGTGTCCCATTTTCGTGCTTTCTCCAATAATCTGGCTCTGCGGTTCATTGAGAAGAACAAATTCAGGCATGTTGAGTTAGTAAGCGCGCAAAAAGATTATAGATTCTAAATGTCACGCAAAGATGCCAAGAAGGACAATTTCCCATTTCTTTGCGGCTTTGCGGCTTTGCGTGAAATGTTAAAATGTAGGGGCGTATTGCAATACGCCCCTACGTGTGATCCGATTCATGGCCGCCTGGTTCAGCGTCTGGCTTCACGGCGTAAAAAGCCTGGCCGCTGCATCACTTTTTACTCGCGCTCGAGCGAAAAGTCTATAACGATCTCCTTTTCTGTCTGAAGCAAACCCGCGTCAATAGTTCGGCGTTGGGGCTTGTAACCCGGTGCCTTGGCAACTACGCTGTGTTCCTCTGCCCACGTGACATAGCGATACTTGCCCGCTGCATCCGTGACTGCGCCCTTGTATGGTTGCGGTCCATATCCATCGTCTGAAACCTTTGCTCCCTCTATAGGATGTCCTGTAACCGCGTCCTTGACGATACCTGTGATGACCAGCGATGGTTCTTTACTCTTAGCCATGGCGGCAGCGGGTCTCTCGCTCTCCGGGCCAGCGTTTTGGAGATTTCCGAGCATGCTTCCCAATTGAGATAAGTCTATACCACCTTCAGAAATAATGACGTTCCGGAGTTTACCGCCGAGGATATCAGGGTCGAATTCACCGGCAATATTAACAAAAACAAACTCGCTGCGCTCTCCGACAAACAAGGCCAGCCCCACAATAGCTTCATTCTGCGTTTTAGTAAGGATGGCAACACCCTTTCCATTTTCGTTCACGCCAACAACAGTGCGCCAGCCATGTCTTTCTGTGAGCCCTTTAACCAGATCGGAAACCTTGTCCAAGGGCTTTGCTTCTTGCTTGCTTTGTCCTTTAAAGACCTGTACCTGGATAAGTTTTATATCCTGCAATAACTCGGCGAGTTCAGGCTGATCCTCTTTTAAAGCTCCTATCATTACTGTCAGCAGTCCCTTTTCGATAAACAGATTTACCTTGGGTTCGGTAAGGCCCACAATTTGGCTGGCGTCGAACTCCACATAGCCAGGCAGTTTCTTGATATCCTCGCTCGTGGTCTTTGCCTCCGGTGCCTTTTCGGCCCAGACGCCACCTGCAATAGCCACAATGACTAACCCTAGTACCAAACACCTTGTGATTCGCATCTCCAGTCCTCCTTAAGATTTGGGATTTCTAAAAAGCGTAGCCTTTGTCTCCTGTATTTGGCCAAGCCCTTTCTTCACAAGAGGTTCCAGTTCCGATTCAACCACCTCCTCATATACGATAGATGCGCTGCGTTGACTGACATGACCAACGTACGCTAATGTCCATTTAACTTGCTGCTCTGCGCGTGCGAGTTGCTCAGGACTTACTGTGGTGGTAGGCTGCTCTGGTTGTATAAAAATCAAACCTGCAATTAACAGTGCGAGAAACATCGCCGTGACTGCAGCCAGCTGCCACCGCCGTCCATACCAGCGGGCAACCCACGCCCACGGATGATACTTTTTTGTTGGGCCGGCTTTGCTTTCAACTTGATCCAGTGCTGCAGCTACCACCCTGTCCGGACAATGCTGTTGTGGGAGCGTTCTGAGCGTGCTTTTCACCCGTCTCGCCAGTGCCAACTCCTCAGCGCAGGCGGAGCATTCCGCCAGGTGCGATTCAAGCCTGGAAGATTCGACCCCGGTCAACTCTTTATCTATGTAAGAGTCAATAACCCCTTGTGCCCAGAGGCAGGTCGTCTCTTGGTCAGATTTCGCCACTTGCTATCCTTTCCCGGAGTTGATCTCGAAGCATGCGCCGTGCTCGATGTAAGTAAACTTTTACCGTATTTACGGGGATGTCGAGCGCTTCGCTTATCTCGGTATACGTCATTTCCTGAATCTCACGTAATATTACTATGCTTCGGTAAGGCTCGTTGATCTGTCCCAACGCTAGTTTCAGTTGCTGTCGCAAATCTGACATCTCAAGAAGTGCACGTGGATCAGGTTGACCATCCGCAGCTCCGGCTGAAACGGCCTCGTAATTTTCCTCTCTCACAACAGCACGATAGCTCTCCCGCTTGCGGGCCATGTCAACACAAGCGTTCCTTGTAACGCGTACGAGCCAAGCCTGTAAGGTGTTACGATTAACCTTTTTCCAGTTCTTCCACAAGCGTACCAGCACTTCCTGGGTAACGTCTTCTGCATCTTCACTCTTCCCAAGGTAGTAATAAGATAAAGTGTATATTCGGTGCCGGTACTTCTCAATGGTATCCCTGATCTGTTGCATTTTCGCCTTTCACCTATAAATACGTATCCTAACCCCAAAATGTTACATAATTAATTTTTTTTCTATGATCTTCTGGATTATTTCACAGCCCCCCTCACCCCACCCCTCTCCCCCCAGGGGAGGGGGAACTCTGGTTTCCCATCGCATAGAAAGCAAGTTTATGAAGCCCTATGCGAGCCAGGATTTTCCTGCCTCACGGTCTGTCGGGTGATTGCGCCTTCAATTAATCCGCACTGCAGAAAGAGGCCAAGTTTTCCCGAGTATCCTTTCGCCTCAGGCGAAAGG
>CAYVXD010000030.1:9611-26028 GCA_964454265.1 uncultured Candidatus Sumerlaeota bacterium | reverse complement strand
ATCAAGGTGAGGGGGTCTGATTTCCCATCCCGTAGAAAGCAAGTTTATGAAGCCCTATGCGAGCCAGGATTTGCCTGCCTCGCCGTCTGTCGGGTGATTGCGCCTTCAATTAATCCGCGCTGCGGAAAGAGAGCAAGTTTTCCCGAGTATCCTTCCCTCTCCCCTGGGGGGAGAGGATCAAGGTGAGGGGGTCTGATTTCCCATCCCGTAGAAAGCAAGTTTATGAAGCCCCATGCGAGCAAGGGTTTGCCTGCCTCACCGTCTGTCGGGTAGTTGCGCCTTAAATTAATCCGCACTGCTGAAAGAGGGCAAGTTTTCCCGAGTATCCTTTCCTTTCGCCTCAGGCGAAAGGATCAAGGTGAGGTTGAAAATGCGCCTTGTGCGTAGGGATTATCTCTCCCCTGAAATACTAACTCATTTGACAAAGAGCCGTTCTTAATAGTCATCTTTCTTGGTAAAGCGGTGTGTATACGTTACATTCTGCACCATTTCCGCTACCAGAAACGCTGCCAAAATCGTAACCAGCCTGCATCCCGGTGTCAATCAAATCGTCGGCAATGGTTGCAGCCACATTCACCGGTTCATCACTGCATTAATTCACTTGAACTCCAGCCGGCCATTGCATATATCTATTCATAGGATGCGTTTCTTATCCTGAAAAATAATGCTCTACATATCCACACGCTGCACCATGACCGGATTTCATGATGTGACTAACGTGCCTTTAATCAAAACCTCGGAGCCATTGAACCCATTGCACGTTTTCCCTGAGAGCGGGCGAGTGGGTAAGCAGCTCATTTCTTTACAGGTTTTCTAGTCATCCTCGAGGGATCATTTATGGCAAGAATGCGAATCTTTCTGGTGATGCTGATCGTCATCCTTGTGTTTTTGCTTACGCTAGCTAGCATTAAGATTCGAAATCTAAACGTAGATTTTAACGATTCTATTGTTGTGAGCAATGGATTGGAGGTTTGGACAGTTGACATTTCGCCAGACGGGTGCCCTTTTAGCGGTAGGTTATTTCAGGGTAAGAAATTCCTCTTGCAACCCTGCTATGCCCCAGTATTGGAAAAAATCTTAGCCCCTACGCACGAGGTTACGTACCAGGAACCTCAGCCTCTGCACCCTTTAATCTTATCTCCCTCAGTGCAAAGGGCTATTTTGCCAATAATAAAAAACGAGTTGACCTGGCCTGCAGGTTCACCCAACGGTAAGTACATTGCGTTTCTTTTGCCTGACCCGATAAGTAAGATGACAGGGCCGATGAGAAAGCTGGTGATCATAGATTCCAGCGGTAGTTCAGTTCTCTTTATGGGAGACCATCGCTGCCGCCTTTGCGCACCAGAGCACGCTTACGGTCACAGGCCGGCATGGCTGCCTGATTCCAGTGGAGTGATCTGCGATGTTGGGTTGGACAAAGAGTACCTGATACTTTTCCGCTCTTCAGAGGAGGGCGGTATGAAGATCACAAGACTTGGCGAGGGCTTTGCCCCTGCCGTCTCTTCAAATGGCACCATAGCATTCTATTTGAGAGACAACTCAACAATTAAAATATGCACAGGTTTACTCAACATGAGCTCGCTCACGATAGAAAGCGTGAAAGTTCCATACAAATCAAAGAAAATACTGGATCACCTTTCGCCTGCCTGGAGTCGCCAGAACAGCGAATTATTGTTTTTCCTGGAGGATTGGACTTTATCTCTATTTGAGGGGGAAAAACTTCGCGCATTGGATACCTCCACCGGAAGGGTTTTCTCTCCCGACAAAAAGGGGGTCCTAAAATATGCTATGCATTTCGGATTTGACACGCTCCCAAAAGGGTATACAACCAAGACAAGCGCTTCAAAATAATAGCTTCCCTTAGCACCCAAAAACAAAGACAATATGAGGAGGTCAACGAAAGTTCTTGAACCGAAAAAAATCAAGCGGATCTCCTTGGCATTTCTTGGAAACAATCCTATAGGTATGGCCCCACTTTCTAATCGCAGGTACAGAGCTGGGCAGTTAACGGGGCCGCTCTCTTAGCGCCAGAGTCGGAGATGTTTTCTTAGGCAAGTACACATTCAGGATGGTAGCACTGCCATCTAACAGAAAGGGGATTACCAATGCTGAAGGGAATCACCGTGGTATACAACTACGCAGCTGACCTTAAAGCCGCGGAGAAGTTCTATGTAGACAATTTTGGCTTTCTCGTGGTCTCGCGCGACGAGAACTGGGTGGAATTTGAGCTTCCAGGCGCCAATTATGCACTCCACAAGGCACGTGCTGATCGCGTGCCCGGCAAAAATTATAGTCATCTCTGCTTCGAGGTGGATAACGTCGATCAGACGTGCAAGACCCTGGAAGGAAAAGGCGTAAAAATTCTGGAACAGCCGTTTGAAAAACCCTGGGGGCGCTTTGCCACCATCGCCGATCCAGATGGCAATCCCATTATGATTTATCAGAAGATACGCTAGATTTGGTGAACGTTCTGAAGTAGGGGCGGTTCGCGACTTGTGCGCCTCAGGCGTAACCGCCCCTACAATCTGCGGCCAAGAGGGAATCCGCGGCAGCACAGGTTGCACGAATCAGGTGTGAATGCTTAAGTATCTCGCCAAACGGTTTTTCCATATCATTTTTGTTCTCATCGGAGTCTCCCTGATCGTCTTCGTGGTCATGTATAAAGCCGGAGATCCGGTCAGGGTAATGCTGCCGCCGACAGCCACCCGACTGGAGCTTGAGGCGATGCGGCGGCAGCTCGGACTCGATAAACCGCTCATCGTTCAGTACGCCATTTTCCTAAAAAACACGGTCCACGGCAATCTCGGCATTTCCTATCACCACTCGCTGCCTGTAGTGGAGCTGATTCTTCAGCGTCTCCCCGCTACGTTAGAGCTTTCATTGGCCTCAATGCTCTTCTCGGTCATCTTCGCGCTTCCGATTGGCATCCTTGCTGCAGTGCGACCCTACTCGCGCGTCAGCCGATCGCTTATGGTCGGCTCCATTTTCGGCATCTCGCTTCCTACGTTCTGGATTGGCATTATGGGGATTTTGATATTCGGAGTGTGGCTCAACTGGCTGCCGCCTTTTGGCCGTGGCGAGACCGTGGCCATTACAGGGATCCAGTGGAGCTGGCTCACCGTGGACGGGCTCAGGCATCTCCTGATGCCTGCGGTCACGCTGGGCCTCTACCAGCTTGCCATGCTAATCCGACTGGTGCGGGCAGAAATGTGCGACGTGCTACAGACGCCGTATATTAGTGTGGCGCGCGCAAAAGGGTTGTCCGAGGCGCGGGTCACCTTCAAGCACGCCCTGCGCAATGCCCTGATTCCTGTGGTAACCATCATTGGTCTCCAGTTTGGCGGGCTGATCGCTTTCTCGCTAATCACGGAAACTATTTTTCAGTGGCCAGGCATGGGCAAACTCCTAATTGATTCCATTGCCATGGTTGATCGGCCGGTAGTCGTGGCTTATCTCATGATCATCGCGGTGATCTTTGTGGTTATCAACCTGGCGGTTGACATTACGTACACGTTGATTGACCCCCGCATTCGTATGCAATGAGGAAGAGGGCAGACACACGGGTCTGCCCATACAATTATAAATTCATTTATGTGTATACAATATAATATTCATGCCGTAGGGCAACCCTTGTGGTTGCCCAGACACGTCTTCGTGCGCTACGTGGTTGATAAATCAGAAGCGATTACCACGAAGAGAAGTACAAGGGCAGGTACAAGACCTGCCCCTACAATAGGGCAATGGAGTAACTGATGGCACAGCCGGAGCTCCTCAGACGATTCTGGCGAAGTAAAAGCGCTGTGGTGGGGGCAGTGTTAATGGCAGGGATTGTTTTTGCCGTTATCTTCGCCTCCCTTATTGCACCTCAGAATCCCTACGACCTCCGCCAGATTTATCTTGAAGATAGCTGCCGGCCACCCATCTGGCTGAAAACGCTCAAGCCGACAGGCACCACAGAAGGCGCGGAGCAAATATCAGTAGAAAAGGCCAGACAGTTTCTCCTCGGAAGCGACGAAGACGGCCGCGATGTGTTTAGCGCTATTCTCTACGGCATGCGCATTTCCCTGTTTGTCGGTGTCTCAGCCACATTTCTTTCTGCATTGTTCGGTGTCTTCCTTGGCCTCACTGCGGGGTATTACCGGGGCCGTCTCGATACTGTGATTATGCGTCTCGCTGACGTGCAGCTCTCCTTTCCCTCCATTCTGATCGCCATTCTGCTCATGGCGATCTGGGGCAGCGGATTGCTTCAGATTATTGTGGCTGTGGTTGTAGTGCGCTGGGTGGTCTATGCGCGCACCATTCGGGGCAGTATGCTCGCGGAGCGCGAGAAGGAGTATGTGCTGGCTGCGAGTGCGCTGGGCGCCTCAAGTCCTGCCATTATCGTCCGTCACATTCTGCCAAACATCATCTCGCCCATCATCGTCATCTCTGCGGTTGAAATCGCATCTGTCATCATGCTCGAATCCACACTGAGCTACCTCGGGCTCGGGGTGCCACCGACCAAGCCCTCGCTTGGCATGCTCATTAAGTTTGGCTACGACGTGATACTTAGCGGCTACTGGTGGATTTCCGTATTTCCAGGGGTCGCCCTTGTGATGATCGTGTTCGCCATTAATCTCCTGGGCGACTGGCTGCGCGATACCCTTAACCCTAACCTTGGCCAGGTGGTACAGTGATAGATTCTCGCGACTCACGCCCTGCTACTATGACAAATGGATTGCACAATGTGTTTCGCATTCGTAGAGACATGATATCACACCTTTGCAGCGGTATCAGCAACCTTGCTGTTGGAGAATGTCGGGGCGACCCAACGGCTCGCCCCTACAATATCAATAATCACAGTGATGATTCTTCTGTTATGCACGCTGTGTCGTAGTGGTTTAAATTGCATGTAATAGAGATACAAGAACAGAGCGAGCAATGAATAGCGACTCAAACCATGGCATGCAGTGGCATACGTACCTGGTTTTACTTTTCATCACGGTGCTCTCTATCTGGGTACAGGGGTATCAGAGCGAAGGGAGCGATCACGCCATTCACGTCGTCTTCGTGCAACACTACAACCAGCCCAGCCTCTATCCGAATGATCCGTTTGTAGCCACTCTCTCGCATTACTATAGCTTTTTCTGGTACGGCGTGGCGTATATTGTTCGTCTTGTTCCGCAGGATGCATTTTTCTTTGCGCTTTTTCTGCTTGCGCGCTTCCTCTTGTTCCACGCCCTCTTTTTGCTCGCACTGGAACTCTTTCAGAAAAAGTGGGTTGGCTTCCTGGCATGTCTTCTGGTCATCGGCACGCATTTCGTCGTTTGGGGTGGGAGCTTCATCTTAGAGTTATCGTTCGGCCATAGTGGCGTGGTACGACCACTACTTCTTTATGCGCTTTATTTCTATCTGCGCAAGAACTGGTATCCGAGTGCCATCTTGCTCGGCGTCAGCTTCAATCTGCACCCGATGACCAGTACATACGTGGGCGTGATGATGTGCGCTGCGGTCTGGTTTCTACAACGACACGACCGCAGACGCATTCTTCTGCCAGCGCTTGTCTGTGCGCTCCTCTGCCTGCCCATGGGTCTGTGGCTGCTGACAAGCTTCAGGGAGCCGATTGCCGATCAGCCGCTCTACCTGGCTCTCATGCGCTATCGGCTCTGGCATCATCTCTCGCCTTTCACCTGGAGCGCAAAGCTCTGGGCAGTTTATGGCGTGCTCTTCCTGGCATGGCTATGGTCGCTTGCGTATGCGCCGCGTCCCGCAATCCATCGTCTCATGCTCGCCTTCTGGGCAGCCAGTGGTGTGCTCTGTGTGATTGGAACTATTGGCAGTGAGCTCTGGCCCCAGCCTGTTGTGATCAGGTTTCAATTCTTTCGCTCGCTCATCCCTGCGGCACTGCTCGCCTTCTGCTATGTAGCGCATCTCCTCATGCGTCTGTGCTGGCCCTCGGCAGGAAGAGAGCTGCTTTCTGCCCACCATTCGAGGCGACCGACTGGCCACCTGCTCTCACCACAGGGACTTATTATTTTGCTGGGTATGCTTCTGATTATCTGGGGTGCTATTGGCCCTGCGCGCTTCTTGCCGAAAAAGCGCTGGGACCGTAATGCCTTCGCTGAATGGAAAGAAATTCGGGATTGGGCGAAAAGAAATACCCCCGCCTCAACATACTTTCTTACTCCCCCTTGGGAGACCGGCTTTCGCATTGGCTCGCAACGCTCATGCCTGGTGGAATGGAAAGATGGCTCCGCCCTGATGTGGGCACCGAACTGGGCCCTCAGGACATGGTGGCCACGACTACTCGCCATTAATCCTGAGCTTGAGAACTTCCCGCCAGATCCGCTGGAGAAGCTTCGTACAGCCTATGAGCGGCTCACACTCAGGCAGCTTCACACGCTTCAGCGAGAATACGGCATTGATTATTGCGTCACGCCGAGCACTTACCCGCTTCCCCTTCTCTACCAGTCCGCAACATACCGCATTTATCAAATTACCCGAAGTGAAGATTCTGAGCTGTGATACGCTGTGCCTGGCAGCCTCTTCCCAGCGCGTGTCGGACAGGCATCTTGCCGTCACAAAGAAAATCCCCCTTCTTGACTTAAGTCAAAGACGGCGCGCCCAGCTTATTGTAGCCTCGGAGTCAGATGAATACGAGAGATGTACAGAGAGCAACGGAAAATTCCGGGAGGTGCACGATAATGAAGCGCAAGATTATCACGATTGACGAAGAGCTATGCAATGGCTGCGGCTTGTGCGTGCCGGCTTGTTCAGAGCGAAATGTCCCGCTACGCACTGTCACCATCGGCATTCATGAAGAGAAGCAGCTGGATACAGAGAGTCAGAACATAGAGGCTCGCGTGGCCGCGCATTGAAAGAAGTAAACGGGCTTTAGACTCCGCACCTCGCGCGTACCTACACAACATTGTAGGGGCAGGTTTGAAACCTGCCCCTACGATTTTCTCGTTGTTGCGTTAGAACGAAAGGCGGAGCCGGGTCATGGAAGGTATTCTAGATACTGCGCGGTGGATGCGCAGAGATCAGCAATCTTTGAGAAATATGACTCACGCGCATCTGCGATCACGCGTTCCTGCTCGTAGTAGTCATCGCGTTTTTTCAGGAGTTCATCAATCGTGGTCTGGCGATTAAAGTACGATGTAACGCCGGCCTCGTAGTCGCTGCGGTAACGCGGCAGATTCTCGATAAGTGTGCGAAATTTATTGCCGTAGGCTTCGATGTTGACTGTCGATTCGACGGTATCTACGAAGATTTCATTCTCGCGGCTTTTGATAGAATTCTGGTAGCGACGGATGTCCGCTTGGGCCTCTCGTTCCATGCTTTTCGTAATGCGCGGATCAATGTGGCGGATGTTAATTCCAGCGCCAATAGAGTAGCCGTGCTCGCCTTCGCTGGAGCCAGCGCCGCCTAGTGTCTTTTCACCACGGAGGAAGAAAGACGTATCCCATTTGCCACGCCGAGCAAGGTTAAGCTCCGCCTCTGCGGAGAGAATAGCGTTGCGAAGCACCTTAATCTCCGGGTCAGTCTCGAGACTGATGCGCACCAGCTCATCCTGACTTCTTCCGCTGAAGGGGTTGAACTCTTCTATCTGCATGACAATCGGGCACTCAAAGGGGAGCCCTATGTGGGATTTTAAGTCTTGCACGTCAATATTAAACCAGCCGACGAGCGTTTCTTGCTCCGCCTGTTCGGAGGTGATCTTCGCAAGCACCTTGTCACAGTCCTTCATGATGGCGGGATCGTTTGTATTGAGCATTTGCTGATGGAGCGCACGGAGATCAGCGACATATGCTTTGCTGTATTCAATGCGCTCCTGATACTCGAGGCTCTGAAAATAGGTATCCAGGGCCCCGTTGATGGATTCGCGGACGCTGCGGAAGTACTCAAGATTCGCATCATTCAGTTCATTGCGCCAGAAGATCTTCTCGGACTCGCGCTCAAGCGCTTCGCGTGAGGCAAAGAGCGGGTATTCGAGGTAGGCGCCGACCTGGGTTTCACTCCCGAATTCCCCGTCAACATTCTCGTAATCATAGCGTACATTAAGCGATGCATCACCTGAATTGAAGAATTTCTTCTCGACGTAGAGTTCCGGGCCCCAGCCGTATTCGCGGCTGTGCGACCAGCGATTGTGCGTGACATCTTTATGGCCGGCAATGCGAGCGCCGTACGAGACGGCGCTAAGGCTGGCCATGAAGAAGTCGTAGCGCGCCTCCTTCGACAGCTTATTTTCATAATTCTCTTTGATATAAGGATAGTAAGCATGGGTGTATTGAATGACGCAAACTGGGTTGAGGCTCAAAGGAGCCGTGGTAGCGGTCAGCTCGTCGAGAGAGGGAATTGACTGTGGAGCGTCAGCGCCTGCGGGTTGCGCTTCCGGGAACAAGAGCGGGCCGTCATCAGGCCGTGTTGGATAAGTAGAGCAAGAAAAAAAGACGCTCAAAACCAGCGCGAGAAAGCAGTGTAAGATTTTGCGATTCATAGTGCCTAGTCCAGACTTTGTAAAACTGAGCTACTATTAATAACCAGACTAAAGAAACGTAGTCAAACGCTTTTTTCTTATGGTAAAAAGGAAATGCAATGCCCAGGCAGGAGGAACTGTCAGGTGCAGAGCCATTATGTAGGGACGTATAGCCATACGCCCGTACCTATGCAGGGCAGAAATAATACGTAGGGGCGTTCAATTGAACGCCCCTACTAAAGAAATGTTTCCCGTGTTCGCTCTTAGCGTATGGCTTTTAGTTGACTTTTCGCGTGTGCTCCCCCATGAAAAGAGACTGGCTTGCAGCATCAGAAAGGCATATAGTGACATTGTAAAGCTAGCCGTTGTATAAGGCTTTTATATCATTAGGTGGGCACCGATGATTCTCCTAAGGCTCATTGTTTTTTTTACGCTATTTCCGCTGCTCGAGCTCTTCGTTCTGGTAAAATTAATCCAGGCTACGTCGTGGCCCTTTACGGTTTGCGTGGTTCTGGGAACAGGTTTGGTTGGAGCCACAATGGCAAAGATTCAGGGGATGGCAACATGGCGACGCATTGGGTGGAATTTGCGCCAGGGGATTGTGCCTACTGATGAACTGCTCAATGGATTGCTGATCTTTCTCGGCGGGGTACTTCTGATTACACCCGGACTGATCACCGACTGCATTGGCTTTTGTACGTTAATTCCTCTTACCCGGAACCTCATGCGAGAGTGGATCAAAGCGCGGTTCACAAAAGCGGTGCAGTCTGGCCACACCACTCTCTTCTTTCATCACATTGACCGAGACGAGTGAACAAATAACCTCGCGCGCTCCTACTTCGCAGTCCTTAATCGGGATGCACGCTGCAGTGTACCCCTCCTTGCTCGTCAATGGTATATGTTCCGCCAGACGGACAGGTAGGGACTGAGTAGCGGGCCGCCTTCAGCTTCTCAATGGTAGGCTTCTCGCCTATATGCGTTGTCTGCCATACTTGAATGTTGGTTTCAAACGTTATCCGATTTGCAATGCAGGCCGTTTTCTTGCTGCGATCTATGTTGGTCTGATAATGGGAGACCTGCGATTCTTTATCCCGTGAGAAGTAGCCCCCGGCAAGAATGAAAATGATCACCAGAGCTAACAGGAGTGAGAGAAAATAAAATCCGCGGGTTGATCGTGTCTTGCTCATCAGGTATCAACTCCCCCCTACAAAATTTGAATTCCCTCTCCTTTGCTTCTAACTAAAATGTATATACCTACAGGCTTCCCAAAAAAGCAAGCGCTATTTTTATCACAGGCTAAAGCGAATATACGTTCGCTACACAACGGCGATGCCAGGTCAAACTATGGCGCTGTGCCTATTAGCCGCCTTGGCTTGATTGAAAAACGAGGAGTACTGCGAGCTGGAAAAGGTTTATCCTCGAGGCACAGAAGGGGTTGATAATATATAAATTATCATTTTTAAAACTTTCTCTTGCCTTTAAGGCGTTTTTTCCTTGCATCGCAAGCCTCCGGTTTAGGACAATATTCAGATGTTACAACTTTCACGGGAGCAGTAGCCGTTCCCGTGAGAGGAGCGACACGATGGGTGACAAAGGGGTATCTAAAAATCGGCGGGCAGACAAGGACCGGCGGGACTGGGATGAGTTTGTTATACATAACCGCCGTCATGAGAAAAAGCGGCGAGCACATGAAGATCGTAGGCACCAGCAGCAGCCCTTGGAAGGCCATGACAGGCGAAGGTCTTCGTTGCGTCAGCAAGAACATTCCTCGAACTCTTTACGCCAGCCAATCGGGAAACCCGTTGAGAAAAAGCCCGCAGGAAAAGTGTTCTACACGACCAGCGAAGCCGCTGAGCAAACCGGCGTTTCTCAAGCAACCCTCATCCTCTGGATTCGCAACGCCGTCATTGATGATTCTAAGATCAAACGAGACTCGAGCGGCAGACGCATCTGGAGAGAGAAAGATCTCCATACGATTCGGGAAGTCAAGAAAAAGGAGGGCTGGCAGTAGTCGCGCAGGGCCCCAAGCCCGAGCCAACGAATTGTAGTGCTGGTCTCCATATGTCGTCAGCGATTCAGACCCCTCGCGTTTGCCATAAATCAAGAATTTGCGTTAAACAAGATTTTCTTCTTTTCAGATAAAGCCTCCTGCTTCTTAAGCAAAGCCCTTTTCTGCCGTTCACTCCAGATGATTCACCTTTTTCAGACGGTATACCGCCTCATTGATCTCACACCGCCTCCATCTCTCATCGCGAAGCGTCTGAATTACGATATCGAGTGATCCGGTTTGATCGTATAGCTGCTGGACAGCCTGGAATCCTGCATCGCTAAGCCAGCAGCGATCGTAGCGATACCATGAACAGCTGAGACCAATAAGGAAAATAAAAATAAGGAAAAGAAAACAGGCTCGTCGTATCATTTCTGAACACCCCCGTCTCAGGTACCCATCTTCTCAGCCAGCTGGTCGAGAAACTTCTCGATACCTCGAATGTCAAGCGTCACTATTACTGTGTTGCCGTGACGCTCGAGCTCTGTCTTAAGCCGCACTTCGCTTTTTACCTGCTTTTCTAGCAAAGGTAAAACTGAATTGTGGAGCAGCAAAGCAAGCTGCTCAGCAGTTGCAGCTTCAGCACAGTCGAAGATTACTGTAACTTTCAGTCCTTCGAAGGATTGCAACTCAAGAACTACCTGAAGGCCGGTGATCTGATCTGTCGAGATGTTCATCTGCTCAAGCTGAGCGTAGAAGTCTACAAAATCCTTGGCCTCCTCTGACTCGGCCTTAAGGTTATTGATAAGATGCTGGAACCAATTATCGGTATTGATGAGAAAGCCATGTGCGATTCCGCGTTGTGGAGTCTGGTTGAGAAACTGCTGAAATGACCTTGAGGGGTGCCATCTCTGCTGGGTGGATTTATCCTGTTGGAGAATCCCCTGCTTCAGCATTTCCATACTATTACTCATAAGCAGGCTTGATTTGGTAAACGTATAGAAGAGTGCGCCACGCTGATTCTGGAAGATCGGGTATTTAAAAAACGTCTCTCTCTTTCCTCTGCGCTGCGGAAATTGTTTGAACGATTTCTTCGTAATGAAGTGGATGACTGGCCCGAGTCGCTTAAAATTTAGGACCACAAGGAACCGCAGGGTCTGGGTCTTTGTATCGTTGTCGAAGAACCAATAGATTCGGCGATAGAACAGAAAATCAATGAGGCCGTGCAATTGATCCACTGATGCCGGCTTCTCCTGCGAATGGCGCTGATTGAAGGTCGAGACCATGCGGTAGAGGGCTGACTGAAGTCCGAAATCATATCGCGACAGCTCGACTTCCACAAAACCATCCAGCGCAGGATTGAAAAATGTTTCCTTTGGCATTTCGGGGATCTGGTGCAGAACGATATAGGCCAAAACAGCCACGACGATCACCACAAGGGCCAGGACTCCGCAGATGACGGCTACGCAGCCCCAGCGGCGACGCTTTGCCGTATCGTCAACTTTCTCTTTCACGCGTGCCACGAGCTTGTTACCTCGCTATATTCTATGTGCTTCGCGTTACACACAATTAGCAGACTTCGGCGTGCCATATTTGGAAAGGCAGGGGCGTATCGCCATACGCCGCGGCTGTTTCTAATTAGAGATGCTCCAAAATGAAATTTTAATGCGCCTAAGGTGCATACACATAGTGCCGGCGTTGCAAAGCATGGTTAGCAATAGTCAGGGATTCAGAATTTGCTCGAGCAGCAAGCCGGCGGTCTCCTTGCCCCGATCGCCAATCTCCAGGGCAGGCCCCACGCACGAAGGACACCCCTGCGCACACCTGCATTCATCCAGCATATCTTTCGCCGCACGCATGATCTGATCATCAATCGTAAAGAGTTTACGGCTGATCCCGATCCCGCCAGGGTATTTATCATAAATGTAAATCGCCGGGTGTGCATCGAAGGGGGCGCGCACCATTGGCACGGTGGCAAAGTCGCGCGGGTCGCACATGACGAACAGAGGTACGACGTTTGAGAGCAGATTCGCCAGCGCACGAAGCCCGCTGCCCAGATCCCCACCAGCACGCTCTAGCTCTGCTTTCAGATCTTCCCGAAATGTTAGCCAGTAGCTTTCAGTTTGCATTTCCAGCTCTGGAATGTGAATGTCACCATAGCCGACGTTATCATGCGTCTCGAACTTAATCTTCTTGTACTTTGCAACAACCGTTTTAACGCTCACCGTGCCAAAATTTTTAGACACCAGCGGATAGACCTTCCGCATGCACTCAGGCTTTTCTTCCGGTCTGCCATCCACACCGTAGCGATAAGTATTGTCCACAGTGAGCACCCCGATGTCGGTCTTCGCCTGCGCGTCGGTGTAGTAATCTACAGTTACAGGCTTCGCATATGCAGTGCGGCCATCCCAATCCAGCCGCTCGATGAAAAAGGTCTGGCTCTGATGAATGTAAATGGCATCTTCATGGATAAGGAATGCCGCTGACTCATAATCAACCTCTCCTATCACCTCATTATGCTCCGCTGTATTGAGAATGACAAAGTTTTCTACTGTAGCACTGCGCAGTGAAATTTCTTCTGCGGGATATACTTCACTGGCCCAGTACCAGCGACCGCCGGTATGTCGCAGAATCTGCTCTTTTTCGAGATACTCGAGCAATGGAAGTGGATTGGCGGTGCCAAACTGTTCGCCGTCCTCGTAGGGGAGCTCAAATGCGCCGCACTTGATATGGCTGGCGAGAATGGTCATGTTGTCGGGATTAATAATTCCCATTTCCGGAGATGCGCCGAAAAAGTATTCCGGGTGATTGATGATGTACTGGTCCAGGGGTGCGGAGCTGGCTATGAGAATGGCCGCAGAGGTATCGGTCTTTCGCCCGGCTCGCCCAGCCTGTTGCCACGTACTCGCTACGGTTCCTGGATAGCCGGACAGAATCGCCACCTTGAGCTGGCCAATATCAATGCCGAGTTCCAACGCATTAGTGCTGACCACACCGAGCACGTCGCCTTTTCTGAGTCCGTGTTCAATGGCACGCCGCTCTGTGGGGAGGTAGCCGCCACGATAGCCTCGAATGCGCTTGGGATCTTTTTTAAGCCTTTCGACCGCGCGCTTGAGATACGTTACCAGAATTTCAACGAGTAGCCGCGAGCGAGCAAAGACTATGGTTTGCACATCTTTCGACAGAAAGCGAGTAGCAACGCGACGCGTCTCGGTTTTTAGCGATTTTCGGATTCCGAGTTCTCGGTTGACAAGCGGCGGGTTATAGAAGACGAAAATCTTTTTGCCCTGCGGCGCCCCGTTGCTGTCAAACAGGCTGAACGGCTCTTCCACCAGCTTCTCGGTCAATTCCTGCGGATTTGCAATAGTTGCTGAACAACAGATAAAGAGCGGCTTGGAGTTATAAAATCTGCAAATGCGCTTGAGCCGCCTCAGCACATTCGCCAGATGGCTGCCGAACACACCTCGGTAGTGATGAATCTCATCAATCACAATGTACTTGAGGTTCTCGAAGAGTTTGATCCAGAGAGTATGATGCGGCAGAATGCCGGTGTGGAGCATGTCGGGATTCGTCACGACAATCTGGCCAGCAGAGCGGATTGCGCGGCGCGCACTTTGCGGCGTGTCGCCGTCAAACGTATGTACCTTGATATTACGACCCAGTGCGCGGGTGATCTCATATAGCCCAACGTACTGATCTTGCGACAGTGCTTTAGTCGGAAAAAGATAGAGAGCGCGGGCCTGGTCGTTGTGCAGAATGGACTGCACCACCGGAATGTCGTAGCAGAGAGTCTTGCCCGAAGCGGCGGGAGTCACCACCACTACGTTCTTACCAGCCAGAATACTGGCGATCGCTTCCGCTTGATGACTGTAGAGTTTTTGAATGCCTCGAGCCTTGAGCACGCGGATCAGCTCGGATGAGAGCGCAGAGGGAAAGTCAACGAGCTCGCCCCGCTTTTCGGCCACGACGCGCCAGTGGGTGATGTTGCGGCATATGCCGGGAGCACTTTTCAAGGCCTCCAGAATTTCGCCAACCCCAGCGGATCGTCTGCCGACTGCCATAGGTGGCACTTCCTAGGCGGTAGGGACAGATTATAATCTGTCCCTACAATTAAAACCACAAAGAAAACCAGCAACGTATAGAGAAGTTCAGCCGCCGCGGCGGATGAACCTCTACCTATAGAGCATATCGCGAAGCGTTACCCTTCAATCACAATGGTGCGCTTTCGCCGAGCGATCTTACCTAGCCTTGCAAGATGCGAGTAATGATGTCCTTGCGATACATGATCCCTTCAAGCTTGTTATCCCTGGTGATATAGACACGCCGTCTGCCAGTCGAGACCATCTGATACGCAACCTCAACAATTGAGGTATCTCCCGTGACGCTCAGTACGTCTTCCGTATAAAGATCTTTTACTTTTAGGGTGCGCTCTTTTTTAAAGAAATTTTCAAACGGCTCAAACGAGGTCAGGAAAGAGACGTTACTCAGCATGCCCATATAGTCTGGAAGGCCAATGCGGATGATTTCTTTCGACGAGAGTTCACCCAGCAGTTCTTGCTTCTCATCCACGACCGGCAAGACATCATCTTTGGCCGCGGTGATGAGCTCAAGAGCCTTGCTGAGCGGGGTGTCCAGAGTGACGGGCGAAAACGTTTTGTCCATGATGTCGCTCGCCACCAGGCTGCGCTTCACGTCCATCCCGCTTTCTTCAATGACCTTGATGATTTTCCCGGGCGCCTTAACATTTAGCAGCGCGTCGTGTGTCTCTCTGCTGGAGAGAAGTTTTGCAATTGCTGCCAGGGTCTGGAGCATCATAGTATTACGGGTTTGCGGGCTAACAATAAGGAAAATCAGATGGAATCGGCCTTCATGTGGAGCAAGCGCGGAAATGCCCTCACGTGACGTGCCGATGCAGACAAAGAATTCCTCCAGGCCTTCTACTCGTGCATGCGGGATCGCCACCCCTTCGCTCACCACGGTTGGACCCTGCTGCTCACGTTCCATCAGCGCACTGAGCACACGGTCGGATGACACATTCTCCATCTTCGCTTCAATCGTCTGAAGCAGCTCCCGCAAGGCTTGTTCCATCGTTGCGGCTTTCATATCAATGAGAATCTGATCCTCATAGAGAAGGCTAAAGAGTTTCATCGGACACTATCTCCTTCTAACTGACTAACCGGCCAACCGATTAACCCGCCTTTCCTCGCGGTTGATTGCTGAGGCTGGATCATTCGCCTTCTGGTGGTTCGCCGAGGAAGAGCTCCTTTGTTTCTGCAGGTCCCTTTGCCAGCATAATTGCTCTGCGGAAATCTTTGTTTTTCAAGCGGAGCACAAGCTTGGCCAACACCTTAAGAAAGTCCCCTGATTGCTTGTCAGAAGCCCCGATCATCACGACGATGTGCACAGGCTTCTCGTCGAGCGATTGAAAATCAACACCTCTATGTGAGCGTCCAATCGCGGCAATAAAATCTTTCACCGATGGAATTTTTACGTGCGGAACCGCCACCCCAATTCCTACACCTGTGCTGATAATCTTTTCGCGCTCGAAGATCGCGCGTAAGAACTCCTCCTTGTCTTCAATCAGCGGTGAGGTGGCAATTACATCCACAAGCTCACGCAGCACACCCTCTTTCGTGTCGGTTTGCAAATCAATGATGCGTGATTCGTCAATCATTGCAGAAAAGTTCACAGACATCCGCACACTCCTTCATGCATGATCTGTTACAGCAAATTCCAGTATGGAAGAAGCGCCAAAGCTCGCTCCTGCTTCGACGCATGCCCTGAGCTGTTCATCTGTTACAGAACAAAAATCTTTGCAAAGCAAAAATCAATCGCCCTATTTCTATAGTAGCACAGGCATCCCTGCCTGTAACAATTGGTATCACAGGCGTCCCTGCCTGTAACAATTGGTACCACAGGCATCCCTGCCTGTAACAATTGGTACCACAGGCATCCCTGCCTGTAACAATTGG
>CAYVXD010000030.1:0-9511 GCA_964454265.1 uncultured Candidatus Sumerlaeota bacterium | reverse complement strand
CACAGGCATCCCTGCCTGTAACAATTGGTACCACAGGCATCCCTGCCTGTAGCTACCCTATATCATTCAATCCAGCCCTTAACAATCAACCATTTATAATTTTCAGGCTTTTCAACAAGTCCTGTTTTTATAGGATTAGTCGCAATATAATTCATCTTTTCCAACAGCTCTTTTTCATCTCTAATAATCCTGTCAAAATTCTCATCCAGCCAAACTTGAGATTGCTCAACTTTCCCTGCCGACACATTCTTCCCTGGTGCCACAGGCATCTTGCCTGTGCCCTTTAACAGCTTATTAATCTGATTAGCAGAGTAGCTCTTTAAACTATGCATAATTTCTGCAATACTATAATATCCACCATCAGTTTTTTCTAGTGGCTGCAATATCAAATGAACATGATCCGGCATAACAACACAAGCATACAGTTCATATTTCTTATTATCATGGAATCTGCAACTATCCAAAATAATCTGGCGGGCTTTTTCAGGCAATATGAAATGCTTGAATGTTCTAAAAGTTATAAAATAAATGTGTCCGGGATCCTCCCAATGTGGAAGGTTTCTTTCATAGAGTCTAAATTCGTTAACAGGCTGGAAGCCTGTTCCACCATTTTTATTTCTCATCTTCAATTATTTCTCTCGCACCTTCTGTAATTTCATAAAGTTCATAAACTATCTCGTCGATTTCTCTGTCTGCTTTTTCAATCCGTCGCTGGATTTCGTCTTTTTCACTGCCTTTGGCGGACTGTCCGCCTGAGGCGGATTATTCAACTCCAGCATCACATCCACCATACCCACAAGGCAATCATAGTTTTGGGTAGGGCTAAAGTAATTTTCGAAACTCATCTACTTCCAAGCCCATATCTTTGATTATTCCAAATAAGGTCTTGGGTTTTATGTCTTTACCTGGATGGATAGGCACAACGACTCGTCGTTTATCAGACTTTCGATAGTAAATGGCATGACTTCCAGATTGTCGGTCGAATTCAAACCCCAACTTCAATGCAACTTTAATCAATTCTTTTGCCCTAACCTGTGGTAGCTTAGGATTCACAGCACTATTTTCACAGGTTTAATGGTAATATCTTCTTCTGGAATCGGATCATGGTGGGCTATCAGGCTTTCAATATAAAGTCTTATAGCATCCTTGATATTTCCCATGGCTTCGTCATACGTGTCACCCTGTGCGTGACAACCCTGAAGGGCCGGGCAAAAGGCATGATAGCCTCCATCCTCTTCCCTTTCCAAAATGATGGTGTAATTATATTCCTTCATCTTTGTTTCCTTTCTTCTACATAGCGGTCATATTTACGTGATGCTCTCTCGGCATCGTCACTGTTCGCCTTCTATAATTTTTCTTTCTTCCTCAGTTATGCCATAGAGGCGGTAGACCAGCTCATCAATCTCTCTATCGGTCTTATCAATCTGCCGCTGGATTTGCTGCTTTTCACTGCCTTTGGCGGACCGGATTTTCTTATTCAAATCCAGCGCCTCATCAACCAACGCCACAAGGTCGTCATGCAGCTTTTTCTCTCTAGTCTTAGAGAAATCGATGATGCGGATCGGAAATTGCTTGGCATTTTGAATCAGAATCTTCTGGAACAGAATTTTAGACTTATCAAGATAGCATGTGCTGTGATAGAAATTCATCATTTTAGAATTCAGTATGCCAAGAAGATATTGTAGGCTTTCTTTCATTGTATTCTTTGGGATTACGTTAAAAATCGTTTGCGTATTACAATATTCTTCTGACGTCATAGTAGCGAAAATTCTTGCTGCCTTTCCGCTGACTATTTGCCTAACGAGTATTCTTTTAGCAGTAAAAAATCGAGCTTCTCGCGCAGCACCTAACCACGAACCATATCTAAGCCATTGTCTACCATTCCACTTTAACCAATATCTACTTACATCTCCGCCAGCTAATAACGGTCTACAACTGCTGTCCTGCTTCCTATCTGTGTGAAAAACCCTTTCGGCTATCTGCTTTTGAGTGTGTCCTTTATATTTGTCATAAGGCGTTATACCCAGCGAGAAATTGGAAAGATTATAAAGAGCAATACCAGCCCTTTCAATTTTTTTGATAATTCGGATCTCATCGCTTGATGTAAAAATATTAAAAGCATAATATTTTTGGTTATTCCACGTCCCTTGGTCAATGAACTTGACCTCCAATGCTTTTGCATAATCAAACGATTTTAAGTCAGCATCGCGCTCAAAGATAACA
Source organism: uncultured Candidatus Sumerlaeota bacterium (assembly GCA_964454265.1). Taxonomy (GTDB): domain Bacteria; phylum Sumerlaeota; class Sumerlaeia; order MWCT01; family JAUWMI01; genus JAUWMI01. The sequence goes on along the minus strand of CAYVXD010000030.1, from coordinate 7,288 downwards.
ATCTTATTTTTGACTTGTCTGGGTTTTGTGGTTTTTTGCAATACCAAAATAACAGTCTCTGCTTTAACATTTGCGAAAATACTATCCGGCATACGAGCAATATTCCTTACCGTAAATCCTTTGAGTATTTTTTGCCTAAGTTTTTCATAAGAGCTCTGCAGAAGTATTGAATTGGGCACGATATAACCGAAATATCCACTCTGTCTCAATAATTGAAGGCTTCTTTCAACAAATATTGCAAATACGTTCATTCTATTGCTTGTAGTCGAATAATGAGAAAAACAATAATCAACCAGATCCGGGTCTAAACCCTTGATATCAACCCAAGGAGGGTTGCCAATCACCGCATCAAATCCGCTTTCTTCGACAATGATCTTTCTAAATTCCTTTTCCCAGTTAAACGGCTTAACTTTGTACCAGTCGTCGCCAAAATATTTCTTCAGCTCGAGTGTGCTTCCTGAAATCAGCGAATTCCCGCATTTTATGTTTTTATCGAGCATCGGGAGGATGGCCCGTCCGGGAACAAACCAATATTCACCCTCAAGCATCTTCAGCATTAATGAAAGTTTTGTAACTTCTACCGCCTGCTCATCTATATCTACGCCAAAGATATGGTCTCGCAGGATTCTGCTCTTTTCCTCAATGCTCAAACGCGGCTCTTCTTCTTGTTCGTGCTTAAGCGCAAACTCTCTCTGTGCCCTTTTTATTTTCGGCTGCACCTTTTTCCGATCCCTATAGTAACTTAACATCTCTTCATAAGCCCTGATGAGGAAACTTCCTGACCCACACGCCGGGTCTAATATCCTCAACTTCTTAATTTTCCTTCCTGGTAATTCCTCCAATAGTTTCCCAACTGTATTCTTGACAATGTAATCCACAATATATTCCGGCGTATAATAAACGCCGCCAGCCTTTCGCACCGCGGGCTTCAATTCGTACTTCACCCGATGGTCGGTTAATCTGATAGTGTAACCCAGATACTGTTCATAAATGTTACCCAGAACTTCCAGAGGGATCGCGTCAAACTGATAAGGATTATAGGTTTCCAAAACAATGTTCCGCATAACCTTAAAATCTATGGCTAAATTATCTTCCCATTCCTGTGGTCTGAACAGGTCGCTGTCAAAGATCATGTTATAATGCTTGAATTCTTCTTTAAGAAAAATCATCGTATTCAGACCCACAGTTTCGGTTCTTTCCTCGAAAACTTCTTTTAAAAAGCCACGGTGAGTAAGCCCCCGATCTTCACAGCAACGCATGAATATTAAACGGTCAAGAATTCTCTGGTTAATTTCTTTTAGATAATTTGCGTCTTTTTCTCGGTCTTCTGAATGAAAAAGGTGGGGATTATTTTTGAAGATATCTTTGGCTAAAATTTCACGCCACTGCCTGAGATCATCAAGAATTCTTTTATCAACTGGACGCCCTTTTTTTGGCTTTTCGAGAAGTAGTTTATCAAGTTCGCCTCGTATTACCGATTCCTTTGAAAGTAGCCACAGCTTCTCAAAGCTCTGGAGATACGCATCCCATTTTAGATCAATTTTTAAACCTTTGAGCGGGTCTCTCGTATCGGGTTCGACCGTTACATCAAACAGTTTTAGCTCTTCAAAATCCGTCAAGAGCACAAAAGGCACGCTCATGCGATTGTAGCCATATCCAACCGCCTGTTCAATGTACTTATTGAGGTCAGCCCTGGGTGGTTTTGCTTCTATAAATAGCTTAATCTTGCCTTCGAGCTTGAGTCCATAATCAACCCTGCCTCGAGAAGTCTTCTCCTCTGCACTCACCTCGTCGTGGTTCTTAACATTCCAGCCAAATACATCCCCTAACAGCGGCTGTATGAACGAGATTTTGGTCGCCTCTTCGTTATAGTCCCTAATCCTGCCAGCGTTTAACTCTCGCTCAAACCTTTCTATCAGTTTGGATAAATTTTCTTTTGCTCTTTTTTGCGTTAATTCCATTCTATGCAATCCCCATATTCATCTTTCGGCGTGGCATCGCTTATAAGATTTTTTCTCTGGCCATGCTGGCCTACTCAGTAAACTCCGGACGGCTGATTATCAAAACCACAAACGCACCTAGCCAATAGCCAAGTGCTACGTAGAGCCACGCCATCGGCTCCCCGGGACGGTACTGTTGCGCAGCCAACTTGTAAATAACCAGTGCTGTCTGAAACCCGCTCAAAGTCAGCGTGATCGTCCATGCCCAGAACTTCCTCAAGTACAGGCCAAGGACTAGCATTCCCCACAGCACATAGAAATACCAATAGACGCGGCTTCCCGCTCCTATTGCCCGCATGATATCCAGCAGAGCGACCAGGACGAGAAGCCCCAGGGCAATGTGAAATCTCGTTTTCCAACGACGCAAATACCACTGGACCCGGTCGGTCAGATACGCTGATCCCGCGTCACCTTCGAACTCAACTGCCTGCGAGATCGCAGCATCAATCGGGACACATCGGCCCCGGCAGCGTGGACTTTTGCAGATGTGCGCGACGATCTTGCCGACTCTCTTATGCTCCACGCACTCGTCACAGAAAAAGTTCTTACAAGTCTGGCATGTCCACTCTGCACTGCGATGCGGATGCAAAAGGCAGGTTGGTATTGCCTGACTGCTCACTTGATCCCCTGAGGAACTAGCCCCACGCTTGAAAAAACCACGTAACATTACTCAGCGTTGCCAGAAAAAAAAATAACCTCAGAACCAGTTTCCACCAGATTTAGCTCTTGTAGCTTAGCTGCAAATCCCTTTGTAGATTACCCTCTGATTCTTGTTCCTCTTTATTCCTTCTTCTTTTTCCGGCCAGATTCACCAAATAGAGATATGGAAACTCTAGAGGCAAGTCAAGCCTCAAAATGTAACCCAGGTAGCCTATGAGTAGCCCGGCGCAGATAAGTAGGGGCAGGTTTGAAACCTGCCCCTACAACTAAAGACGGGCACTTTGGGCTAGATAGGGAAGAAATTTCTGCTTTACATTCCCAACTATTTTCTCATAGGATAGTAAAGTATTCCGATAAGTAAGAAGACAGGCTGCATCTGATTTTTTTTCACCACGGTCACTACTACACCATCACATTTGAAATGAGGAGTAGAAAATCGGGGACTGTCCCAAGCGAGGAACGAGCGCGTGAACTGTACCCTGCTTTTCAATTACCATGCCAAAACTTACTACCGACAATCTGGTGAAGACGTATGGCGGCAGGCAGGTGGTCAATCACGTCAGCGTTGAGCTGCACGAAGGTGAGATCGTCGGCCTGCTGGGGCCTAATGGTGCTGGCAAGACGACAACCTTCAATATGATCATTGGGTTTGTCATACCAACGGCAGGAAGGGTCTGCTTTGATTCGATGGATATCACCAGGCTGCCGATGTATAAGCGTGCCCGGCTGGGGATAGGGTATTTAACCCAGGACGTGTCAATTTTCCGCAAGCTCACAGTTGAAGAGAATATTCTTGCAATTCTCCAGACGTTAAACATCACACGAGATGAGCAGAACAAGCGCCTGGAGCAGCTGCTGGATGAGATGGGCATCGCGCATCTGGCGAAAAACAAAGCGTACACCCTGTCGGGTGGGGAGCGTCGGCGCGTGGAAATCGCTCGGGCACTGGTGACCTCTCCGTGTTTTATGCTTCTGGATGAACCATTTTCCGGCGTTGATCCCAAAGCCGTCGAAGAGCTGCAATTGGTTATATACCAGATGCGGACTCGTGGTTTGGGCATCTTGATTACCGATCACAGTGTGCGCGAAACCCTTCAGGTCACCGATCGCTCCTACTTAATCTACGAGGGGAACGTCGAGCTCTCTGGCACAGCCAAAGAGCTGGTTAACAACGACCGTGCCCGCGCCCTCTACCTGGGCGAGCGCTTTTACATGGATACCACCCCTGATGTCCGGAAAGAGTCCGTCAAGTAGTGCGTATCCCAGATTTCAGACAAACCTCTGTATACCGTGTACGGGTCGAGTTTAGTAAAGTGATACGCAAGAACGGTAGGCTTTGCTAACCCATACCACAGTAGCACAGGCATCCTTGCCTGTTCTATCCTGAGGCAGAGAGGACAGAGCGCATGAACATTCGGATTACCGGACGGCACAGTGAGGTAACACCCCAGATTCGCAGTTTTATTGAAAAGAAAGTGAAGAAGCTTCCACGTTACTTTGAGAAAATTCATGAAATTAACGTTGTCCTGGATCAGGTCAAATATCGCCATATCGTAGAGATGGTGGTGAAGGCTGGCCCCATTACTGTGCAGAGCACGGAAGAGAATACGGATCTGCGGGTGACTTTCGACCGTGTTCTCAGCAAGGTGCAGCGTCAGCTGAAAAAGCAGAAGCAAAGGCTCATTGGGAATAAGAAACATTTGAAGAAGGCCGCAAAACCGAGCCACCTGACACCGGTGCAAGCGCCTGCCGCAGATTCCGGAGCGTCTTCCGTAGAGCTGGAAACAGCTACCGCGAAACCGCTATCCGTTCGTGATGCAAAGTTACAGCTCGAAGCTCTGGATCGGCAGGTTCTGCTCTTTTTGAACGAGGAGACTCATCAGCCAAACGTCCTGTATAGGCGCCCAAACGGACAACTGGCGCTCATTCAGCCGCAGGAAACTACAGAGACTTGATCGGGTATGCGGTGGATTACGCTTATGTATGGCCGCCGGGGGATCTGACTATTGCCAGAAGAGTTTAAACCAGCTGGGCCGGAGCGCACAGAATTCGGGTGGCTGCACGCGCTCGACAAACGCTATCCATTGTTACTGTACTGGGGACCGCCGGTAGTGTGGGCGGCTCTGATTTTTTTTCTCTCCTCACAACCCGGCGAAGCCTTTCCTGAAGTCACATTTGTCCCAAATGCGGATAAAGCAGTACACGTGCTGGAGTACGCAGTGCTGACGGGGCTCGTTGCCCGAGCCCTTTTCCACTATGCTTGGCGCAGGCATACAGTTTCGGCGTCAATTGTGGGCCTGGTTACCTGTTTTGTGTTCGGGGTGCTGGACGAATTTCATCAACTCTCCGTGCCCGATCGCTCGTTTGAATGGGGAGATCTGGGTGCAGATGCAGTCGGCATCGGGTTGGGCTTTCTCGTTTACGTGCTTATCCAGCTCAAGAGCGCAAGGCGCAAATCGGCTTCGCATGAAGAAGTATAGTGGCCTGCATGCGTTTAATATAATTGCTTATAGCATAGAGAAAAGCCACGGAGACACCGAGGCACAGAGTACAAATAGAATAAACGGACTTACCCAAAGGATTATTCGCTGTTGGATCTAGATTTAATAACATAAAACGATGTATTCTTTGAGAATCTCTGTGTCTCCGTGGCAGTCTCTGTGGCAGTCTTTAGTCAAAAATAGGCCAGCAGGGAGGAAGGGCATGCTTAAGAAGATCATTCTGGCTGGCTTTGGCGGGCAGGGTATTGTGTTCGCAGGCCAGTTGCTCGCGACCGCAGGTATGCAGGACGGCTATAACGTTACCGTATTCCCCTCTTATGGGCCGGAGATGCGCGGCGGTACTGCACATTGCACAGTCGTAATCTCCTCCGAGCAGGTGTACTCCCCCGTGATTGCAAAGCCTAATCTCCTGGTCAGCCTGAATCAGCCATCGCAAGACAAATTTGAGGAGCACGTGGAGCCTGGCGGACTGGTAGTCTACAACAAATCATTGATTTCGCACATCCAGGCACGCAAGGATCTCACCTACTTTCCCGTGCCAGCATTAGAGATCGCCACGCAAATCGGTACCACGCGGGTGGCGAATGTCATCACAGTTGGTGCCCTTGTGGTCTATACCCAGCTGGTTCATTTCAAAACGCTATCCGCGGCGCTAAAAGAAATGGTCGGCGGGAAAGGGGAGCATCTAGTTGAATTGAACCTGAAAGCCCTGGAAGCTGGCAAGCGGCTGGGCGAGGAGTTCACCGCATCGCACCAGAAGGCTTAAAACCCCTGTTAAGACGAAAATTTAACCACGGCGACACAACGCAAAAAATAAAAGTCCACATTATCATGCTGAATTCCCAACATAGTGAACGTCGTGCCGTTGTGTTCTGATATTTCTTAACGTGCGAAAGGTGCTTCAGCGTATGGCGGAAAATCCGCAATTATCAGGCGTGATCCGCAAAGCACGCATTCGGGATGTAGCAGCTATTCATCGCCTTATCAATTTCTGGGCTGAGAAAGGCGAGATGCTGGCCCGTTCGCTGAATGAAATTTACGAGAACCTGCGCGACTATTTTGTCTACTCTGAGGACGAGAAGGTGCTCGGCTGTGCGGCCCTGCATATCATGTGGGAGGATCTCGGAGAGGTCAAGTCTGTGGCCTTAGTGCCGGAGTATCAGCACAAGGGCATTGGCACGGAGCTACTTAAGTGCTGTCTGGCTGAAGCAGAGGAGCTCGGCTTGCCGCGCGTTTTTGCCCTTTCGTTCAAGCCCCAGTTCTTTGTGCAAAAGGGCTTCGAAGTCATTGACAAAAACACCCTGCCCCAGAAAGTCTGGACCGAGTGCATCAAATGTCCGAAATTCCCCGATTGTAACGAGACCGCTGTTCAGATCTATCTCTAGCCTAAGTGCTCTGACTCGCAATTGCAGCGATGTATTGTAATAGAGGTACTGCTTGTTGAGACTCTTCTCCGCCGCGGCGGATCAGAGTGACAAGCGCTCTCTACTCAGAGTAACAATATGTGTGCACGGGTAATTGTAAAGAGAACTTTCCTAGACATGATTAACAAGATTTACATGATTACAGAAGGTGCTGAGTGATGGATATTGATAGACTGACTGAGCAGATAATCGGGTGCGCATACAAAGTCCATAAATATCGACCATGGACTGCTGATAAATTTCGGGTCTTCCGTCGAGGTGAAAAGAAAGTTCAGAGAATACCGTCGTGGGGATAAATAAAGGGAATTATTAATCCTGTAAATCTTGTAAATCCTGTCAGATAAAAATAAGAACATGCGTTAGGGTGCCGCTGGGCCGGAGGGTGCAGAAGATGAAGGGCGCTAACACCATGCGCGAAGGCAAGGACGAATTTGGGTTGCCGTCCCCGAATTCCCCCTTTGATTTTGCCATTGCCTGTTCCAGGGGGTTGGTGCTAGTAGTCCGTCTACGTTGTTTTGATGGGTAGCGTTCGCCGCGGCGAACAGTCTGGAGGGCATCCTGCCCTCCCCATGTGAAGGCGAGACGTCTTCATGATCCGCCTCAGGCGGACTAATCCGAACCCTACATACCTCATTGCAAAGTTGACGGTGTACTAGGCTGTGTACGATAATTCTCTCTTGACCCATTTTGGGTTGTTTTTCAT